>JACMLT010000338.1 GCA_014379455.1 Nitrospiraceae bacterium
CTGGCGGACTCTTCTTGTGTTGATCCTGACCGGTTTGGTCTGTGGCTGCAGCCTCGACGCAAGGTCCCGCGGCCCGTTTGGGCCAGAGGATTCGCACACAGCCATTCCAAAGACCCCACTCCCCAGCCAGATCGTAACCCCTCATGTCCTTGAGTTTACCGGTGACGACGCGGTTGGGCACATTAAACCAAAAATGGCCGGCGCCGCTCTTGACGCGTCCGTGCGGCGCTCTCAAAATTCCTCTGCGATTCTCACGACTGCAGAAATCGCCACTCTACGGAAGGTGGCCGAAGGCGATGCCCGTGTTGCGGCACTCTTGGGCAGTCGTTGGGGTTTCATCGACGCTGACCGATTGCCGCCTGAGGGCAAGATCTCGTTCGGCTGTTGTCGTACGACCGTCCACCTTGTACGGCTCGTGTACTACAGCTATAGCAACAACGTCGCCGTGGACGTGCGTATGAAAGAGGCGAGTGTGTTCAGCACGGCCCGCCTCGATGGCTATCTGCCTCCGGAAGGTCTGCAGGATGTGCAACGGGGGATCGAATTGGCCAAAGCAGATCCACGTCTTGCAGGGAAGGTCCAGCCACTTGAAGGGCATGGACTGCTGATGCACCCAGATCGGGGCTTCTTCAGGAACGATCCGGGATACGGGCATCGCATTATTTGGATTACGTTCTCGCAAGGACAGGACGGCGATCCTAAATACTGGGCGGTCGTCGATTTGACTGAGGATACGGTTCTCGATGCCGGAGAGGAACCGCCTCGCTCATGAGAGGAAAAGAGAGATGAAACGAGTCGCGTGGAGTGGGTTGATCATCCTGATTGCCTTGATATCGTATGTGCCCTCGTTTGCAGAAACCCAGTCTGAACACATCAATTGGGGGCGCTGGAGTTTCGACTGGGAAGTTCGGGACAACACCGGCCTGGCTCTTCGAGATGTCACCTATGCGGACGAGCCGGTCCTCGCGAAGGCCAGCATGCCGGTCATTCGTGTGAAGTATGTCAAGCAGATGGTATGGTGGAATCCGTTTACCTGGTTTGGGTCGCGTGCGGAAAGCGGGCGTTGTGGCCCGTTCCAGGATCGGTTGCGTTCGCAGGATCTTGTGCCGATCGTGAACTGCGGCAATCAGAAAGTCTGTGTTGAAAGCACGACCCAGAATAACGTGAAGTGGCTGGAACTCGGTGCGTATGCCCGGATCGGTGAATATCATATCTATCAGTCGTGGCATTTGTCTGAGGACGGTGAACTCCGGCCGGTCGTCCAGAGTCGAGGGTTATCCTGCAACACTGACCACGTGCATCATCCCTACTGGCGATTTGATTTCGACATCAACGGAAACGGCATGGATCAGGTGTTCGTTCATGATGACGGAGGACCTGATAGCGGTTGGGGCCCCGGCTGGCGCAAGTACACGAACGAGCGGAATGATGTGAAAATTCCCGAGACCCACAGAACCTGGTTTGTTCGCGATCAACTGAATGGGCATGGAGTCTTGATTCTGCCCGGCACGGGGTATGCCCCCTTGATCGATGATGGCGAACGGGACCGGTTTGTCGACCATGACGTGGCGATTCGTCGAGCAAACGCGAGCGAAGATGTTCCCTGGGTCTTCGGAGCTCGAGGCCAGCTCGTGTATGATGAAGATAATCAAGGTGTGCAGGAGCAAGATGTTGTGTTCTGGTACGTCGCACACCTTCCCCATATGGCCGCAATGGGTCCAACAAAATGGCTGGCCGCAGGCCCTATCCTGCGCATACAACGGTAGCGTGGGCTGCCTGAGACTCGGCTGAGTGTGGCAGCGTGTGTCGGTGGTGAAATAGAGCGTTAGAAAATATTTTTCTCTGTGGTGCCGTCAATGCCCTCCGTTGCAGTGATTCGCCTCCGGCGCACTCGGTTCGATCCGAGGGAACTCTGCCAATTCTACATAGGTCAGGGGTGTTGCTGTGAGACTGGCGTCCACCGACGTCTCTGATCCAGACAGACAGATCGAGCACTGATCCACCAAGCTCCCAAGGCCAAGGACTTCATTTTCCTTGAAGCTCGACGTTGGCATCAACACCTGCCTCTATCGCTTCACGCTATGTGAATGGAAGCTGCTCCTCTTGAGCATTCAGCAGTTTTTATGCGTGCTGCGGAAGTCTTTCGTGTCGAAGGCCTGATCGCAATGTGCCAACGATGGGAGGCGTAGTGAGGCTGGTAGGGGCTGCGAGACAGAGAGTCTCTATGACGTGTTCTGCTGAATGTGGATACGGTAAAAGGTAAACTCTCCAGGCGTAACAGGCGCGACGCCGAGAAGACAAATCACACGACCGTGGAGAATGTCTTCCGGGGTCATAGTGGACTGATCGCATGTCACAACAAACGCCTCTCTTGCTTTGTCCCCTTGCAGAGCACCTGACACCCATAAGGTGCCGAGATACCCTCGAAGATGTTGGCTGATTTGCGTCCAGACGAGAGGCGTATTGCGTTCATACAAGACCCATTGGAGTTCGTGAGCGCACCAAGTCTCGAGCAAGACACTCGTGACATCGATTCCGATGGCCAGACTGGAGGGGAGTCCTGCCTCGATATGTTCGACGGATATGTGGGGGGAGCAAGAGGCGTGCATTTAGTTCTCCAGTGCGAAAGCAATTTGGTCGCCAAAGATTCTGTGAAGTCGCCGGAGGTTCTCTGGCGCAATATACAGGAACTCGACCCCCACCCGATCGTCTTCAAGCCACTTCACCCGCACCAAGTCACAGACCGGGGTCGATTTCCCCTGCACATGATATATTTTCAGCCAGAGATACTGTCCTCGTACGAGACGTTTTTTCAGGCGCAGGCCGCAGCCACGAAGGGACAGGTCAAGGACTTCGCCCTCGGCCATTCCTGACTTGTCTGCTACTGCGACGCGGAGACAGACCGACCTTCGATTATGCAGCCGTGGATCTTTCTGCGGTGCACCACGATCGGTTTCAAAAACAGTGTGAAGCACATTCTCCATAAATACCTCTGCTTCGCGGAATCGGGCTGTTGTCTGTGCATTGCAGCAACTATCATGCCGGACGAGTAACGGCTAATAGAGGGTGAAAAATTGGTAATTTTCGGTATAGCAGGATTTTAGGCATGAGGACATGTATCAGTATAGATACATACTAGAATGCGAAAGGATACAGGCCTGGAGTTCGCTCATCTCATTTATGAATGCATCTTCTGCCATCAGCGAATCGTTGCCACAACAAGCGCGTATCAACGGACTCGCCGCTCATACACCGATAGAGTGTGTGAACCGAGGCCTTTAACTATTCGGGTCTACCCTGTCCAAGTAGCAATGGAACAGGGCCACAGCACTTGGTGGAACCAGTCTCTTAGGTTCCATAACCCGGCCTTGTTGCGCAGTGTCGTCATGTCGTGCAGAACCCTCATGGAGACCGTGGTCAGAAAGTCTGGAGGTGTACTCAATGGCATACATCGAATACAGTGGGAACTGTTTCGGGGTAAGTGTGTGTGGATGTTCGAAGATGTATAAATATTCCTACTGCAGGGTTCGATACGGTGCTCTGTCGCACCTGGACATGCATGCGTAGGTCACTCACCGCCGGCTCGATCTACATACAGTGTCACGCGGTCCTTCCTACCGCCTCTGCACACCCGCCTCATGCAGCCTCTTGGCAGCGTTACTCAACCTCGCGTGAGTGAAGTGCGGTCATAACATCTTCGTGCATTGATCGAGACTGAGCCAAAAGAGGTCGAATCATATGGATTGGAGTGGTGCGTGGGTGAAGCTCATATAAAATCTCGATCACGGAGTTGACTGACCATGTCGATTTTGATACAAGCAGCTTCGCTGTGACGACAAACTGCATCGCACATTCTTCTGGAGCGTTTCTTTGCAGCATCCCGATTCTTGGGCCTGGACTCGCCGAACGTTTTTGAAAACATCTGTTGCCGGGCTGCTGTTGCTCGGGAGCAGACTGTTGCAGCCCTCTGTTGCGCGCGCGATCGAGCTTCCTGATGGCGAACTCACGTTCTTCAACGTACACACGAACGAACGATTGCGAGCTCGCTATCGTGATGAGGCAGGGCACTATGATCTCACGGCGCTGGATGAGGTCAATCATGTGTTGCGCTGCCATCACACAGGAGAGGTTGCCGCTATCGATGTGCAATTATTGGAGCACGTCAACCTCGTGCACAAGATGCTCGCTGGCGCCGGAGAGATTCACGTCATTTCCGGCTATCGGTCGCCTGAGTACAATGCCTTACTGCTAAAGCGGAGTCGTCGAGTCGCGCAGCACAGTCTGCATGTTCAGGGACAGGCGGTCGATTTCTATATTCCCGGTGTCAAGCTTCGTGAGATTCGGCATGCCGCAGTGAAGCTCCAGTATGGTGGGGTAGGGTTTTATCCGCGCGCGAAGTTTATCCATCTCGATTGCGGTCCGTTCAGGACCTGGTAATCCCCTTCTAGAGGCTGAGCAAAGATCATTGAGGCCGGTAGAAGCTTCGATGGTCCGCAGGTGTGTCTCAATAGGAAGACCTTCTCGTCGGACGCTCAAAAAGCTCGTCCAGCAAGGCCGCAGCGAGTGAAGGTCCGAGGCGTACCCTCTGGGTCGCACGGTGCGACGAATAAGTCGCACCATGTCTGTGCGCGCCGCCGAGTGGTGAGGCGGCCGGGTCCCCGTTGAGGGTCTGAACGGTGCGAGAACGCTGCTGGCGGACTTTTTCAGCGTCCAGCTGTATCAGATTCGCTTGAGAAACAACACCGACAAAGGCGGGAGTGTGACTGCGAGTGAATAGGGCAGCCCGTGGGAGGGGACCGCGTTGGTGTGAAGGCCTCTGGCATTTCCCATGTTACTTCCCCCATAGGCTGATGCATCGCTGTTCAAGAGTTCGCGATAGTAGCCTTCGTAAGGCACGCCGATTCGATAGTTGTCGTGAGGAACAGGGGTGAAGTTACACACGCATACAATCTGATTATCCTGGTCCTTGGCTTTTCGAAGGAAGGCGATCACGGAGTGGGATGCATCGGAAAAGTCGATCCACTGGAAACCGTTCCAGTCGTGATCGAGTTCGTGCAGCGCCGGCTCCTGACGGTAGAGGTGGTTCAGGTCTTTTGTAAGCCGCTGGAGCCCTGCGTGCCGTGCGAAATCGCAGAGGTGCCATTCCAGGCTGGTGTCGTGGTTCCACTCACGCCACTGTCCGAACTCTCCGCCCATGAAGAGCATTTTCTTGCCTGGGTGCCCATACATGAAGGTATAGAGGGAACGGAGATTGGCAAAACGTTGCCACTCATCGCCTGGCATTTTGTCGAGCAACGCCCGTTTTCCATGCACCACTTCATCGTGCGACAGCACCAGGACGAAGTTTTCATTGAAGGCATAGAGGAGCCCAAACGTCAGTTGATTTTGGTGAAATCGGCGGTGAATGGGGTCAAGGCCGAAGTAGTCCAGCATATCGTGCATCCAGCCCATGTTCCACTTGAACGTGAAGCCTAGCCCTCCGGCATAGGTAGGGCGTGAGACTCCCGGCCAGGACGTGGATTCCTCAGCGATGGTCATCGCGCCGGGGAAGTCACGGTGGATCAAGACATTCAAGTCTTTCAGCAGTGTGACGGCGCCGATGTTTTCATGTCCGCCAAACCGATTGGGAATCCATTCTCCTTCTTTCCGTCCATAATCGAGATAAAGCATCGACGCGACGGCATCCACGCGTAAGCCGTCGATATGGTATCGATCCAGCCAAAAGAGCCCGCTGTTCAAAAGGAAGTTCCGGACCTCGGCGCGATCGTAATTGAAGATGCGGCTGTGCCAGTCCGGATGGTAGCCGAGCCGTGGATCGGCATGGTCATAGAGATGGGTACCATCGAATTGGGCAAGCCCATGTGCATCATCTGGAAAATGGGCGGGAGTCCAGTCCATCAGCACACCGATTCCGGCCTGATGAGATGTGTCGACGAAGGCCATAAAGTCTTCAGGCGATCCATGTCGACTGGTGACGGAGAAGTAGCCAGTGGTCTGATAGCCCCAGGATCCGTCGAATGGGTGCTCGGTGATCGGCATAAGTTCAACATGTGTATAGCCCATATTCTTCACGTATGGGATGAGTTTTGTGGCGAGCTCTGAGTAGGTCAGCCAGCGATTCCCTTCCTCAGGGATGCGCATCCAGGAGCCAAGGTGGACCTCGTAAATTGAGAGAGGGGTCGCGAGCGGATCTTGCTTGGCTCTCGCGGTCATCCAGGACTGATCATTCCAGCGATAGGAAGAAAGGTCACGGGCGATTGAGGCCGTATTGGGACGCAGTTCCGATGCGGCGGCATAGGGAT
Organism: Nitrospiraceae bacterium; assembly: GCA_014379455.1. GTDB lineage: Bacteria > Nitrospirota > Nitrospiria > Nitrospirales > Nitrospiraceae > Palsa-1315. The sequence goes on from JACMLT010000338.1 coordinate 6,303, forward strand.
CAGCTTTCAGGAGCGGTGCGTCATGATAGCGTGAGCGAATCTCATATTTGTAGAGTATGCCGTCTGTGAGTTCGGGAATAAAGAGTTCCCAAAGGCCGGTCGCTCCGCGGTTCGTCATGGGACGGCGACGTCCATCCCATTCATTGAAGTCACCCACGACACTCACTCGCGCAGCATTCGGCGCCCAGACAACAAAATGGACTCCGGCGATACCCTGCACCGTCCTGAGGTGGGCGCCCATCGTCTCATAGGCTTTGAAGAAGGTGCCCTCGGCGAAGAGATGCAGTTCAAAGTCGGTAAGGAGCGGCGGGAAGGCATAGGGATCATGCCGCTCCAAGACCTGTCCACAATGATCGGTTATGCGGAAACGATAAGGGCTTGTTCCGAGTGGCCCAGGTACGATGGCTTCGAATAAACCGGCCTCATGGATGCGTGTCATCGGAATGGGAGGTTGCCCTTGCTCACTGAAGAGCAGGGCGACATCTTTGGCTTCCGGCAAAAAACATCGAATCGCAGCGGTAGGGGAACCGCCCTGTGTTATCGGATGGGCACCAAGAATTGCCAGAGGATCCCCGTGGTGACCCTGTACGAGTTGTTCGAGTTGATTAATCGACAAGTTTGACATAAGAAGTAGGTTCCTCAGCCGTGCAGCAGACGTATCGTAAGGGGGGCGAGCCAAGAATGGAAGAGGAAAACGTCATATCACTTCTGGGGTGCTCGAAAAAACTGTTCAGGAAGGCCGTAGAGAGCGAATAGGCAACGTGTGCTCTGTGTCTATGCTCACCTCTGCGCGAGGCGAGAATACCGCTGTCGTATTCCCCAGCATCCTGCTAGACCCGACGGCAATTTGGTGGTATAGATGCCGAGCCTGTGCGTCTGTCTTTGCTTATGAGAGAAATTGTTCATGTAATACTTTCGCGTAATTTCCTCGAGTCTGACTGTTAAGGTTTAAGTCCTATCATCGGACGGAGTAGGCTGTTGTATGCCTCTATTCGATGAGTTCGAAAACGGGCGCTACGCTACAGAGGAATGAACGCATGGCGAATACAGGAGTCAAAGGTCGCATTGTTGATGAAAATGGAGAAGGCATTCACGCTCTCACGGCCAACGCGGTAGATTTTGATCCGTTCTTTCATGAAGACGATATTCTCGCACACGGAAAAACCGACAACGACGGAAATTTCAACCTATCCTACGCTGAGGACGCCTACAGCTTTTGGAATGGAGATCGAAAGCCTGATATCGTCGTACAGATCTTTGGCCCCGTCCACCGCCTGCGGTTCGAAACCAAAGAGGTCAAGAACGTCACCGACCCTATCCTCGAAGTTCCCCTGATTACAATCCATCGTAACCATATCGACGGTTGGTTGGTGACCCATGCAACCTTGAAGCCCAAAGATGGGGATCCCGTTTATCTATTCAAAGGTAACGAGATCAAGCATCTGGTTGTCGGTGACACAGTGTTTCCAGCGGTGACGCAGGCGGCAAAAGCAGCCAATACCTCTATCCGACTGATGAATCTGGCTTTTGACGTGGACTCAATAATGTCGACAGAACCTAGATACCCCCCGCGTGAAATTCTATGAGATCAGAAGCGGGAGTCTTCGGGCGGTGCGCAAGGCCTTGCTCGGCTATTTGCGATGTCGTACCTTCGAACCGGTGCGTCGCTGGTTTGGCTGAGGCAGTGATTCAGGCTGAAATATTTTCTAACATCTTTTGGTCTGCGAAGCTTTATTTCTTCTCAGGGGAGATGTCACCTTTCCTGCCGCTCTGCGCCCGTTCAATTTTACATTCACCGGTATCGCAACTCTTCACTCGAGCGTCCTTCTTCTCCAGACAAGACTTTTTGTCCTCATGACTAATGGCCGCAGTAAGGCACTTTTTCAACTCTTCCTGAGCCGCCTCAAGGCATTGCAAACATAGGCTGGGGGCGTTAGTTCCCGCATTCTTGGCATCCGCGATGGAGTTGGTGGAGTAGGCTGGGTCCACGGCTTCATCTTTCGCCTTCTGTGCCGGATCAAGCGGACCCAACAATTCGTTGTATTTCTTCCGAGCCTCATCGCGTTCAATCTCCGCTTCTATTGCCGCTTTTTCTGCCTCTGCAATCATTTTTCTCCTCTGCAAGTCTTCAAGACTGTCTTGTGCCTGCGCCATCGCCACCCCAAAAAACAACAATATTAATAAAATCAGATTCCCTCCTCTGAATGTGCCATGCTGGATGCGAGGCATGCGGTCGCCTTCATTCGAGGTGGTCATAGCCGAGTCACGTCCTGGATTTTGCCAAGTGACGAGCAGTTGGCCAAGACCGGCACGTTTGATGCGCAGACGTTGGCCCGCTTTGCCGAGGGAATCCACCCAACCCTGCGAGTGATTCCCGATGCCCAGACGCAGGAGCTGGCGGGCCCTGCGGCACGGCGACTCCAGGGTTTGGGAGCGCACCGTCCTCTCCCGTGGGCCTAGGCGCCGGATGGCCGCGTGTTCTTCAACGAGGTCCGGACCGGCGCCATTTGTATCATCAACAACCATGGCAGTTCGTAACCCAGCCGTTCTAGCAGATCTCCTTCGAGACCAGCACGGCCTGCTGCTCACCAGGCTTTCACGTCGACCCATAGATTCGGCCATCCTCTGGAGGGGACGACGTACAGTCCATCCTCCCATGGATCTTCTTAACACAGGGCTGACGCGGATCAGCCAACAAACTTGCGGCTTCGCCGAACGGTTTGAGCCTGATGGGCTGCGGTAGAGATTTGGTGCACGTACAGTGGTACCAAAGGTGTTGGGGTTTATTATTTAACCTGGCGCATTGATACCGTGTGTTTCTGATCGTCTACGGTATTCATCTTAATTTTCGCCTCAATATTATCTCCTTGGCGGATGTTTCCATCCATCTGAGTGGTGCGGTCGACATGCAAAACCGCCTCCTTACCATCAGTCTTCTTGATGAAGTAGGACTCGTTTTCAACTCGCAATAATTCGCCCTTGATGGTGTCAATGCCCTGCAGTGTTTCTTCATTACACTTCACGAGGCCAGGTTGACCGCCTTTCCTATCGGCACATGGGTCAGGTGTCATTCTATCGGCTGCCTGCGTGGCATTGGATAGACTCAGGCACAGTACGAAACCACACGACATGACA
>JACMLT010000339.1 GCA_014379455.1 Nitrospiraceae bacterium
GGACCAGAGAGTTGCTGGATCAGATTCGTGGAAGCCGCCTGCGCGAGCAAACGCAAAGTGGTGGGCTCAAGACGAAAACCCAACCGTTGCTCGAACCGGATCGCTCTGAAGATGCGAGTGGGATCGTCTTGAAAACTTCCCGCATGCAGCACGCGGAGCGTGCGCGCACGAAGATCGGATTGCCCTCCATAGGGATCGAGCATACGACCGAACTGCTGCGGATTGAGTTGTACCGCTAGAGCATTGATCGTGAAATCACGCCGGGAGAGATCCTCTTCGATCGACGCGGGCTGAACCGTCGGCAGGAGAGCGGGCTGGGCATAGGACTCTCGCCTGGTGGTCGCGATATCCATCTTGAGTCCGTCTGAAAACGCGAGCCGCGCAGTTGCGAACCGTTCAAATACCGCCAGCCCAGCTCTATACTGGATAGCCACCAGCCGTGCAAAGGCGATCCCGTCACCTTCCACGGTGAGATCAAGATCCCAATTCTCCTGCTCCAGTAAAAGATCGCGGACGACTCCGCCGACGAGATACAGGGATACCCCACCCTCATCCGCGAGCTTCCCAAGCGCACGAAGTAGGGAAGCAGTCGCCCGAGGGAGGTGACTCAACAGCTTGTTTGAGACTATAGGACGCATCATGGTACGTCATTGTAGCAATCCCCTGCTGGATGAGAAACAATGTTTCTCAACAACAAGACGGGGCGCTCAGGATACGATCCCGAGCGCCCCGTCTTGTCATCAACCAGCTTTCAATTACCGATGCGGCTTGCCTTGGCGGTCGTGTTTCTCGCGAGCAATATGGTGCGAGGCACGATTCTGTGCCGCGCCGACCCTGGCCCGTTCCCTTTTCGTCATAACACCATCGGACATTGCCCTGTCTTCCATCTTGTTCACATGTTCCTGCTGCCTGTTCAGCCTGTTTGTTTCTCGCTCGTTCAACTGCCCGTTCGCAATCCCCTGATCGATCCGCTGATCCTGATTCGCTTGGCGCTGATCAATCACAGGCGTTTCTGCCTGGGCAAAGACTATTCCACTCATCATCAACGTCATCGCACTGACCGCGAGCAACAGCTTCTTCATTGATGCCTCCTTGAAGTGTACAGTTATGCTTCCTTGGCTGTAGGAACGCATCGTGCCTATCTTGGCTGACTTGAGTGATCAAGATCTGCCAGGTAGCACATAACCTTAACTAGCAGGCTCAATTGGAAAGGTCCATGATATTCAGGATTTGAAAAAGGTTGGGTGACGCACGGGAAAAGAATCTCGATCTCTACGCTCTTGCTTGTCTCTGCCAAAAAATGGTGCGGCGGCGCAGATTACACAGATCTGCCAGGATGCCCTGCCTGGAAAGAGCGGGGCTATTTATTCCTTGCCACAAGCAGCTTCCCAGAGAGCATGACTCATACTCTCTGCTTCAACCGGAAGCCAGTTGTCCTTATCGACGTATCCGTCACGCGGCATGCCAGTTCCCATACCCCGCGAGAACTCCGTGAAGGCAAGCAGTCGAACACGCTTTCCCGCACAGTCAAATTGCTTGTGGGTCTTCGTGGACAAAAATCGATGGGGGCCTCTCGGATTCCCTTGCATCCACGTAAAGTCAATGAGTTGCCATATCGTTACCAGATTCCCTTCTCGGCGAATGCTCTCTGGATCGACGTACACGGTCTGTAGTCCTGGCAACAGATAGTCTTTCTCAACTGCCTCCCATTCCGCATACGCTGGAATACTCCTCAGAAATAGAAATATGATCAGTGAGCAGAGGCCCGAGAAGTAGGCCACCGGCTGTGACCGGCAGTTCCCCCTCAATGCGCAACGGCTCATCTGTGTTGCGTGTGAGAAGGAGCGCATTGGATCAACCTGTCTCTGACAGAAGATCAACGTCGCGGGATTCAAGCAGTGACCATTTTACTCCACCACCCAGATCGCAAAGCCCTTGGCGTCGCGCAGTATATGATCGGTTGTGCCGCCACCGAAGATCTGTTTGATCCGGGATATCCCCTGCCGCCCCACAACGATGGTATCGTGATGTCCACTTCGGGCCTCTTCGAGAATGCTTCTGGCAATATTGTCATCATGACCATACTTCACCGCCACGTGGCTCATGTCGAACCCAGATTGTGCCAGCGTCTCCCACGCCTCCTTCAAGATATGGCACTCGGACTCCCGTTCCTTCCGAATCCAGACTTCTTGTTCGTCGCGCAACTGCACACTTAATTGTTCCTCTGCGGCAGGATTCTCCGATCCTCCATGTTCCAGCAGCCCCCGCGGCATGGGCTTGAGCACATGAAAGAGCGTGACGGCAACTTCAGGCGTTCGACCTAGAAGAGATCCAACATACTGGACCACGCGATGGGAGTTCTCGGACTCGTCGACGGCCAGAAGAATTCGCATAGCGGCCTCCTTGGCAAGACGGGATACACGATGCAGCGTCTATATTATCTCCCTTGAATTCCCCGATTCCAATGGGCTGCCAAGGCAAGTCTATGGCCAATTGCCGGAGGCTAGGAACCTGTCCATCATTGTCTTCGTCGCAAGGAGAAAGAGGTGCACACTTATACGGGATGCTCAAAAAGGCCGTCCAGCAAGACCGCAGCGAGCGAAGAGGCGAGGCGTACCCTTGCGGTACGTTGAGCCTCTGAGCGACGCGAGAACGCCGCTGGCGGACTTTTTCAGCATCCTGCTAGCAGTTGGTTACGGAAGGATGATGGCCTGCTCGGAGTGGCCGATCGATTTGAGTGTCGTTTCCAGTGCGTCGGCCATCGGCGGGGGGCCGCAGAGAAAGATCACGGTATCAGGACCGGGCGGCGGCAGATGCACGCGCAGCATGTCCTCGGTGATACGGCCCGTGCCTTGCGACCAACCTGCGGGCGGCTGCTCCAGCACATGATAACAATGGAAGCTTGCGTGCTCGCGTGCATCCTCGTCCCATTCCTCTCGGAAGATGATGTCGGCCTCGGCCTTGTTAGCAAAGACCAGAAACAACTCGACAGGGAGACTCTGAGCAAGAATCCAGCGAATGATAGAAATCATCGGGGTGATGCCCGTGCCGCCGGCCACAAACCCCACCTGCTTCGCCATACCGTCCACCCAATGGCCACCAGAATTCGGCCCGCTCATCAGCACGCGGTCTCCAGGCCCTTGCTTATGGAGATACTTCGACACCACGCCGGTTCCGTACCGCTTGACCGTCAAATCGAAGTACCCCGTGGCGCCGGGCATCGACGACGGTGTGTAGGGCCGCTTTACTTGTTTTCCGTCAATCGTTGCATGGACATACAGAAAGTCTCCTGGCAGCATGTCCAACGTGGCATCGTCAGGAAGGGCAAAGCAGAACGTCTTTGTGTCGTGGGTATCGTGGTGAATCGCCGAGAGCTCGTAGGGTACGGGCGTCTTCGACTTGATGCGTGCGACAGGTTCCACACTCATGCGTCCATCATACGAGTCTCAGAGAAAGGTCGCAACAGAGAAAACATGCGCGGTGGGCGGCAGGCGAGACTGACACGTCGAAGCTGGGCGTCATACAAATCTAGAGCACCCCATTGTTGCATGATAGCCCCAAACGCATGTAGGGGTGGTTTTTCTTCATCAGATACCGCACACTGAGGGACTCACACGACATGATTGGATTGGAAGAAGAGAGGGACGAAAGCCATGCTAAGACAATGTTTCACGTTGCTTGGAATTGCTCTGGCATTGAGTGCGAGTGGTTGTGGCGGCCAGACTTCCGACCAGACTTCAGCCCTAGCCTCAGCAAATACTGCTGAGGGGCTCTGGGCCGGGACGACCAATACCAACCGGACTCTTACGGCCGCCGTCCTTGACGACGGCACGTACTATTTTTTCTATTCCGCCGCGGCTAATCCCAATCAGATTGCCGGCGTCATACAAGGCACTGGAGCCTCGAACAACGGGAGCTTCACCTCACCGAACACGAAAGACTTCGGTATTGGCGTCGCGGTGCAGGATGCAACCATCTCTGCCGACATTGCTGCACGCCAGTTCCTCAATGGTTCAATCGCATATTCGGGAGCGGGTACAGTGACGTTTACCAGTTCCTACAACACCGCGTACGATACGACTCCGACCGTTGCCAGTCTCGCCGGCGTCTACACCGGCCAGGCTGGCAGCTCCGGGGGCGTGCAGGCTGCAACTGTGACGGCCGCAGCTGATGGAACGTTTACGGGAATCGAGCAAAGCGGGTGCACGTTTACAGGTACCGTGACGGCAAGGACTCGTGGAAATATCTTCGATCAGAGCATCGCATTCGGCGGAGCACCCTGCTTTTTCGCCGGTAGCACCTTCCAGGGAATCGTGTACTTCGATATTCCAACCCGCCGACTGTTGGCGGCCGCTCCGAACAGTCTTCGCACAGGCGCGGCGATCTTTTTTGGCACGAAGATCCTTTAGCAGGACGTACGCCCTGTTTAATGGCCCCTGGAATATTTTTCAGCCTGATGGAGCCATTCCCCTCCAGAAACGCATCCCTCGTCACCATGGTATAACTCCTCGCACACAGATTGCCTCCGCAATGTGTGGAGCCCCACGGCTTGACAGCCGTGCTCCCTCTGGTATCTTCGGCGAAACCAGCCGAAGCATGTCCTCCTTCGCCAAGACTTCGGAAAACACCCGCTGCGCATTCCTCCACGGCTTGACAGCCGTGGCTTGCTGCGTACGCGGGTGATGGCAAGATCCGAACCCCTACTTCCCACACTCCCCTACATCCAGAATACATACCCACGACCTACTCCTCACGCGAGAACCCTTGGGCGACCCACCCTCCTCAGAAGCCGGGGGAATTTTTCAATTTTTTTTAGACAAGAATGCCAGCGCCCTATAAGCTTCTCAAAGCATATCGAAATCCGAAGCACATCATTCTCATTGAGGACACGACAGGCAGGAGCGTGAGCACAACGAGCCCCCAATCCTTCCTTCGGTTCTTCTAGCGAAAAGATCAGCGGAAACGATGCAACGAATCAGACACACGATCCCGTAAAGAATCGAGGCTTGCGGTGGACGCCCACGCGGTGGTGGACTGATGACACGTGAGAAGTCTAAAGATTCTGGGCACCAGTCCGAAAGCGATGAATGTTCCGGAAGGCGTCACATCCACTGTGGCGCCATTGCCGATCCCGCCCGTGCTGCACATCGGCGTATCGCATCGTCAGCCGTGATATCCACTCAGGCATTCACAACGCGGCACTCCTCCCTCGCCTCCTTGACGATTCGCTCGAGGGCGGCACAGGGGATGAGCAAGAGTATCTGGCAGAACCTGCGACATAATGCCTTCACGTAGGGCCTCCTTCGGTCAAATCACAGTAAATTTGGCGGTGCGCCTCAACCTTGCAACGTCCAGTCCGGGAGGATTCGGCCATGATGAAACACGTGACAGGAAGCGGCTGTATGGTGCTCATCCTTCTTGCCGCACTGTACCACCCTGAAGTCGCTGCGGCACATGAAGCAGCGAGCGGAGAAGATGACCCATGTTTACGTCAAGTAGGTGAACGGCTGGTGCACTTCAGTACCTACCAGCCGCAATTTCAGCTGAAAGAACATTACTGCACGGATATTCCCAAGGAAGGCAATACTTTTCTGGTCGTAGATCTCGTGGACCCGGTATTACGCAACGAGCCGGTCTGGATGCGGGTGATGAAGAAAAACGGGAACAATACGACCGAAGATCAGATTGTGGCAGATATTCAACCAAGCACCCACCCGGACGGAGTGCTCCGAAGCGAAGTCCGACTGGAGGAAGGCCTCTATACCGTCACCATTGCATCGGACAAGCAGAATCTGATGCTGCGCCCGCAGTATCTCTTGCGGGTTCACATGACCGATTATCAGCAACTAGTGCGCACCGCAGTCATGCCACTCCTCGGTTTGCTGCTCGTGGCTTGGCTCGGGTACATGCTCCTACAATCGATGTGGCTGCGGAATTGGTGGGCAGCCCTTCGTTCATAAGACTCCAAACTTCCAGCCCTCAACGGCTCGGTCTATAGCGGATACACCTTCGACCAGCCCGGCGCATACGTCGGGCTGGTAACCGTGGTGAGCAGCAAGCAGAAGCAGGTCTTGCAATTCCCCTTCTCGGCAGGAACACCTCCATCATCACCATGGAATAACTCCTCGCACGCTGGCGAGGCGGAAATGCCTCCTGGGCAGCTTTTCTGTCCTTAAAACCTGGGTTAACTACAGCACCAGGAGTGTTCTAGGTAATCAGTAACCATAAACACTGAGAGGAGGTCAGCGGAAGCTGGAGGAATGGCCCAGTAGGTACGTAACGAAACACTGCATGGGGAAGCGACGGGAGGGGTGAAGGGTTTGCACCAGGCTGGGCCCAACGCCGCCGGAGCGGCTGAAAGGAGCCCTATGTGGTTACTAGTCATTGTGCTCCTCAACATAGTGCCAGGGCTCGAAAAAACCACCGTACTGAATATGTTTTCCACGTCTGAGGAATGCCAGAGTGAACGAAATCGCATAGGCTTTGAGATGGCGGCAGCCTATCCCGATGACCGTGATTTTGTTATTGCCTGTCGATTGAATCCAAAGCACGGCTCATAAGAGCGGCTGAAGGGAGTACCGGAGAGTCAGTGTCGTCGAAGATGAGAATGAGGATCTACCTAC
>JACMLT010000340.1 GCA_014379455.1 Nitrospiraceae bacterium
ATTTCCGCTTCTTCCTTCACGATCTTCGTACGGCGGTCGTCGGAGTAGGCTTCACGCACTTCGATCAACTCATCTTTGACGATCGAACGGACCAACGCTTCGCTGCCCAGGATCGATTTAAGACGTTCGATCTGTTTCAAGACCTCTGTATATTCCTCGATGAGTTTGTTGCGCTCCAATTGTGTGAGGCGCTGGAGCCGCATCTCCAAAATCGCATTCGACTGGATTTCGCTCAGCGCAAACCTCCGCATCAGGCCGACACGGGCTTCATCGGGCGACTGTGCCTGTCGGATCAATGTGATCACCGCATCCAGATTATCGAGCGCAATCTTGAGACCCTCAAGGATATGAGCCCGCTCTTCCGCCTTGCGCAACTCGAAGGCGGTTCGACGGACGATGACCTCACGCCGGTGCTCGATAAAGTGATGCAGGATCTGCTTGAGATTCAACACTTCCGGCCGGTTGTTCACCAGCGCCAGCATAATGACGCCGAAGGTCGTCTGGAGTTGCGTGAGCTTATACAGATTGTTCAGGGTAATGAGCGGGATTTCGCCGCGCTTGAGCTCGATGACGACGCGGATGCCGTCTCGATCGGATTCGTCGCGCAGATCAGAAATCCCTTTGATCCGTTCGTCCCGAATCAACTCGGCAATTTTTTCAATCAGCTTGGACTTATTGACCTGATAGGGTAGCTCCGTGACGATCAACCGTTCGCGATCCGTGCGTTCATCGGACTCGACCTTCACTTTCGCGCGCAACGTGAGAAGACCCCGTCCACTTTCGTAGGCGGACTTGATGCCGGCCGTTCCATAGATGAATCCGGCCGTCGGAAAGTCGGGGCCTGGAATCTTTTTCATCAACTGGGCAATCGTGACGTCCGGATTCTCCAAGAACAGGAGGAGCGCCTCGATGACTTCGCCGATATTATGGGTCGGAATGTTGGTGGCATAGCCCACTGCAATGCCACCGGCGCCGTTGACAAGAAGATTCGGAATTTTAGAAGGGAGCACCAGCGGTTCGACCAGTGACTCGTCGTAGTTCGGCCCGAAATCGACCGTATCCTTGTCGATATCGGCGAGCATGTCCTCGGCGACCTTGGTCAGGCGGGCTTCGGTATACCGCATGGCTGCCGGCGGATCGCCGTCGACCGATCCATAATTGCCCTGACCGTCCACAAGCATGTAGCGCATGTTGAAGGGTTGCGCCATTCGAACGAGCGTGTCGTAGATCGCACTGTCCCCGTGGGGATGGTAGTTCCCCATGATCTCACCGACAATCTTGGCGGACTTGCGATAGGCCCGGTTCGACGCCAGGCCCATTTCGTTCATGCCATGGAGAATACGGCGATGGACCGGCTTGAGACCGTCACGCACGTCGGGAAGCGCCCGGCCCACGATGACGCTCATCGCGTAACTCAGGTATGACGAGCGCATCTCGTCTTCGATGGCGATCTGCCCTAATCTCTCATCAGGTGGCATCTAGTTCTCCACGGATGCTGAAAATGATCGGTTTTCACCCGGCCCGGCCCCGGCGCGCCAAGACGCACCCTTCCTCACCTTCGTTCTCGGCTCGTGAAACCTTCATCGTACTCCAAGGTACGCCTCAGATTTTCGCTCGCCTGTAGCCTTGTGGATGACCATTTTAAGCATCCTACACGCCAATTTTCGTTTCACTTTTCTAGCTGGCAGCTGCCAGCTTCTTCGTTACACGTCTAGATTTCTGACCTCGAGCGCGTGGGCTTGAATGAAGTTTCGTCGAGGTTCGACCTCATCACCCATCAAAATCGTGAAGATTTCGTCGACGCCTGGCACGTCTTCCAGCTTGACCTTCAACAGCGTTCGAACTTCTGGGTTCATCGTCGTTTCCCAGAGCTGATTCGGGTTCATTTCGCCGAGACCTTTGTAACGCTGGATACCGAGTCCGTGCTTGCCCTTATCGAGAATCGCCTTGACCAACTCAACCGTCGCGGGCTGGAGCTGTTCCTGACCGTCGGCTTTGATCTTGTACGGCGCCCGGCCCAAGCCGATCGCCGAGGGTGAGAGCTTCTGCAACTCGCGGAATTCGGCAGAGCCGACTAGCAGGTGCGTCACATCAAAGCTATAGGTGGCCCCGTTGGCAAGTAGGCGGCAAGTAACTTTGTTCGATTGATGTTCCTCGTCCTCGACGATATCCAACGTCGGTGTGAGCTTCGGATACACCACCGCGAGAGTTTTCTTTACGTTGGCCACGACCTTCTTGAGCGCCCCCTGATCCTTGAGGAGCTCGCGATCGAGCCCTGGCTCATCCACAAACGCCCGCACCATGCTGGCCTCGTGCGGTTTCTTATTGAGCCGGCTGAGCAATGTCTCGAAGGCGATCATCTTCTTCAGAATGGGTAGGAGCCGCCGTCCCGTGACATATCCCTGGACCCCTTCCACATACACTTCCACATCCTCGACGGCGATATCGGCCAGGTGCTCATTCAATGCCATCTCATCTTTGAGATACCGTTCCGTCTTGCCCTTCTTCACTTTGAAAAGCGGCGGCTGTGCGATATAGATGTAGCCTCGTTCGAGCAGCTCCGGCATCTGCCGAAAGAAGAACGTGAGGAGCAGAGTCCGGATGTGACTGCCGTCCACGTCGGCGTCCGTCATGAGGATGATCTTATGGTACCGAGCCTTGCTGATGTCGAACGAATCTTTGTCAGCCTTTTCGCTCTCTTCGCGCTTGCGACCGATGCCGGTTCCGAGCGCCATGATCAACGTCCGGATCTCGTCGCTCGAGAGCATTTTATCGAAACGCGCCTTCTCGACGTTGAGGATCTTGCCCTTCAGCGGTAGAATCGCCTGAAACTTGCGGTCGCGCCCCTGCTTCGCGGACCCGCCGGCTGAATCGCCCTCGACGATGTATAGCTCGCTCAAGGCCGGATCTTTCTCTGAACAATCGGCCAGCTTGCCGGGAAGCGAGCCGCCATCAAGCGCGCTCTTGCGTCGGATGAGCTCTTTCGCTTTTCGCGCCGCTTCACGAGCACGCGCCGCATCGATCGCTTTCCCGATGACCTTTCGGGCCACCGTCGGGTTCTCTTCGAAATAGGTCCCGAGCGCTTCGTTGACCGCGGACTCGACGATGCCTTTCACCTCACTATTGCCCAGCTTGGCTTTCGTCTGTCCTTCGAACTGAGGATTCCGGACCTTGACGCTGACGACGGCGGTGAGCCCCTCGCGAACGTCGTCACCGGTGAGCGATTCGGTGTCTTTCTTGAGCAGGTCGTTGGCGTTGGCGTAGCTGTTAATCGTTCGAGTCAGCGCGGCCTTGAAGCCCACCAAGTGCGTGCCACCTTCCTTGGTGTTGATATTGTTCGCAAAGGAAAACAGGTTCTCGGCGTAGCTGTCGTTGTATTGAAGCGCAACCTCCAGCACCATCTCAGATTTCTCAACCTGCACGTAAATAGGCTTGTGCAGCGGCACCTTGGCTTCGTTGAGATGCTCAACGAACGACACGATCCCGCCCTTGTACTTGAATATTTGCTCCTTGACCGGTTCTTTCCGCTCATCCTTGAGTGTGATCTCGAGTCCCTTGTTCAAAAAGGCGAGTTCGCGCAGTCGCTGAGCCAGCACGTCGAAGCTGAAGTCGAGAGTCTCGAAGATCTGGCCGTCGGACTTGAACGTGACCATCGTGCCACGGCGCTTGGTTTTACCTGTCATCTTGAGCGGGGCCGTCGACTTGCCGCGCTCGTAGCGCTGCTCGAACACTTGGCCGTCTTGCCAAATCTCCAGCTCGAGCCATTCAGATAGCGCGTTGACCACCGAGATCCCGACGCCATGGAGCCCGCCGGACACCGTATAGGCGCCCTGCTCGAACTTGCCACCCGCGTGCAAAACCGTCAGTGCCACTTCGGCGGCAGACTTCTTTTGCGTGGAATGCATTCCGGTGGGAATGCCGCGGCCGTTATCCACGACTGTAACGCTGTTGTCGATGTGGATCATCACCTCGATCGTCTCACCGAATCCCGCCATATGCTCATCGACACTGTTGTCGACGACTTCATAGACGAGGTGGTGGAGGCCGTCCACACCGGTGCTGCCGATGTACATCGCCGGACGCTTCCGCACGGCGTCCAGGCCTTCCAATACTTTGATTTGATCCGCACCGTAGCTGTCGGATTTCGGTGTGGTCTCGGTAACGTTACTAGCCATCAGTCTCCTACTTCAAACACGTCTTTGATCATCGGTCATTCGCAACGGGCAACCAAGGGCCGATTGCCTCATCCATTGAACGATGACAATTGACTCGTGACTCTCAGACCTTGATCGGCATGACTACGCACTTGAACCCGGGGCTGTCCGGCTCTTGGATCAAACAGGGGCTCAGCGGATTATCCATTTGCAGAGAGATCGTTTCTCCGTCCATTACCCCGAGAACATCCAATAGATAGCGGGCATTGAACCCTGTGTTCAAGGCCTCTCCTTCGTACCGTGCCGCAAGCTCTTCGGTCGCCTCTCCAAAATCAGGATTACTGGAAAACAGCGTCATCTGTCCGGAGACGAACGACACCTTCACCGCACTCGCCTTATCGCGGGACAATACGGAAACGCGCCGAAGCGCACTCTCAAGATCGCTGCGATTGACCCCAATTTTTCTTGCGCTCTCTTTCGGGATCACTTGCTGATAATTCGGGTAGTTCCCCTCCATGAGCCGCGAGGTCAGCAGCAGTCCGCTCTTCCGGAAAATCATGAGATTTTTGGTGAACCCAATCAAGGGTTCTCCCTCGCCGCCTTCTTCCAGAAGACGCTGCATCTCATGTGCCGCCTTTTTGGGAATGATGGCTTTGATTTCTTGCGGAGCGCCCTTGGCTTCGGCATGTCCAACCTCCTGCTCAGCAACCGCCAACCGATGTCCATCGGTGCCGACCAGTCGTAAAATCGTTTTCTTCTCCGACGTGATAAGGGTCACCAGCAGACCGTTGAGGATATACCGCGCGTCATTGTCTCCTGCAGCGAAGAGGGTCTTCCGAATTAGCTCCAGGAAGCCGGCTCCGGCGAGAGGAATGAGTCCTTCCCGTTCAATCGTAGGCAACGCGGGATAGTCGGTACTGGGGAGGCCGACGATCTTAAATTGGCTCTTGCCGGCCTGAATCGTCGTCCAGTTGTTGTCGCCCGATGTAATGTCGATTTCACCGACCGTCAGTTCTTTGATGATCTCGTAGAGCTTCCGGGCCGAGACGGTGATCCCTCCGGGCTTCTCCACGGTTGCCTTGTACAGCCCGCGCATACCGATTTCGAGATCGGTGGCGACGATTTCCACCCCCTCCTGCTTGGCCTCAATTAAGATGTTCGAGAGGATCGGCATCGTGTTGCGCTTCTCGACGACACCTTGGACCCGCTGAAGACCCGTCAAGAGTTCCACTCGCCCCATACGTAATTTCATGATCTCTTCCCCTTGGCGCAGCCCTCACGCTCGCAGGATCTGCTCCTTCAAGCTCTCCAATGTGGCACTGAATTCACTGTCACGGTCTTTCGCTTTGATGATCTGCTTACAGGCGTGGATGATCGTCGTGTGGTCCTTGCCTCCGAACTGCCGTCCGATCTCGGGGTACGAGGAGTCTGTGAGTTCCCGACAGAGATACATGGCGATCTGTCGAGGATGCACCAGGGTCTTGCTCCGTCGACGGGACTTCAGATCGGCAATCTTCACGTGGAAGCGAGCCCCCACCGTTTCCTGAATATCATCCATCGACACAATCTTTTTCTTGGTGCCGATGAGATCCCGGAGCACGTTCTTTGCCATCTCGAGTGTGATGGTCTGGCCGGTGAGTGAGGCATAGGCGCCGAGACGCACCAATGAGCCCTCGAGCTCGCGGATATTGCTCTTCATCGTTGTGGCGAGAAACTGGATGACGTCTTCCGGCAAAGTAATGCCCTCGTCCTCTGACTTTTTCCGTAAGATGGCAATCCGCGTTTCAACATCTGGTGGTTGGAGATCTGCGATCAGCCCCCATTCAAACCGCGATCTCAGTCGTTCCTCGATATCGGGCATGTCTTTAGGGAAGCGATCGCTCGAGAGGACGAGTTGTTTATGCGCTTCATAAAGGGCGTTGAATGTATGGAAGAATTCCTCCTGCGTGCGCTCCTTACCCGCCAAAAACTGAATGTCATCGATCATTAACATGTCGATATGGCGATACCGCTTCCTCAAATCCATCATTTTATCGTATCGAATGGAGTTGATAACCTCATTTGTAAACTGCTCGGTTGTCAAATAGGCAATCCGGAGGTCGGTCCGTTCCGCCACATAGTTTCCAATAGCATTCAGGAGGTGAGTCTTCCCTAATCCTGTATCCCCATAGATAAAAAGTGGGTTATATGCTTTTGCTGGCTGCTCGGCGACCGCCATACAGGCGGCATGAGCAAATTGGTTTCCGGCGCCTACAACGAAATTCTTGAACGTATACTTTGGGTTGAGCTGTATGCCTCGTTTTGCCCGCGGCCCGGTATTTTGACGAACGGTCGCAACAGTACTACCACTACCATCAGGCTGCTTTTTCGCCTGCTTGAAGATAACAAACGTAATGGCAGTCTCTAGTCCACCTCTGGCGGCAGAGACGGCTTCGGATAGGAGAGGTCCGTAGTGTTGGTGTAACCAATCGCCAAAGAACTTATTCGGGACACCCAGTTGCGCAGTGGAGTCCTCTATCCGTTCAAGGCAAATCGGCGTAAACCATGTGTCGTACACCTGTTTTGGCACTCTTCCTTGGATATACGCCAAGGCATTCTGCCATTCGTTTTCGATAGCCATATTTCCCATACTATTCTGCATGCACAGACTTATTCACATCTGTTGATAACCTGGTTTTTCGCGTAAGCTTCTCACACTATTTACATCATTATCAGACCTTAAAAGAATAACAACGATACTGTTTCCATCACACCACCACATATTATCGACTATTCATACAAGGGTTATTCAGAGGTAATACCCAACTCACTCCACAAAGATATGTTCATATTTTAACTGTAAATTCATAAACTTATATTCTTTTCACAGTATCCACTCTGCTACTCCGACTCCTACTCCGACGACTATCTTATTTCTTAGAAAAAATATATTCGGAGAAGAGCGATCAATACCTCTATAGAACAACGACATGTTCTGATGAAAGTATCTTTTCAATAAGATCATCAAACGTCAAAATTGAAGGAGAACCACAGACCACAGCACTATCCTGACTACTTTTCGCTCCCTCTTCACTAGAAGGGGTTAGAGATGTAACCTGCTCCATAAGGACGATATCAATATCTGTATCAGTCATATGAAAAAGAGATGGGGAAATACGATCATGCTGTTGTCGAAGGATATAAAGTGTGGCACCCATAGGATCAAAGCTAATTTTCTTAAAAAACTAGACTGCAGTCAACTGAGCGAATGAATTGTCTAATTTCATCTGTTGTTCGAGTCGTCACGGAAAAATCATCAGACCATACGTTCATTGCCGTCCCGGATTCGATAAGAAATGGAACAGCCAAGTGTTTAAAAGAGGGAAGATATTTTTCAAGAACATCGATATCAATAATATCTTCTTTGTCTTTCATAAGGAGTGCAGTGGCGAGTCCCAGGAGAACGACAGTCGTCTGATGATCCCCAGAGCAAAGCCCCAACGCTATACGAAGCGCTTCAACAGGGCGGGCTGTTTTACAAGGATCTTCTGAAATCACCACTGCGATACATTTAGACATAGACAACTAACCGCAGTGATAATACCGTCTCATGTAAAAGCAAGAAAGCGGTCACAACCATCAATAATTCCTGACAGCACCACTAGCCCAGACAAAGACACTCGCGAATCAACTGTAACCGTTTGAACTCCATGTTGCTGGCAGCCATAGGCACAAACAGACATCTTGACTCCGGCATCGATCAAACGAATATAGCGTTGATCCGTCACGCTCTTTACCCCTTCATCGATGAGATAGAGATAGACATCAACTCCTTTTCGTAGCGCGGCCTGAGTCAACTGGACAACAGTCTCAACACTTGGATGCGAAGGGGGTGTGGATAACAGGAGACCTAACTTTCTATTCGCCATGGTTTTTAAATAAAAGATACCAATACAATCAATCCCTTATGATGAAAATCCCGTGTGAGGGTACGAGCTTTTCAGCACAAAGTCAACATCTAAAAGTGAGCGTTTTACAGAGAAGATCTACGGGATTTTAGGAGTGAGGAGAGACCGGCCAGAGGGAGTTCCTCTTGAGCTTTTGACTCAAGGTTACGAAGAATAACGGAGCCGCGTGCGGCTTCATCGTCACCCAGAAGAATGGCGTAACGGCACTGTGATCGATCGGCTTGGCGGAGGTGAGCTTTCAGCGTGGTGGCACGATAATCACAGAGGGATGAAAGTCCTATTCGACGGAATTCGTCGAGCAGGATAAGCCCAAGCCTGGTTCCATTCTCTCCAAAAGCCGCGACATAATAGAGACATTCATTCAGTTTAGATGACGATGTTTCAGGAAGCATCAACGATACGCGTTCAAGCCCGACCGCAAATCCCACAGCTGGGACAGAGGGGCCGCCGAGTGTTTCCACGAGGCCGTCGTAACGGCCACCAGCACCTACGGCGTTCTGAGCTCCTAAGTGAGTCGAGGTAATTTCAAAACTCGTCAGGCAATAGTAATCCAGCCCTCTCACTAAACGAGGATTGAGTCGATAGGGCACGCCGACAGCTGTGAGACCTGCAAGGACGTGGTTGAAATGTAGACGGGCCTCGGGAGAGAGATGGTTGGTCAGTTGAGGCGCCTCCTCAGTTGCGGCTCGACAGTCCTGAACCTTACAATCCAGGACGCGCAAGGGATTCGTCTCCATACGGCGCCGGCAGTTTGCGCAGAGGTGTGATTCACGCTGAGAGAGAAACGAGAGCAAGATGGGTTTATACGCGGCACGGTCGCCTGAGCTCCCCAGGCTATTAATCTCAAGTGTCAAGTCCGGCAGTGCTAAATCAGAGAGCAGACGCCACAGCAGCGCGATGACTTCGATATCTGCGCGGGGGTCTGATGTGCCGAACGATTCGACACCGAATTGATGGAACTGCCGTAGGCGCCCCGCCTGCGGCCGCTCATGACGAAACATCGGACCAATGTAGAAATATTTCTGTGGGAGTGGATTGGCCGCCCGATTGTGCTCAATGAAGGCGCGGACTGTTCCGGCCGTTCCTTCCGGTCGCAAGGTCAGCGAGGTTCCGTCCCGGTCGGGAAACGTATACATTTCCTTCTCAACGATATCTGTCGCCGCACCGATGCTTCTAGCGAAGAGCGCCGTGAGCTCGAAGATCGGGATACGGATCTCCTGATACCCGTAACAGAGTGACCAGCGCCTTGCCGCATCCTCAATGAGACGCCATCGAGGTGTATCCTCAGGGAGGATATCTTTGACGCCTTTAATCCCCTTGATCATATCCATCATTCAACGACCACCAAGAAAGATCCGGGACTATAGCGACGGGTTATAAGCAAGTCAACGCAGACCAAAATCACTCGTTCGTCAACCGTCAAGTACCGTTCGTGAGACCGCACGGTCACGAAATTCCGCCGCTTCACGAGTGGCGTACGACGAGGGAATCCATGCCTTCTTGCGCCGACCAGCCCGCGGGCGTATAGTTCGCGGCCTACCTGCCACGTGAGGACGTTTCATGAGTATAGATCAACCGACTCGCCGGGTCATCGCGCTTGCACCGATGCCGCCCGAGAAATCAGCCTACGCACTGGCCCGCTACAGCCGCTCGTCCGACTCGATCGAGGATAGCCTCCGTTGGGTACATGGCCATTCTTCTGAAAAGTTCTGGGATCAATTCTACTTCGACTACGGCCATGCCTCGATTGCCGATCTCGGCCATGTCATCATCTGCTTCGAGGACATCTCAGAGCTTGCGGCAATTCGACTCGAAGACGAGCCTTTATGGGATGGCCAGGCGAAATCGAGCCGGTATCAGAACTTTGCCTCCGGCGGGTGGTTCGTGCCGGATTCCATTCGAGGGACTGAAACGGAGGGCACCTACCACGGCATTCTCCGCAGTCTCGCCGAAATCTATCGGCTCTTACACCAACCCCTCACCCAATTTATTTCTGAACGTGAGCCGAGACCTGAGTCGATGAAACCGGCTGATTACCAACGGACGATTGCTGCTCGCGCATTCGATGTCACGCGATATCTTCTGCCCCTCGCAGCCAAAACGAACGTTGGGCAAGTCGTCAGCATCAGGACGCTGGAGAAGCAAATCACCAGACTGTTGTCGTCGCAACTCCCGGAATTGCGATCGATCGGAGACGAACTCAAGGATGCCTGCCAACGGTCACCCGTGAACCTATGGGGCGAACTGTGCGGTCAACCAGGCGGCACGCACGAACCCCTGGCACCGACGCTCGCGCGCCATGCCAAGTCCAACGATTATCAAGCTTCGGTCTACCAGGATCTCGCCAGATACGCCAAGGACGCGCTCCGTGGAACCGGCTTGGATCAACCGGCCTCTTGGGGTGAGCCAGTGCCCGTGGATTTCATCGAACCCCACGATCCGTTGGACGAGCTTGTCACCACCTTACTGTATCGTGTCTCCCACGCGCCCTATCGGTGCCTCCTCGCGGTCGTCCGCACCTGGACGGAGAAACAGAAACAGGAGGCCATCGACGTGGCCATGAGCACACGAGGACCCTACGACGAACTCATCAAAGAGTTCCGCAGCGGCTACGCCTTCACCTTCGATGTGCTGATGGATATCGGAGGCTGGCGGGACATGCATCGGCATCGGCGCTGTCAGCAAATTCAGCAGAACTTTACGACGGTGCATGGGTACGAGGTTCCGCCGCCGCTCGTGCAGGCGGGGCTGGATCAAGAATATCGGCAGGCGATGGACGCGGTCCGTTTGGACATCGAGGCGCTCAAGAAAACCAGCGCAGAGGGATCGCTCTACGCCACACCGTTTGGATTCAAGGTACGGTGTCTCTTTAAGATGGACTACGCCGAGGCAGAGTACATCGCCAGGCTTCGTTCCGGCGTAAAAGGCCATTGGTCATACCGGACCATCGCTTGGTTGATGAAACAAAAACTTGCGGCGCGCTATCCTGCACTCGGAGATCGCATTCAGGCCACCTCACCGGATATTGAAGACACCCTCACCAGATAGTCAGACTGTCCCCGATGACCGACTACCAAGCCCAATGTGAAGCGAGGCTGTTGGAAGGCCAATGGGATCAGGCCCAGCAGGCCGCACTGGCTTGGGCCCGCAACCCTGCTGCCGGCACAGACCAAGACCCTCGACCCCATTTCGCTCTGAACATCATCTACCTGCTCCGGGGAGAATTTGCCGAGGCCTGGAAGGCTCATGCGAAGTCCCTGGAAGAATCCGAAGACATTGCCCAAGTCAAAGAGTGGATCGAAGGATTTGTGGCCCGACAGTCTGAACAGGCCAATGCCCATCTTGTGATGGGATTATTTCTGGCGCAATCGGGCCAATCAGAACAGTCAATCCTGGCCTACAAGAAGTCGATCGCACTCGCGCCACAGTCCGCCCATCCCCACTATTTTCTCGCACAGATCCATGAGCGGGCCAACCATCTGGAAATGGCCATCAAGGAATACCGTGAAGCCGTCCGACTCGATCCTTCCCATGTGCCGGGGCGGACCAATCTGGGTGTGGCCTATCAAGAGCAGGGCCGTCTGGAGATGGCGATCCCGCAGTATCGCGAGGTGATCAAGCTGAAGCCGCACGATGCGACCGCCCACGCCAACCTGGCTTGTGCGCTCGCTGAGCAGGGCAAGTTCGAGCCGGCCTTGCAGTCCTACAAGGAGGCGTTGCGCCTGAACCCCAAGGACGCAGCCGTGCATTTTGCTCTAGGAGATTTCTATGAAACCAGGGGCCGTCTGGACCTGGCACAAAAAGAATATGACGCAGCTCTCGTCGCCGATCCAAACTTCGGTCCGGCGCATTCAGCTCTCGGCTGGTTAGCGCTGGGCAGACAGCACATGCAGGCCGCCTACGAAGCCTTCAATCGAGCCCTCAAGTCCAACGATCAAGACCCTCGGGCCTACCACGGCATTGCCGAGTACTATTCCCAAAAGGGAAAGCGCGAGAGCGCGCTGGACAATTTCACCAAGGCGCTGAAGTACTACAAAGATCCAGAAAAGAGAAACATGATTTTGAATCAGCTATTCCAAGAAGGCCAAATGGCGGATTGAGGGTCCGCCATCTCCTCGTTCCTCGCTCGCTGAGCGCGCACACAAGAACTATCGAATAACGACATTGCGGGCGGTGCTCGCTCAATGCGCGCGGTCGAACGAAGAGATGGCCGACCCTCTTGAAGGGTGGGGGGAGTATGAAAAACGGGCACGTCGGAAAACCCTCGTTGTACGCTCGCTGCGGCCTTGCTGGACGGCCTTTTTGAGCATCCTGCGAGAGGTACCACCATGAAACAGTGGTTGTTCGACGTGCGCAGTTGGGGACCAAGCCAGGCCACCCCTTGATGGGCGGTAACGAGCGAGCTTGGAGGGACCATCTTTGTAGAGGCGGTGCTCGGTCGATGCGCGCGGATACCTTGCACAGGGGAGACCATTGACGAGTCTTCAACTCACTGAGAGAATCCTGCCAGTTCTGGCTGGATTCATGGAGGAGGATATGCCGGTCAGTATTTTCAGTTGCTATACGTCTGGACTTCCATGCGATGATGGCGAATGACATTGAGAACCATCTCCGGCGCAAGTTTGACGCTGATCTTCAAGCGCGCGTTCGGAGAACTCAAGAATTAAGCTACCTGCGAGTAATCGGAGGTCATTACTTTGCCGCGGCGTCCTCCCAATGCTTAGAACTGTACCGCGACGGGTACATGCTCGGATGTATTATGTGTTCACAGGCGCTGTTGGAGGCTGTTCTGAAGTTCGTTGCTCAGCGCAATAGTATGGAATACAAGAAAGAGGTCGAAGACCTGATCCGGAATTTAGAAGCCAAAAAAATACTGAATGACAAAGCACTTAATGCAGCTAAACTTGCATGGCGACACCGTAACGATTTTCATCATCTCAACCCGGGTATTTCGGTTATTGATTTAGAGACAAAGGCAAAAGAATGTGTTGAGGCTACGTGTACGCTCGAAGAAGAAATCTTTGGTGCTTCTTTTGTCGCGGGGGCGCTGAGTCCAAGAAATCCAATTTATTGGGATATAGATTCAGATGGGACTGTTCCGGTTTGTCTTCGACAACTTGATGTATAACGATGTGTTCGAGTCCGACGCGGTGAGACAGCGCACCATTTCTTATGACGACAGT
Source organism: Nitrospiraceae bacterium (assembly GCA_014379455.1). GTDB lineage: Bacteria > Nitrospirota > Nitrospiria > Nitrospirales > Nitrospiraceae > Palsa-1315. The sequence goes on from JACMLT010000340.1 coordinate 13,285, forward strand.
GGCGAAACGACAACTGGCCCTTCCTGCAGCGCTATCGAAAGAACTGGATCAGCTCGCTCGGCGTGAGGGGAAGAGTACAGTCGCGGTCTTGCAGGATCTTGTCTTAGAGAACAAACACAATCGGCTCGAACAGGAATTCGGAGCGATCCAAGGCTATTGGAGTAAGAAAGCGAAAGCCAAAGGCATTCTCACGGCCCGAGATCTCCAGCGGTATCTCGCGAAACCGTGAAGGGTCGTCTTTGATACCAATATTTACGTTTCGCCGTTCGTCCTACCCGGTTCTTCGGCCGATCGAGCGATGCGGCGCATCTTTGACGGCCATGATACGTTACTGATCTCCAAGCCCATCCTCGATGGGCTACTCACCACCCTGGCTCGCAAGTTCAGCCGCGATACTGATGCTTGAGTTGATAGATGCGAAACACCCTTAAAGGCTTTAAAGTCCGGGCGCTCGCTCGCCCTGACGTGCGTCTCGAGTACGAAGGACTTGAAGAGGAGTTCGAGGTTCTAGACGAGATACTCCAGGCGCGGGCCAAGCGGGACTTACTCAGGCTTGACGGTTAAGGGTTGTCCGGTTAGTATCCATAGTGGTAGCGTTATGGATACCATCTAACCGGAGATTGTTATGGCAACCCTGACGATCAAAAATATTCCTGAGCCCCTGGTTAAACGGTTGAAGCAGCAAGCCGCCGCGCATCGTAGGAGTCTGAACTTCGAAGTCATCTCCTATCTTGAGCAGATGACACACAGTGTTCCTATTGAGGCTGACGCCCTACTTGCGCGGGCGCGGGCTATCCGCGGGACTCCCAAAGGTGTTCGACTGACTGATCGCCTGCTCGATGAACTCAAAGTGGCAGGGCGACTGTGATTGTGGCTGACACGAACCTCTTGATCTATCTCTATGTCCAGGGCCAACGGACACAAGAGAGTGAGGCCGTGCTGCAGCGGGATGCGCTGTGGGCCGATCCGTTACTATGGCGGTCAGAGTTTCGTAATGCTCTGATCAGACTTGTCCGTACAGATGCGCTTCAACTTGAAAAGGCGCTCGCGATCATTGATGAAGCTGAACGGTCGATGACCGGACATGAATATAGCGTGGTCTCGTGGCAGGTGTTGGAGCTTGCCAGCCGGTCAGGTTGTTCGGCCTACGATTGCGAATTTGTGGCCCTCGCCCAGGATCTGGAGGTACCGTTGGTGACGAATGATCGCCAAATTCTCAAGGCGTTCCCAACCATCGCCATCTCTCCATCGGCCTTTACGGCCTGATCTACTGTAGGGATTTGAGAGGTTCCTCAAAATTTCAACCAGTAAGGCTGCAGTGATTTTGGATGCCGGGGCTGACGTTACGGATGTTGTGTGCCTGTCTTTCAGCGAACCCTTGCGGAGGTTAGCCTCCACACTCCGTCGACAGCAGCTAGTCCCACACACATCTAAAAAAGCTCATTTGTTCGCAGTTTTGGCACCGGCTTGGTCCCGGCGTGGGCTGATCCCGATTACGGCTGGGAGTCCAATGTGAGTGGTGAGGCCGCCTTCTAGCAGGGGGATCCAGCTATGTGCACCGGCCATCTTCGACGTAGCTTCCCGGAGAGAGGGGCTGACGGAGACGTCGGAAGAGGATCCTCCATCCATGGCCATGACTTGGCGTAGGGAGGGAAAGGTATCGCGCAGACATTCCCCAAGGGCATAGAGTGATGCCGCCTCCGTGGTCTTGAGGACGAGGAGATGCCCATCGCCTTGTTCTGCGACGAGGGTCTGATGTGCGCGTTTCCCGGTTTGGCGCACACGGACTTTGCCGGTTCGGTCGAGGAGCATGAGCGATTGCGCGACTTCTCGATAGGGAATGTGCTGCTCGTCAAAGGTGTCATAGGTCAGGTCCATGACCCTCGCGCGTCGCGATGAAAGATCCGCGGCCGGCTCTGCCGCAAACAGTCCCAACCAGGTCGTGTGACGTTTGCTCCCCAACGAGCGTCCGTTTCCATAGAGCAACCCGAGATACGCATAATTCTCACGGAAGAGCCCGGCATTGAAGACCAGATCGTGGCCGGTTTGTTCTTGCCATTCTCGAATATCGGGCGGTTCCGTGAGACCGTCTTTCTGGTAGTGTTGTACAGTAATCCGATAGCGGTCGGGATCAATCTCGATGGCGACCAAGGGTGCGACGTC
>JACMLT010000341.1 GCA_014379455.1 Nitrospiraceae bacterium
AAGGTCTCACGTTCTTCGGCATTCATGTGTCGATAGGATCTTGTTGACATGGCAACACCGTAGCCCATCAGGGCTGGTCGTGTTGCACTTGGAGTTAGAACTCAAGCTGTCTTTCTAGCAGGCGGGAGTCTATAGTTGAATGCCCGTCACGGAGTGGCCTGTGAAGATGTTGTTGTGGGGACACTCCTGGGCCTCTGGCTGTCGGCGCATGTGAAGAGGCATCTGGCCGGATTCCATCACTCCGTCTCGGGCAGGAAAATCAACCTGTTTTCTCTATGCCTTAACATGTAACGTGGAAAGTCTCGTAGCGGTGATATGCCGTTCACATTTTCTGATGTTGGGTGGAACGCAGGACTTTCCACGGCAAGAGCAAACTGACCTGCGCAATTTCATCGGCATACGCCAAGTGAACATTGTGCAGAACCTGCCGTATCATCGAACCAGGGGGGTCAGATTAGGATAGCTTTTGACCTACCCAATATCTGATTCATCAATCGTGGGAGTTTCTGGCCAGGTCGAAAACTGATGTTCCGAGGCACACATGCCAAATCTGCATCGAACATCCCTGCGATGATCCCGTCCCTAAGATTCCCCCCGACCGTTTTACTGAGTGCCTGAGGATTGATAGCGGGGTCGTCGGTCATGGAAGCACCTTGCATCACAAATCCGTTTATTTTCTTACCTGGAGAATCTCCGTCGTCGAGGTATGGGAAATGTGGGTCAATATACTGAGACCAGCGGCAATCCAGGCAAGCTGCCGTACTCGGCGGAGCAGAGCAAAAGCGATGGCGCTCTCCGGTGCAAACCCAAGCACAGAAAAGATCATGACCACTCCCACTTCTTGTGTGCCAAGATTGCCCGGAACGAATGCTGTCACGCGGATGACCATGGCAAGCCAGACCTGAACGATCAGTGCCGTCACTATGTTACGGGAGAGTCCAAGAAGGCTCAGAAGCAACCACGCTTCGATGGCACCCGCGAGCCATCCCATGAAGTTCCAGGTGCATGACAAGAAAAATCGCCGTCCGTCAACGAGATATTGCTTCAGCATATTGTCGGTAGAGACCAGTACGCCTTCATGCCGATCGAAAAAAGCCGTCAAGACCTTCAGGCGTCGACTCAGCCAAATTGCCGGGGCAAAGAGGCCGACACGTTGCCACAACACCAAGCCGACAACCGGCACGGCCATCAGAAACAATCCGATCCCGACTGACAAGGCCCAGGACTTCTCCCCCACGAGCAGGCTCGGAGCAACCGCCAATCCCAGCGCAAAAAACAGCAATTCGGTGATCATCATGGTCGTCTTGGCGGCAACCACAGACGCTGTGCCGATATCTGCGCTCACGCCCGCCGACCTGAGCAGATGAATTTTCAGCAGTTCGCCGACCTGTGCGATCGATGGTGTGATCAGTTGAATGGCTTTTGCCGCCACCGTGAACTCCAGCACCTTGCGATAGGTAATCGGAGGGTTCCGGTTAGGAAAGGCAAACCACCACCCTGAGACTTCAAAAAGAGTCACGATGGTATGGGGCATCACGATCAGTGGGAGCGCCCACCCTACTCCCCAGAGCATGTCACCGATCAAGGCCGGGCCGATTTTCCACACGAGGATGGCAAACAAAGCCAACCCGGCAACCACAAATCCACGAGTGAAGTGCGAGCGTGAGATGACAGACAGCTCCATTACCTTCACCCTACCATCCGGCCTGAAACTGCCGTGGTTCCAACAAAGACTGGCCCCGCAAGCCGGCAGCGTCCACTCCCAAGACCGTGCAAATGGTTGAGGCGATGTCGATGATATGAGGAGACGTGATGGAGGTCTTGAGCTGGGAACGTCCAGGGACAATAAGAGCCCAGGCTTCGCCGGTATGACATCCTGTGCGTCCCGTTCCCCATCCGGGTGACGGGATCTCTCCATACTGCATCGACTGGATCCCCATCAACGGCATGACGACTCGCTCACTCCACTGAACCACGAGATCAGGAAGTTGATCGCGGCAGGACCCTGGATACCCCAATTCTGACAGCCGCCAAATCTTGCGGATTACCTGAGAGCCGTCGCTATTCTGAAACGTCAGAAGACCGCGCGTGATCTTTTCCAACAGAGGCTCGACCTCCTTCGGCTCGACGATCCCATCCCGCTCGCGACCACGCAGATTGAGCCGCAGGTAGCCGGCATCGTCGTTAGGCATCATAAAGGCTTTGGTGCGGTCCCACTTCACATCCCGCAATTCGAGCCGCGCCGCCAACTCCAAGGCCAGGCGATCCGGAATCATCTGCGCGATCCATGATCTGACACTCGTGGGCACCGCGGCGCGAATCCGCCACAACGAACTCCCTGGAGCCGCCCGGAGTTGGGCTCCATGAGGATCGCGATCGGTCATCACCGCATCGAGCATGGCCGGGAGCAGATACGATCGGCTGTTGTTGGGGCCCATGCCCGTCGGGGACATGATGATGAGATCGGTCTCTGCCGGAAGCGCCGCCACAATTCGAGCCAGTGCTTCATCCACCGCTCGATAGATATCGTGGAGAGCGGTGCTGAGTTCAGGATGCCGCGCTAACGCAAGCTCCTCTGAGAACTGGGCAATGTCATAAAACCGATGCCCGCCGAGATGCGCCGAGCTCAAGCTGATCCAGATTAGATCGAACGGTTCCCGTTTCACGATGGTTTCAATGACAGCGGCTCCGCGACGCGGTGCCGCGACCAAACTATTCTTCAACCGCACGAGCGACGGAGTCTCAGGACGGCCGTAGACTTCTTCCCCTACCGGCGGCCGACCCAGCTCACGTTCGATCTCACGCTGCATGGAGCGCGGGACTGAGCGCGTTCTGAGGACCACTCGATTCTTGAACTGCCAGCCGGTGAGAAACAGCCCCTGCATGGCCTCCGGAGCTCTCATCTCATAGGGGTCGATGACCAATGACCGACGCCCAGCGCGCCCGATGCGTTCCCAGACGGCTTCCGGCGCGGGCACATCGTCGTAGAAGCGAACCCGCTGTTCAGTCGCAGACCACAGCCATGGGTAGTAGATTCCATGTTCCCCAAGTTCTATCCCGGTTGAAAGGGAATAGGCGGCTGCTCCTTCAAAGTGAGTCGCCGGCGTGCCTAGATCAAACCACGTTCCACGTGATCGAAGGCTAGCCAGCCCCGGTAAATACCCTGCGGCCAACATTTGCTCAAGATGTATTCGGCTTGCCCCATCAAACTGCAGAATCGCAATCATGCATACCTCTTCGTTTCACCGATCACCCATCCTCTTCACGTGTAGGCAGATTTCTGTCTCCCCTCCAATAACGGCTGGCCGGCGAGTCCTTGAAACGCACGCGACGAGCACCCCTGCACCGTCGTGGTGTTCACCGGTTCGTCCGCTTTCCCAGCTGATAGCCGAAAATGCGTTCCGCGGCAAGACGATTCGACGCAAAGACGTCCATGCCTGAGGCGCAATACTTTGGGAGTGGATGGCCTGCCATAAACTCCCTCACCGACAGGCGGTCAGCCAAATTCTTGTTTCAGAGCCTTCTAGACTCTTGTAGGCAGAGAGCACGATCGAAGGACGATTCCGTTCTTGGACTGCCAGCCGGACAAGAATAAGCTGGCCCCCTCATGTGACGGGAACCAGTGCGCCACGTTCTGCTTCTGAGAGCCTGACTGCTTCGATCGCCGACATGACCGCGAGCCCGTCGGCAGCCGTAGCGAGAGATCCGCCCAAGGCGCCTCGAACGGCCTGGCCGAATGCTTCGAGTTGTCCGACCAGCGAGCTGACGAGTGGATTTTCCTCCTTCGGTCTCAACCTCGCCATGATCCCCGAGACGATTCCTCCACGTCGATGTGAGGCACAAAGGCACCCATCGACGTCGGCAATTTCCATTCTCTCACAGTAGGGACGGTTGGTCGAACAAGCCACGACGGCTCGCCCATGGGTCAGCACAAGCTCGAATTCAGCACACTGTTCCTTTAGTGACAGCGCACGCGCCGAGCAGACCTCACTTCCAGTCAACCAACGAGCCAGATCGATTAAATGCGGGCCGAGATCCAAGAGTGCATCATCGTGCATATCGAACGGCTTCCAGGTTGTTCGCCGATAGTGCAATTCCAATCGCACCTGGAACCCTTGAGCCTTGGGAACGGCATGCTTTAGCTTGATCAGGCCTGGTTCGAATCGGCGATTGAACGCAATCCAGGGAACCGGTTTCAGAGCCTGCAACGCCTTGGCTTCCTGCACATTGGCGCCAGGAGGTTTTTCGACCAGCGACGGAAGCCCGGCTTCAGCCGCACAGCTTGCATACTCCAGATGAAATCTGGTGGGTACCGAGATGACTATGGCATCAAGCCCACCGGCCTGGATCAGTGACTGGGTATTTCCATAAGCTGGAACGCCGGGAGCGAGAGCACGACAACGCGATGGATTCACATCGGCGATGCCGACGATCACGACTCCCCGTGCTTGCCGGAAGGCTGGCAGATATCCAAACTCCGCGACACGCCCGCATCCGATGAGTCCAATCCGGACATCTGATTTACTATCAGACTGACTCATATGGTTGGTTATCTGCGCTCCCTGTCTCTCCATCTCAATCGTCTTTATGCTCGAGTCGCGATTGCCCGCTTGATGAGCCTCAAATATTGTGGAATATGTACCTCCGCGCTCCACTTCTGTTGCAGCGCTTCATAGCCCCGCTGTCCCATCTGCTCGCGAAGACTCGGTTCGTTTAATAACCTGTCGATGGCGCCGAGTAATTCCGCCTGTGTGTTGAAGACAAAGCCGCCGCCACTGGTATTTACGACTTTCGGCATACCTCCATTATTGCTCACGATCACGGGTGTCTTCTGAGTGAACGATTCCAAAATGACGATTCCAAATACTTCGTACCAGATAGAGGGAACGATCGTGGCCAGAGCTTGTTCATACAACAAGCGCAGCTGTTCGCCAGACTGACGCCCTAAGAATTTTATGTTCGGCGACTCAGCCGCCATTGCACGAAGCGTCCCCTCATACTCGCCCGTGCCGGCGACCCAAAGTTGTGCGTTTCGATACCGCCGAAATACCGGAATCAGGGTCTGAAGGCCTTTGATTTTTTCCAGTCGTCCGACAAAGAGGAAATACGGAACCTCGCGTGGCACATATGCTTCGGTCGGCTGATCGTGGGACCACCGAGACGTGAAGTACGGCAGTTCGGAGATCGGCCTCTGCAAACCCATCTCACGATGCTTCTGCAAGGTGAATTCGCTCGGAGCGATGAAAAGATCTACGTGATTCACCGCCTCCTCGATCATCCGCGTGTATCTCCACAACTGCCGCGGACGGCGGTGAGCGATAGTACAGGCAAAACAGGACTGTTCGGTGCACACCTCCTGGCCGAACTTAAACAACATGTGGGTGGGACAGACCAGCCAATATTCATGAAGCGTGTAGAGCTTGACGGCGCAACCATACTCTAGAACTTTCGGCCCCCCTACGAGTGAAATATTGTGAAAATGAATGACATCGAAGGGTTTCTCCAGGATAGCGTTCAGTTGAGAGGACTTGAGCGCTGGTCTACCGGTTTGCTGTGTGACGAGGGGAGACAGAAATCCAGCGGGACTTTTCAATCCGTGGACCGTCACATTGGGATGGTCCTGATAGGGCATCGATGATGCTCCTCCGCTGAGGAACTTGTGGGCATCCAGGCAATGCACGACCTCGACATGATGACCGCGCTTTGCCAACTCGTTGGACAGCTGGTGGACGAAAATACCATCTCCCCCAAAGTTGTACGGAGGATAAAATGTGGTCACCATGCAAAAACGCATGAGCGCATCTATTCCAGTACACCATCGCTACTGATGGAACAAATTCACGTCAACTTGATGACGATGCCGCACAGTCATCAAGATTCCATTCTTGAGGCGCAAGGTCATTTTTGGCTCAGCACAGTCGTTTGGCCAGGATTAACCATGACGGGACATAGCGCCACCAACGGGATGTCGACCCACATGCACCATCGACAGATCGAACCGCAACCGGTGCACGCACCACGCCTGATGCTCTCCGGCTGCATGCGTCCTGCGATAAGGTCAGGACCGCTCGGCAGAAGATGCCTGATATATACATCGCGCTGCCATATCGAGTTATTGTTTGAAATACACCGCGTCTCGACGCGTCAGAGATGGGAGGGTGATAAGGCAGCCTTTTTTGGCATCCTGGGTGAGTGTTCTTCTGTTGTCCCAAGCCTGCGAGCCAATGAAGCTCTGGTGCGGGCCAACGCCTCGGGGGTGAAGAGCAACGTCGGCGTCGAGAAACACAAACTTGGGTGCGCGGGTCAATGAGATTCACGCTCGAGCAGAGCGCTCCCTGATTGTTGTCCTGGCGGACCCATCGAATGCCAGGACCGCAGCCGTGGTGGCGGGTGTATGCATGAATCGACTCAAACGTGATGATTGTTGTGGAAGAAAGTCGAGAATCGGCTTCCCGTCGATTCCAGAGACCTCAACCCCCAAGCGTGCCGCCAACGTTGGAGCGAGATCGACTAACGCCATGGCACCTTCGAGCGCATTCGGCGCCAGATCAGTGCTCCTCGCTAAGACGAGGCCCTTCGGCCGGTGATCCCCCGTGCGGGAGTTGGGGGACTCAACTCGAAGCTCACCAACGCGCGGTGAGCGAAGGGCCGGAATGGGGGCTTCGTAATTCCATTCGACCACGAGATCCGGAAACTCTTTACGAAACGGTCCTGCGAAAAGATGATCGCCCCGGAGAACGCGCGTCACCGCCGGCGCTCCGGTCTTCGTATTTACGAGTAAGAGGAGTTCTCGCTCGAGCCATTCGCACAATTCATGGAATGGTGGTCCTGGTTCCACGAGCCCCTTCGGCTCACGTCCTCGGAGGTTGAGCCGGATTCCGCCGCAGCTGTCGGTGGTGGGAATAGCAAAAAATCTCCGCGTGGCACGTTCGTGCTGACGTGGGGCATCGTAGAGCAGGTTTGCCACGCGTCGAAATGGTCCTCGGACCGTACCAGGAAATTGGAGCCACATCTTTCGCATGCTCTCCATCAGTCCAGAGGCTCTGGGCTCATCGATTCCATCCAGACGGCGCAACACGGAATCAAGGGCTGCGGTCGCATCGTAGCGCGGTCCCATCCCATGAGTCGCGAGGACCAGCAAAAACGCGTCGTGACCCAGTGCGTCGACGATTCGGCCCAAGCCGCGGTCGATGGCTTGATACACGTCAAGAAGAGGGTCCTCTCCAAGAACCGACCGGAATGCGGACTGGTACTGCGGATGGGTCGGATCGCGGGCGGCCCACAGATGATGTCCTGCGCAATGGGCTTCGCTGAAATTGAGCATGAACAGATCCCAGGGGCCTCGTGCGAGCATCGCGAGGGCAAGGTCCGCACGCTTTGTTGCTCGCTCGATCAAGCCCTCTTTGAGTCGGAGAAGCTCATGCGGGCGCTGACGAACAAGATCGCACACGCCCACAGGATCTTTGCCGGCAACCTGCTGCACCTCCTGCTCAAGAGAGGGGGGCCAACAGGTCAGGGGGTGCAACACTTCGTGCTCGCCCCAATAAGAAACCTGAAGTGTTCGAGCATTGCGTGCGAGCTGCGCCTTGGGCACGTCGATCAGTGCGACACGATGGCCCTGTTGCACGATGGCGTTCCAGACAGAATCAACCGATAGATGTTCCGGTAGGAAGTGCCGCAAGCCGTAGTCTTGGGAGTCGAACTGCTGAGGGAAATAGTGATCATGCCGACCAGGCCAAGCTCCAGTGCTGAAACTTGCCCAAAGAGTACCGCTATAGATGATCTCGGTATTTCGCGTCGCAGAAGAGACGGACTCCTCAAGGAGCTTGCCAAATTGAGGCAGCAGGCCCTGGTTTACCCATTGCCGGAGGAGGCTTTGTTCAGCCGAATCGAGCGTGATGCATGCTACTCGCGCTGGAACAGACATACATGGGTCTCCTTTAACGCCCTTGGAAACGACTCGAGTCATTATTCATGCCTGAACCGTAATCGCTATTCTAAGCGGTTCAGAGAGTCACTGTCTACCCTACTAATCTAAACAGATTAGTGTAGCTGTGCAGGGCCATGGGGAAAACCCCGCACTCCAATTCAGTAAACCCATTCCACTCTCTCAGGCGTCGCACGATGACAATCACCTTTCCCCCAGAATCGTTTCCAATCACCCTGTCCGAGAGAACAGGATCCTGTCACGGCCTAATCAGTCATTTTGGAATGAGATGATCTATCGTGGATGGGAGAGGTGCTCGCCTGAGCGTTGGCATCAATTCGGGTCACGATACCTGTCACATATGCTGACCAGAGTAGGCAGTCACTTTTGCGTTACCTCTGGCGGGCATTGACTACCCCGTTGTAAATTCGTCCAATGACCCATCCGATCACCCCCCCTGTCATAGCTCCGTATAGTAGTCCTACGAATGCCCCTGGCCATGTGACGGTGTAGCCAACAAAATAGTTAGAGAGGAGTTGAAGGTGTTGCCCAGTCTGTGGACCATCTTTGATCAGGAGCCAAGCCGTCATTACAAATAGCCCCACTCCTCCGATCAGCCCGCAGACCAGAGCCAGCGCGCCTGCCTTGATACTTGCGAGAGTGTGACTAATCTCGTCTGTCTGTCTTGGTTGCGGTGTCATCGTCTCTCCCACTTTCTTCCCTCATGGATTATATCTTGTCGAGCAGATGGCGCCGGTTATCACGTTCTTCGCGCCGCCGCACAATCTTCGCATAGACTGTGAGCGCCCAGTTTCTGAGTCCTGCAGCCAGGGCTCCCACCGCAAGTCCCAATATCCCTCCTTCAAAAAGACCGATCACCGCGCCCATCCACGTGACTTCAAACCCGATAAGGTAATTCCCGAGCAAGGATAACATTGGGCCGACCACAGGCCCACTCCTCAGTAATAGAATGGCTGATGCCATAAAGATTCCAAGACCGCTCACAACTCCTACGGCTACGCCTAAGGCAAGTGGATCTAATTTCGCGAAGGCCACTTCTATCATTGCGTTTTCAGATTCTTGTATCGCCTCACCGACCGATACGCTGACTCGTGTTGGCACCAGCCGATCGCCGGCGTTCGGCTGGGTCACTCGTTCTTCCTCGTGGTATTCCTTCTCGACGTTGACTGACCATACATCATGTCTTTCTCCCAAGATGTTGCCGGCCGCATAGACTCCGGTCAGCATGGAATGGTCTTGGTTATTATATCGGTGCAGCCCGTTTCGTCCGATGGTCTGTAAATTCGAGAACGTCTCCAGATACCGTCGGATGATGGCGACACTGTCTTGATATGTTTGATCATAGACCGGATAGGCCTTCTCCATACGAACCACAGTCCCGTCTTTGACCTCCCGCGGATCAATCAACCCGATTTGCGCACATTCTCGAATGCCAAGTTCGATGAGCCGCTCCTGCGGCCATGACCATTCTTCATCCTTGTCCCACAAGAAGTATTCCAATCCTAGTGAGGTCCGCGATGGATCCGGCACCATGTAGGGACTCCAGTTCTTGTAATTCTGAATCCGCCCGAGCTTGACCTCCGGCGAATGAACATAGAGCCAGTTATCAGGGAAGACCGATTCGCGATCCACCACCAGCACCACCGTCAGATAATCCCGATAGCGAAGACCTTGCGCAGCCTTGAGTACTTCGTCCGGCGGCAGTGGATCCAGCGCCTGGACGAGTTCACGCAGCGGCATGGTAGATACAAAGTGCCGTCCGTCATACTCAAGCAGCTCACCGCTTGCACTCCGCCCAGACGCGCAGTCGACTTGGCCGTGACGGTGCTGGATACGCTGGACCTTCACCCTCTGCACTGTCCGGGAGCCCTGACTCTCGATCAAGCTTCGACACCGTTCCCACATCATCCCCGGACCAAACCGGGGGTAGTGAAATTGTTCGATCAGCGAGGTCAGCGTCGACCCGTCTATTCCGTGCTTCGCTCCAAATAACGCATTTCGGACGGCTTGTTTAAGCGATAAATTCTTGATTCGTTGTGCGGCCCAATCCGCCGAGATCTCCGAACAGGGAATGCCCCAGACCTTTTCTGTGTAGGTCTTGAAGAAGATATTGTAGAGCCGGTATCCAAAACGATTGGATACCCATTGTTCAAAGGTCTTTTCGTTGTGAATGTGGAAGAATTTGGCTTTTATGTAGCTGAGGCCGATGAGAAATGATTCGAGCGGACCGAGACCGGCCAGCGCATTCATCGGTTTCAGCGGATAGTCGAAGAAATGTTGGTCGTAGTAAATGCGTGAAATCCGTGGGCGGAGTAAAAACTCCTCTCCGAGGATTTCATTCCACAACTCATTAATCAAGGGGACCTTGGAGAAGAATCGATGGCCACCGATATCGAAGCGATATCCACGGTAGCTCACGGTCTTCGATATACCCCCGACCTGATCGCTGGCTTCAAGCACCGTGGAGGTTATACCACGCTTTCCTAACTCATAGGCCGCCGTCAGCCCTGCCGGTCCGGCGCCGATGATGACGGAAGATTCTCGGCTCATGAGCGTTTCTCTACCTGGGATCCAGAGCGCAGTGATTTTGGCGGGAGGAGCGATGCAGGCCTCTCCAGGCCACGATCACGGTCGACGAGATAACAGAGAGTTCCAGCCGCGAAGGCAGCCCCGCTATACACAAAATAGAACCAATGCCATGGAATAGCTTGTGCGACAAATCGGAGGCCTCGCTTCTCCAGAAAAAATCGGTAGAGCCGGACGTTGAGGATAAAGAGGATCAGCCCCATGACAGCGGCCGCGACCAAGAGAAGCGGCTGCCAGGGGGACAGCAACAGTGCGCCGAGAAGTCCGAATGTCAACAAGACACTTGCGCGCCCGGAGACATCGATATTCAAATCGTTCACAAAGCCGCGATTGCGATGTATGAGTTGAGTCCATGGCAGGGCTCGCTGAAAGAAGTCGGCCTGTACCATCGATACGAGCGTCCAGCGTTTCCAATGCGTCACCTGGAGCGACTTGCACAGCCGAATGATATGACCGGCCTTCTTGAGGCGATACCCTAGTTCAATGTCCTCTATCGAGGGTTTGATGTACGTTTCATCGAATCCGCCCATCGTGAGGAACACATCTCGACGAATGGCCCCGCAGGCTCCCCAAAAGGTCGACGCCTCCTCGCGACCGTTCTGATGGACATAATGATGGAGCAGGTTCCGGTACTGCGAGAGAAAGTTTGGCGCTGTCGGTTGATCATCATACGAGCCGATAATCGCCGATACCTCAGACTGCTGAGCAAAGAGCTCTTTCACCTGGCGGATCACATTCCCGGGAACGGTCACATCGGCATCAACGAAAAAGAGAATGCTCGACTGCGCCCTCGACGCTCCAAGGTTTCTGGCGCGACCAGGGCCGCCTGGTGCAGGAAAGCGATGCACGGAAATACCGGCGGCTTCCGCATATTGAGATGACCCGTCGGTATCGCCGTCTCCCACGACGATGAGTTCATCTGGTGGAGGGATGGCACGCCGTATCGAATCCAGACTCGCTCGAAACTTTTCGCCCCCGTTGTAGACAGGAACAATGATTGCCACGGTCAAGGGTGAAAGATTCAACGTGGTTTTCCCCGTTCCGGCATATCACCTGCCCCAGTGCCACAGTGAGTGATCGTCGCTTGATCGTTTCTGCATGGCAGGAGCATAAGTCCAATGAATTCTCAATAGATTATGATGATCTGAGCCGGCACAACAATCCCCCGCGACAGGGGAACCCCTGCGAAAGACGGGGTAACACGCAGCCACATGACGCCTCTCCACCCGCTGGTGTGCACCTCTCCGTCCATCATCCACTCCATCAGGAAAAGATACAGACGTGCAAGGGCCATCCATGTAAATTCTCGGCATCGAAGGAGCAACGCGAAGGTGCCGCGCGTCATAGTGCGGTGGCCGAAGGCTTTCAACAGGATCAGAGTGCCACCGCCTTGTGCATCGAGAATAACGGGGGATGACGGCCGTACCAACTCGGTGAAGAACACATTCCCTCATATGGAGTACTGTGGGCGTCGAGGCTCCAACAACGCGCGTACGAACTTACTCCTTCATGATGAGAGATTTTTCTTTACCTTTCCTAGCCCGCATAATTATGCCGCGTCTGCGGCAAGCACGAAAACGCCGCTACAACAGGAGTCTCGCCGTTGAGCCCTTTGACATACTGCACGAGTATGCCTCAGGGTTTCACGGCTCCGAGTGCTCATCTCGATTCGCGTCTGCCCGTGTTCGCCACGAACCTTCAGGAATAATGCGGACTAGGAGCTGCTTCCCATAGTATATCGGAGGGCTATCCCTCCACGACCATAAGCGTTCAGGATGACGTCCAATCTCATAATACTGCGTCCACGTCTTTTCGCCGATGATCCCATCCCTTCCAGCACCTATGGCGTGCATGCCTATGGACAACACGGTCAGCGCGATCATGACATACTTCACAGCAGTCTTTCCTTCGAAATAATCAACAGCCGGATACAATAGGAAACAAAGAATCGGGGTCACATCGGCAAGTAACCGTGGACCATAACATTCGCCGCCCCACCAGCCTCTCCACTTTGAGACCATTATAAGCAAGAGAAGGGGAACACAGCTTAGATACCTCAGGTAGAGATATTTCGGCTCCCTCCAAGCGACTATCATGCCGACAACCGAAAACACGAACACGGAAGAATACACGAGAAGGCCTCGACCTGGGCTTATGAGAACACCGGAAACCCCTGCAAGAAGAGGTGTGTTAAACAACGCAAACTGTGTACTGATTACTGATGATGGAGTCACAACGGCTGTACCAATACCCGCGGTGAAGGGTGCACCAAAGTAGAAGGTATTATATGCGGTGAAAAGAAGAAGCGGAGGAACACTCGCGAGAAGAAAGCCGACAAGCTGATCACGGTGCTTGTGGACGATATACACCACGAGAGGCAACGCCACTATGAGATTTATCGGTCTGGAGATAACCATACAGCTCAGCGCAAATCCAGAGTAGGCCGAAAACCTAGGGATCTCGAGGCCTTTGACTATGTAGAAAATCGTCAACGCGAGAAATAACTGGACAGGCCCATGCTGCCATAGTGCTTGACTGCTGGTGCTGAAGCTACTGGTCCCGAAGGCATAGATTATGGCGATGAACCACGCAGTCTTCTGCAATGTCACACGTTGCAAGGCGAAAAAGAGAACAATCACGGAAACGGCCGTAATCAGCATGGCTGCTCGTTTTTCCAGGTCCATCATCAACTGCAGAGACGTTGGATCAATGCCTAACAAGGCCGGCCCCAGATAGACCGGCAGTGCGAGCACGGCGGCCCAGGGAGGGTATGCAGATACGACGTGCCTATGACTACTCGCAAGGAAGTAGGGCAATGTGGATTTGTAAAGAAAGGGAAATTCATCGAGGTCGAAATCGAGTTCACGGATCAGACTTAAGGGGAGATAGCGGGCGGGAATGGTATCGCCGGACCAAAGCACTCGATCGTTCAAGCTGTAGATAAGAATCGTGAGCAAGAACAACAGCAGTGGAGATCTGAGGGATTCGGAGAGCGCGCGGCCTGTCCGTTTTCCGTCTAACCAAACCTTGGCAAAGGCCAGCGCAAGACAGAGCAGCAAAGACTTCCGCAGATAGTGCGCATGCACCAGAATTGAACCAATCGAAAATTCGTACCCTCCCTGAACAAGAAATACCACACAGAGATTGGCCGCAGCGAGACCGAACAGTATTGCGACCGTATTCTCAAGGAGACTTCGACGTGGATCATGGAACGACGTCAGAAATACTTGAGCTTTTCTCAGCATCACATCGTAACCTTGGTCAATTTCATTTTCTTTCTCGTTTGCCGCAGCACACCAGGCCAAAATGCCATCCTCAATTGTTCTGTCCAGAAAAGAGAGATAGGCATTAGGCAGGGACGGCAAAAGCCTTTGTCGTCCGTGCTGGGTGGGATATAACGGATGTATCGCCCACTCTTTCGCAAACCCAAGTGGGATGCATGGTACGCCACACGGTGTTCCCCTTCAAGGT
>JACMLT010000342.1 GCA_014379455.1 Nitrospiraceae bacterium
AAAAATCTTGAAAAGGCCGTGGCCGACGGCTCATTCCGAGAAGATTTGTACTACCGCTTAGATGTCATTCCGATTCGGCTTCCACCATTGCGTCTTCGGACGGGAGACATCCCGCTTCTCGTGAAGCATTTCCTCGAGAAGTTTTCGCAGGATGGCGGGAAGGCGGTTCCTGTCTTAACATCAGAGGCGATGCATGTCTTGTTGGGACATGAGTGGCGAGGCAACGTGCGCGAGCTTGAGAACTTGATGGAACGTGTCGTCACTTTCTCCGCCGGTACCCCTGTCTCGGACGACGACATTCATGGTTGGCTTCATCGAGTCCTGTCTCCTCAGCAGCAGGGCGTCCCTACCGACTTGCCCGAAGACGGGTTGGATTTAGAGGGGCTTATCAACGGCATTGAAAAGAATTTACTCTTGAAGGCGCTTGAACGGACTATGTGGGTGAAGAAAAAGGCCGCACGGCTTCTCAGGCTCAACACGAGATCCTTTCGCTATCGACTAGAGAAGTATGCTATCAAGGGAGGTCGTGATTAATCTGCCGCGGAGCCTCTCCGACATCACCGTCTTTGCTCCTGCCAAAGTCAACGTAATCCTACGCATCCTTGACCGTCGCCCCGACGGCTTCCACAATCTCTGGTCAGTCATGCAGGCGGTCGCCCTCGACGACGAAGTGCAGATTCGGTTGCGGGCTGACCGACAGGATATTCAGTTACGATGCGATGCGACGGATCTGGCTGCAGACCAGAGTAATCTCGTGTATCGCGCCGCGGCCGCGGTCTTGGCGCGAGCCCAGCAATCGGTTGGACTCGATATAGAACTGCGAAAGCGCATTCCGATGGGAGCAGGGCTCGGCGGCGGAAGCAGTGATGCGGCAGCCACCATCATAGGGTTGAACTGTTTGTTACAGCTCAAGTGGTCTCCGGCGCAGATGGCAGAGGTCGGGCAATCGTTAGGGAGCGATGTGCCATTCTTTCTTTTTTCTCCCGCAGCGTGTGTCACGGGTCGGGGAGAAACAGTTCGGCCGGTTGTCATTGAAGGGGCGCGATGGGTCGTGCTTGTCAACCCAGGGTTTGGGGTCGATACCAAGTGGGCCTATCAAGAATTAGCTGCGACGAGGACTTCTGTTAGGCCGCTGTCGCAAGCCCAGCAGGCGCTCGACCGACAATCACGGATGGGTTGGGTCCAATTGATTGCTGCGGCAGAGAATGATTTTGAAGCGCCGGTCTTTGCCGCGCATGGCAAGCTACGAGAGATTAAACAGAGCTTGCAGGACCACGGAGCCGAGATCGCGCTGCTGTCTGGAAGTGGGGCGACCCTGTTCGGGGTATTCACGGACGAAGCGCGCGCACGTCACGCCCAGGCTCAGTTCGTGACTGAGAAGTCCATGAAAGTATTTGTCATCCCCACCTGTTCAGGCCCGCTCGCCTGGCGATACGAGCGATCACAGTAAGCCGTGGTTCGGTTGACAACTCCCCGCACATTCCGCTAGAGTCACACCCCTTAGCTGGCTTCCTCAACAGCGCGTAGCGAATAGAGGTAGGCGGGTTACGATCACGCCCACCGACGCCCGCCG
Organism: Nitrospiraceae bacterium; assembly: GCA_014379455.1. Lineage (GTDB taxonomy): Bacteria > Nitrospirota > Nitrospiria > Nitrospirales > Nitrospiraceae > Palsa-1315. The sequence continues at coordinate 1,574 of JACMLT010000342.1, forward strand.
TCGAGACGAACCCGATACGAAATCAGAACGTGACGCACTCGCATCAAGAGACCCTCTGAGGAATCGATGAGCGGAGAGCTACAGGTATTCTCTGGCAACGCAAATCCGGCCCTTGCCCATGAGATTTGTGCCTACCTCGGGACCAGGCTCGGGGAGGCGACGGTCGGGTCATTCAGTGACGGCGAGATCCGCGTCAAGATCGAGGAAAATGTTCGTGGCGGCGATGTGTTCGTTGTGCAGTCCAGTTGCCAGCCGGTCAATGACTCTCTCATGGAGCTGTTGATTATTATTGATGCACTGAAACGATCCTCCGCAAAGCGCATCACCGCGGTAATTCCATACTTCGGCTATGCCCGCCAGGATCGTAAGGATCAACCACGTGTGCCGATTTCAGCGAAGCTTGTGGCCGATCTCATCAGTACCGCCGGTACCGATCGGGTGTTGACGATGGATCTCCATGCGGGGCAAATTCAAGGGTTCTTTAATTTACCGGTTGACCATCTCTACGCACTGCCTGTCTTGCTGGATTACATCACAAAGAAGAAGGTGGACGACTTGGTGGTCGTCTCGCCGGACGCCGGCGGCGTCGAGCGGGCCCGTGCCTTTGCGAAACGGCTGGAAGCAAACTTGGCGATTATCGACAAGCGACGTGAAGGACCGAATCAAACACAAATTATGAACATCATCGGTGACGTAGCGGGCAAGAGTGCGCTGTTGCTTGACGACATGATCGACACGGCCGGCACGATCGTAAAGGGGGCGCAGGCCTGTATGGATCGCGGGGCTCGGGAAGTGTGGACGGCCTGTACTCACGCGGTACTTACCGGGCCTGCATTGGAGCGGATCCAGCAATCCTGTCTGAAGCAAGTGGTTGTAACCAATTCGATTCCCTTGCGAGGCAAAGAGCTGATCTGTCCGAAGTTACATCAATTATCGATCGCGCCACTGTTAGGTGAGGCGATCAGGCGAATCCATGAAGATGAATCGGTGAGTTCATTGTTTGCCTAACGTGAGACAGAGGCACTTAGAGATTAGCGAGAAGGGGACGGAGGTTTATCATGAAGTTCGATCTAGCAGTCACAGTACGAGAGAAAACGGGAAAGGGTGCGGCGCGCCAACTTCGGCGGGAAGGTAAGGTCCCAGGCGTGTTGTATGGGCAGGGTGAATGCCTGCTGTTAACAATTGAACCAGATCGCCTCGTCAAGATTTTAAAAGCACAGGCCGGGGGCGCTGCTCTCGTGTCACTCACCCTCACCGGTGCGAAATCGAAACCGAACCGTACTGCCTTGTTACGCGATTTCCAGGTCGATCCGGTTGAAGGACATATACTGCATGCGGATCTGTTTGAAATTTCTATGGACAAGCCGATTCGCGTGAAGGTGCCTCTGCATTTAACCGGTGGGGTACCTGCCGGCGTCAAAGAAGGCGGCATTCTCCATCACAATATGCGCGAGTTACATATTGAGTGTCTGCCGGCAGTGTTGCCGGACTTTATCGAAGTCGATGCCTCAGGACTTGCGATTGCACAAGGCCTCCATCTGAAAGATCTGACCGCGCGCGAAGGGATCCGTTATCTGGATGATCCTGAGCAAATGGTTGTGAGCGTGGCCGCACCGATGACGGATGCCAAGCTCGAATCGCTTCTTGCGAGCGGCGCAGCTGCACCGGAGGGCGGGAAAGATCCTGAAGTGGTCGCGAAGGGTAAAGTGGCGGGTGAAGGCGCTGAGGGTGGTGATGCGGCGAAAGCCGGCGCGGCGGCTGCCGCTCCTGATGCGAAGGGCGGCGACAAGAAGGGCGCGTCCGCGCCCAAAGCTGAGAAGAAAGAAACCGAAAAGAAGAAATAGCGTTGCGTCTCATCGTTGGGTTGGGCAACCCGGGCGCTGCCTATGCCCAAACCCGCCACAACGTCGGCATGTGGGTCATCGAGCGGGCCGCGGCTCGGTGGTCCATCCGTCTCGTCAGGCGCGGCACGACTCATCGTGGATCGGGGCGGCTTGGGTCGGAACTCTTCGAACTTGCCGGCACCCTCGATTGGATGAACATCACGGGCCCTCCGCTCAAAGGCCTCCTGCGCGAGTATTCGCTGACTGCCGCCGATCTAATTCTCGTCCATGACGATCTTGATCTCGATCTAGGGCATCTCCGGATCAAACAAGCCGGCGGGCATGGAGGACATAATGGGATCAGGTCCGTCATCGATGCAGTTGAGACACCTCAGTTTGTGCGGATCAAGATCGGAATCGGCCGACCAGCGCCGCGTCAGGACTCCGCGGATTATGTGTTGCAAGCATTTACGAGGGAAGACATCGACGTGTTGAGCCCCTGTCTTGACCGTGCGGTCGATGCGTTGGAATCTGTGATCCATCGAGGTATTGCGGTGGCGATGAATCAGTTTAATGTGCGGGAACGGGACGTGACGGAAGAATAGGGCTGAGGTAACCGATGGGTTTATGTTGCGGCATGATCGGACTCCCGAACGTGGGGAAGACCACGGTCTTTAACGCGCTCACTGGTAGCGGCGCATTAGCAGCCAACTATCCCTTCGCGACCGTCGATCCCAATACCGGCATCGCCCCGGTGCCGGATCCGCGCCTTATCGTCCTTACCGATCTCTTTAAATCGAAGAAGACGACCTATAGCACGCTGGAAGTTCGCGACATTGCCGGCCTGGTTGAAGGGGCGAGTAAGGGTGAAGGTCTCGGCAATCAATTTCTCGGACACATCCGCGAAGTCGATGCGCTGCTCCATGTCGTCCGCTGTTTTCAAGGAACGGACGTCGTGCACGTCAGCGGAGCGGTGAACCCTCTCCGTGACATCGGCATCATTGAAACCGAATTGCTGTTGGCCGATCTCGACACGCTCGATCGGAGAAAGCAAAAGACGGAAAAGAAAGTCCGAGCGGGCGATAAGAAGGCCGCGTTTGAATTGACGTTCATCGACAAACTGATTGGATTGCTCGACAAGGGTGAGTGGCTGGGCAACCTGACCTATACGCCCGAAGAACGTGCGGTGCTCGATGAGTGTCAATTATTGGCAGCGAAGCCGGTGCTCTTCGTGGCGAATGTGTCGGAGCAGGCTGGCGCCGACGAGGCGATGGTCAAGAGCGTTCGCGAGTTCGCCGACAGGCGCGGCGCGCGTGTCGTGACAATCTGCGGCCAACTCGAAGCCGAACTCTCCACGTTGCCTGAATCCGAACGGATTGATTTCTTGGAAGAGATGGGACTCACAGAATCGGGTCTTGTCCGGTTGACCCGTGAAGCCTACCAGCTGCTGAACATCGTGACGTTCTTCACTGCCGGAGAAATCGAATCCCGGGCCTGGCCGATTCCCAAAAACATGAAAGCGCCACAAGCGGCAGGCAAGATTCACTCCGACATGGAGCGCGGCTTCATCCGTGCCGAGGTCTATCATTACGACGACTTGATGGCTTGCGGGTCAGAAGTGAAGGTGAAGGAAAAGGGGCTGTTTCGCCTCGAAGGCAAAGATTACATCATCAAAGAAGCGGATGTAGTCTACTTCCGCTTCAACGTCTAGCAGGCTGCTGAAAAGGCCCATATTCCACCCGCCCAGCCCCGGCGCGCCAAGACGCGCCTTTTCCCGATTTTCGTTCTCGGTTCGTCGAAATCCTCAACGTACCCCTGAGGGTACGCCTCCGGTTTCAACTCGCCTGCGGCCTCGTCGAACGGCCTTTTTGAGCAGCCCGAATCATGAGGTCATCTCATGTATCGTTTCGTTGACCATGACGACATTCGAGTTTGCTGTCTGGTCCGCAAGATCCGTAGATCCTATGATCATCTCACCTATGTTGCGGTGACTCTCTATAAACCAGTTTGTCATGGGTGCAAACACGCTGAGTCACGTTTCATGGAAAACCAAGATCCAATTCCAGACGTTTTTTCTGGAACCTGGGAACGCGACTACAAGGACCATGGCGTATCTTCTAGCAGAATCAGATTTCTCAAACAGTTAGTTGAAAGCGGAGAATGGCGAGGTCCCCAATGTTATTGGTGCGGGACCTTTCTAGCGCTCACGGGTGGAGACCCATTCTATGTTGATAAGGGATCCCTTAGTGAATACATAAAGACAAAAGTGCTAAAGGGGAGAAAGCCACGACCGTGGATGAAAAAGATAATTTTCAACGTCTATAGAGGTAAGTGTGCTGCTTGTAAGGTGCAACTGACAGAACGTACAGCGACGTATGATCACATTGTTCCTTGGCAGGGTGTGAGAGAAACCTCCTTGGATAATCTCCAGCCTTTGTGTCGTGACTGTAATCAAAGAAAAGCGAATAAGTTCCCAAATGAAGTTGAGCATGCACCGCTCGTTTTCCCGCTTCTCCCTTATTCAGAGAACCTCTTTGTAAGGTGAGGCATGAATTTTGGGAGAAACGGTGAGGTTCTGAATTCTCACGGTCCGCTGGGGCTCGGGGTGACTCTGCTGGAGGCTGGGCCTCCCCAGGCAATCCTTTGGCCGGAGGGGATTCTGCGAGCGCATGGCGGAGGGGGCGGGTCGCAGCTTGCCGAAGCGAAAAGCGCTTGCTCATTGTGGCAAGCGCGAAGACGGCACTGTTTGAGACCGCTGCGGTCGAGTTTGCAGGCTTCGAGCGAGCAAGGAGTGGTTGGGTGGTCTCGAAGCCTTAGCGCGTAGCGGACTCCTATCCGAACGAAAGCAAGTCAGCCACCAAAGGGCTGTTCGGGGGTGACGACCCGCAGGCCGCCAGTATCATTGACCCCTGTGAATACGGGCGATCATTTTATTTTTTCCTCCTTCACATTACATTTCCAAGAATGTTTTTAGTACAATGAATCCAAGCCTCGCTCATGGAGTACACCATGATGCAGCCGCGTTGCGTTCGACGACAGTTCTTCCTCAGTGTCCTCCTACTGGCAGTCTTATCCTCGATCACGATTCCGGCACAGGCTGAATGGTATGTGGCGGGCCAAGCT
>JACMLT010000343.1 GCA_014379455.1 Nitrospiraceae bacterium
TCCAATCCGCGCCGGTGCCGCTCGATCGCCGCTCTGACCGGAGTGGGATGGGATGCGAGGAAAAATCCCGCCAGATGGACGAAGTCGCTGGAGAGTTGAAATTGCTCGCGTACGGTCTTCCAGTTGTCGAGCTTCAGAGACGGTAAGTCAGCGAAGACTTTGGGAAGAGGAATCTCAGCGGCCAACACCGCCGCACTGATAGCCAATCCGCTACGGACGAGAAAGTCCCGTCGGTCGATCGCACCCATGATAGCGTCTTTTCCTATAGCAGAGTATTCGAATACTCCTCACTTTACTGCGACGACCCAATGGTGAGCAAGCAGGTCATGCTGGTGGGTTGACTTGTCACAGGGCTGCTCAAAAAGGTTCTCTGACGAGGCCGTAGGGAGTTTGAACGCCGAGGCGTACCCTCTGAGGTACGTTGAGGTGGGCAAACGACCGAGAACGAAGTCAGAGACCTTTTTCAGCAGCATGGCAGCCCGCATTCTTCATGACGGTTCGTCGCGAAAGCGCGTAGTCGCATGGCGAGACTGGCGCGTGGAGCCGCGAAGGACTGAGGCGTACTTGAACGAGTACGTTGAGGGACTGAGCGGCGAGCCCGCCCGCCGTAGGCTTGTCGCAGTCGCGAATCCGCGCTTGCAGCAGAAACGCTCATGAAGAATGCGGGCTAGTAGCTGTCCGTCGGCGGGCACGTACAGATGAGGTTCCGATCTCCAAAGGCTTCGTCGATGCGGCTCACGCTGGGCCAGAATTTATGGTGGCGTACCCAAGGGGCAGGAAAGGCAGCCTGTTCGCGGCTGTAGGGTCGATTCCATTCGTTGGCTGTCACCACCTGGGCTGCATGGGGAGCATTCTTCAGGAGATTGTTCGTGCGTGGCTGGCGGCCCTCGACGATCTCTTGTATCTCAGCATGAATCGAGATCAGCGCCTCGCAGTACCGGTCTAATTCTTCTCTCGTTTCGCTTTCCGTTGGTTCGATCATAAGTGTTCCGGGAACGGGGAACGAGACCGTCGGCGCATGAAATCCATAGTCCATCAATCGCTTCGCCACATCCATCGCTTCAACTCCCGTCGTCTCCTTGAACGGACGGAGGTCGAGAATGAACTCGTGCGCCACGAATCCTGATGTTCCCGTATAGAGAATGGGGAAATACTTCTCCAACCGCTTGGCCATGTAGTTGGCGCTCAAGATCGCCACCTGCGTCGCCTTCGTTAAGCCGTCGCGTCCCATCAGGGCGATATAGACCCAAGAAATCGTGACGATACTAGGGCTGCCGTACGGCGCTGCCGATACGGCACCAATGGAGCCTTGCCCACCCGGTTGCATCACTGGATGGCCAGGAAGAAACGGCGCCAGATGCCGCGCCGCAACAACCGGCCCCATTCCAGGTCCGCCGCCACCATGGGGAATACAGAATGTCTTGTGGAGATTCAGATGACAGATGTCCGCGCCAATATCACCGGGCCGACAGAGCCCCACCTGGGCATTCAAGTTGGCGCCGTCCATATAGACTTGCCCTCCGTGCGTATGGACGATCTGACAGATACGGCGCACTTCTGTTTCGAAGACGCCGTGGGTTGAGGGGTAGGTTAACATGAGCGCGGCCAGTCGATCGCGATGCTGCGCGGCCTTGGCTTCAAGGTCGGCGACGTCGACATTACCCCGTCGATCGCAGGCGACGGTCACAACCGTCATGCCGACCATCGCGGCACTGGCTGGATTTGTGCCGTGTGCAGACAAGGGAATCAAGCACACATCTCGATGTTCTTCCCCTTGGCTTTTGTGGAACGCACGGATCACCATCAAGCCCGTATATTCGCCCTGCGAGCCGGCGTTCGGTTGCAAAGATACGGCAGAAAGTCCTGTGATCTCGGCCAGCCAAGTCTCTAGCTGATGGAACAACTTTCGATACCCGTTGGTTTGTTCGACCGGCGCAAACGGATGAAGCCGTGAGAACTCCGGCCAGGTGACCGGCAGCATCTCGGAGGTCGCATTCAGCTTCATGGTGCAGGATCCTAACGGGATCATCGAATGGACGAGCGACAGATCCTTCGCCCCGAGGCGGTGAATATACCGGAGCATCTCGTGCTCCGAATGATAGCGATTGAACACCTCGTGGGTCAGGTACGTGCTGGCTCGGGTGAGGTTTGCCGGGAAACTTGTGTGGACGCTGTGGCTCAAGGCCTGTACTTCAAAAGGTAACCGATCCTGGCCGCTGAAAATTTCCATCACGCGGCGGATTTCGTCCTCCGTGGTTACCTCATCCAGGGTAATCCCTATAGCGTGGTCCTCATGCCGGCGAAGATTAATGCCGGCTTCGTTGGCCCGGATGAGAATGGACTCAGACTGCATCTTCGTGAGGCGAATCCGAAGCGTATCGAAGTAGGTTTCTGTTGCAACCTCGAATCCGAGTTGCCGCAATCCCTCTGCCAGTACCACAGCCAAACCATGCACGCGCTCAGCAATCCGCCGCAAACCTTCCGGTCCATGGTAGACCGCATACATACTTGCCATAATGGCCAAGAGCACCTGCGCCGTACAAATGTTGCTCGTCGCCTTTTCACGTCTGATGTGTTGTTCGCGGGTTTGCAGAGAAAGCCGGTAGGCGGGCTTGCCTGTGACATCCTTGGATACCCCAACGATGCGTCCAGGCATTTGCCGTTTGAACGTCTCAGCGGTTGCAAGAAACGCAGCGTGAGGGCCGCCAAATCCAAGTGGAACACCAAATCGTTGGCTGGAGCCCACGGCGATATCGGCCCCGAATTCTCCCGGTGCACGTAAGAGCGTCAAGGCTAACAGGTCGGTGGCGACTACGACCAGAACCCCGGCTGTGTGGGCCTGTGTCACCAGCGCGCTGTAATCTCCGACAGAGCCGTCGGTGGCTGGGTACTGGAGCAGAATGCCGGCTAGTTGGGGATTGGAAAAATCGATAGTGTCCGTTCGGCCCGTGCGCAGTGTCATGCCGAGCGGTTCAGCTCGTGTTTGCATCACGGCAATGGTCTGGGGATGACAGTCTTGCGAGGCGAAGAATTCTGTCCGTTCATGGCCTGACGAACGAGAAAAGGCGAGACACATGGCCATGGCTTCTGCTGCCGCCGTCGCTTCATCCAGGAGTGAGGCGTTGGCTAGGGGCAAGCCGGTGAGGTCGGTGACGACGGTTTGGAAATTCACGAGGGCCTCCAAACGGCCCTGGGCGATCTCAGCCTGGTAGGGGGTGTACTGGGTGTACCAGGACGGGTTTTCAAAAATATTGCGCTGAATCACACCGGGTGTCAGGCAGTCGTAATAGCCCATGCCGATCAATGAACGGTAGACCCGGTTTTCTGAGGCGATGGAGCGGATCTCTTCCAGCACGGCTTGTTCGCCGCGATGAAGGGGTAGGTCTAGCTCCTTCTGCATACGAATGTCGGCAGGGACGGTAGCCGTGCTCAGCTCTTCCAGCGAGTGCAAGCCGAGCGTCGCCAGCATTTCGTGGGCCTCAGCGTCGGTGGGGCCGATATGGCGATGGATAAACGTGTCGGTCGGGCTCAGAAAGTCCGGTGTAGCCATGGCGTTCGTGTTGTCCTTTGGATGTATTTGGTCGGTTGAGGACCTCGGTGTATCGGCAGACTCATTTGCGGGCAGAAGAATATCATGCTGACCCCCTGTTCTCCAAGAGTCGAGCGCGCGCGCATGGACTTGCCTTTGAGTCCTGAGTCACGTATGAGTGCAGACAATAAGCAGGAGGCTGAAAAAGTCCGCCGACTTCGTTCTCGCATCGTTCAGACCCTCAACGTACCCCTGAGGGTACGCCTCAGGCCTTCACTCGCTGCGGCCTTGCCGGACGAACTTTTTGAGCCACCTGCTGAGGTGTGCTTTTTCTATTCCAGATATGTAGGGCATGAGACTACACGATATTCTGATTGTTGGTGCCGGTCTGGCAGGGATGCGGGCGGCGGTTGTTGCACCGTCGGACCTCGATGTCGCCGTGATCTCCAAGGTCCATCCTGTACGCAGTCACTCTGTCGCTGCGCAAGGGGGAATCAACGCGGCGCTGGGAGAGAACGATTCCTGGGAAGCCCATGCATTCGACACCACAAAGGGCGGGCTCTATCTGGGCGATCAGGATGCGATCGAAGCGATGTGTCGCGAAGCCCCTGACGACATCCACGAGTTAGAACGTCTGGGGGTCATCTTCAGTCGTGATGGTCAGGGGCGGATCGCCCAACGACCGTTCGGTGGAGCCGGCTTCCCTCGCGCCTGTTACGCGGCCGACCGTACCGGCCACGCCATCCTCCATGCCATGTACGAACAGCTGCTCAAACGGCGTATCGCTGTCTATGAAGAGTGGTATGTCACAGCATTAATCATGGAAGACGGCGTCTGTCGGGGCGTCGTGGCGTGGGACCTCATCCGTGGAGGGTTGCACGCGATTGGGGCAAAAGCCGTCATCTTGGCCACGGGAGGCAGCGGGCGCGTGTTCCTGACGAGCACGAATGCCGTGATTAACACCGGTGACGGCATGGCACTTGCCTATCGCGCGGGTGCTCCGCTCGCTGACATGGAATTCGTCCAGTTCCATCCCACCACACTCAAGGGCACTGGTATTCTCATCACCGAAGGTGCTCGCGGAGAAGGAGCCTACCTCCTGAATACGCTGGGCGAACGGTTTATGGAGACCTATGCCCCGCAACAGATGGAACTGGCCACCCGCTCCGTTGTCTCATTGGCCATCGGGCAAGAAATCCTCGAAGGCCGCGGAGTCGACGGGTGCGTGTTGCTTGACTTGCGGCACCTTGGACGCCAGCGCATTCTTGAACGGCTCCCTCAGATCAGAGAACTCGCGATTGAGTTTGCCGGCCTTGACCCCATCGAGACTCCCATTCCTGTCCGTCCAGGCGCGCACTATCAGATGGGCGGTGTTCGGACCAATCAATGGACTGAAACAGGCATCGCCGGCCTCTACGCGGCCGGTGAATGCGCCTGCGTCAGTGTGCACGGCGCCAATCGGCTCGGAGGCAACTCACTTCTTGAAACCATCGTGTTTGGCCGTCGCGCCGGAATCCGAGCCGGAGAGTATGTCCGAACCATCGCACGACAAGCCTTCGAAACAGACCAGCTTGTGATCGAGCAGCGTCGGGTTCAGCGGATGCTGGCACAAGAGGGATCAATCCGAGCGTGGCAAATTCGGGAAGAACTCGGCCAGGTGATGAGCCTCAATCTAGGCCTCGTCCGGACGCACGAATCCATGGCTGCTGCGCTCACGGCACTCACGGCACTGACCCATCGCGCCGATTCCGTCACGGTGCAGGATAAAGGACGGGTGTTTAACAGCGATCTTGTGCAAACTTTCGAGCTCCAATCTCTGCTAGATGTCGCGGAAACCATCGTTACCAGCGCCCTCGCCAGGCAAGAAAGCCGCGGAGCCCATTACCGATCGGACTTTCCCAAGCGAGACGATGTGCAGTGGCTCAAGCACAGTGTCGCCCGACGAACTCCCCAGGGGCCGACCGTGGCGTACGAGCCGGTGACGGTCACCCGTTTCCCACCGGCATAAAAACTGGTCTATCTGGTTTGTCTTATTTTTGGGTTGAAAGAAACTAACCGGATGAACCAGACAGACCAATTGTAGGCGCAGGTTTGCTATAATCCTCCATCGACTGCCATGCGCATACTCGTCATTGAAGATGAAACCAAGGTTGGCTGCTTCATCAAGCGCGCGCTTGAAGAGGAGAGCTACGCCGTCGATCTCTGTGAAGACGGCGCGAAGGGCCTTGAGATGGCCCTCCATACCAACTATGACTTATTGATCGTCGACTTGATGCTGCCGTCATTGCCTGGATTGGAGATTCTCAAGGGTACCCGCCAGGCACGGATCCATACCCCCATTCTGATCCTGACGGCCCAATCGCAGGTAGACCAGCGCGTCAAAGGCCTTGACGCGGGAGCAGACGATTATCTTACCAAGCCTTTCGCGATCGACGAACTGCTTGCCCGCATTCGTGCATTGCTTCGCCGTGGCTCCACTGAAAGTCCCGGTGTGCTGCAGATCGACGACCTGGCGTTGAACCCTGCGACGCGCGAAGTGACCAGAGGCGGCCAGCGGATCGATCTCACCTTGAAGGAGTATGCCCTACTCGAATATCTGATGCGCCATACCGGGCGTGTGTTGACCCGTCCCATGATTTCAGAGCATGTGTGGAACCAGGACTTCGATACGTTCACCAATGTGATCGACGTCTATGTCAATTATCTCCGTAACAAGATCGACCGAGGGCGTTCAAAGAAGCTGATTCACACGATTCGCGGAAGCGGATATATGCTGAAGGTCGACTGATGCCGCTTCGCGTCCGGCTCACGCTCTGGTACGGCACCGCGCTCGCACTCATCCTCATCATCTTTTCCACCATCTTGTACCTGGTGACGGCTCGAAGCCTCCGCGACGCGGTCGATGAATCGCTGGGGGAAACTGCTGAGGCGGCCGTTCGGTCGCTGGAAGAACGCGGGTTCCTCCCTCTGATCGACGAAGACGAACTTCTGTCGCAGTTCCCGGAGCTCACACGTATCGATAAGTTTTTCCAGATCTTCAGCCCTTCCGGCACCATCACCATTCGCTCGCCGAACATGAAACAGCATGAGATGCCTCTGAGTCGCCAGGCGTTGGAAGGGGCCTACTCAGGTCGCACGCTTCTCGAGTTTGCCAAATATCCCAAGGAGCCGCCGTTACGCCTCATTTCAGTTCCCATCATCTATCGAGGCAACCTGCTCTACATCATCCAGGTCGGCACTTCGATGGACTCAGTCGTGCAGACCCTGAACCGACTCCTGCTCGTGCTGCTGGTCAGTATCCCCATCGCGCTGGTCGTGTCGCTCGCCGGCGGCTGGTTCATGGCCGGCCGAGCCCTTCGCCCGGTCGATGCGATCACGCTGGCAGCCCAACGCATTGCCGGAGGCGATCTCACGCAACGGCTCACAGTTCCGGCCTCAGCCGACGAAATCGGTCGCCTGACGAACACGTTTAATAATATGATCGATCGGCTTGAAACTTCTTTTCGGCAGATCGGCCAGTTCAGCAGCGATGCCTCGCACGAGTTGCGCACGCCGTTGACGGTCATGAAAGGGGAAACCGAGCTTGCGCTCCGGCGCCCACGCGAAACCGACGACTATAAAATTGTCCTGGAGAGCAATCTCGAAGAAATTGACCGGATGACGCGCATTGTGGACGAGTTGCTGTTTCTGTCTCGGGCCGATATGGGCGAGGTGAAAATGGAACATGTGCCAGTCCCGCTGGACGCGCTTGTCGAGGATCTTCACCGGCAAGCCTCACTGTTGGGGCAGGAACGGGACATTCAGGTTGTGCTACGAGCCACCGTGCCGGCAGTAGTATTGGGAGATGAACTGCGTTTGCGCGAACTGTTCCTGAATCTTCTCGACAATGCAGTGAAATACTCTTGCCCCGCCGGCGTCGTCGACATCGCGCTGACGATCGAGCAGACTCATGCACGGGTGTCCGTGACCGATCACGGTATAGGGATTGCGCAAGAGGATCAGTCTCGGATCTTCGACCGGTTCTATCGCACCGATAATGCACGAGCCCATACCAAGAAGGGCACAGGCCTTGGGCTGGCCATCTGCGCCTGGATTGCCGAATCCCATCGCGGGCGTATCGAGGTTCAGAGCAAGGTCGGAGAAGGTTCAACATTTACGGCGATACTGCCGTTGGCCCCAGTGCCGACGAAAAGAATTCTAGCCCCTTCCAAATCCGCATGATTCACGGCACGTCTGCCACCGTCGCCGATTTTTGGGCGAGAGGTGGGAGGCCAGTGGCAACAGTCGCCGTCATACTCAATGTTACATGTTCCATGAATATCAAGGGCCACGCATTGAACCTTGCTCGACACACACGATACGCTTCGCAGGGAATGAACGTTCAGAGGATTTTCCCGCGAACCTCATGAGCCAGGTGGGTTAACGTTGCTCGACGCGCGGGAATCTCTTGGTGCCCGGATAATGCCTTTTCCCCCATACGATGATCGCTTCCAATACCGGCTTGAGGCCCTCGCCCTTCTCTGTGAGAAGGTATTCATAGCGTGCGGGGCTCCGTTGGTAGGGCCGCCGGGTCACGAGGCCGGCCGTCTCCAGTTTCTTCAGTCTATCCGCAAGGATGTTTGAAGCAATTCTTTCCGGAGAGGACGTGAACTCCTGATAACGTCTCTTGCCCAAGACCAGATCACGAATAACCAATAGCGTCCATTTATCCCCAAGAGTATCCAATACATTCGTGATCGGACAAGATGATCGCTTAAATTTCATTTTGCCACCCAGCTGCTCACCATCGCCCAACATTACCGATCATCTTACCCATTTAGAACGACCGAGTTACAGTAAATAATGCCATTCATATACTTGCAATTCGCAAGACACTGGGCTATTATAACTTGCGAAATGCAAGTGACTGAGTTGCGCGTTCAAACCAGAAAGGATTTGTAATCTGTTGAAGCTCTATCAATGTGAATGCGCCTGTGGCACTCCCTGCTTAAGTCATGTTGTTGCAAGGTTGTTCAAGTCACCTTGCGCTTTGCCTGGCAAGCGACATGACTCAAGATAATTCGGCGTTCTGATAAGAAAGGAGGACTGACTGATGGATCATTAGCCCCAAAAGAGTCGACGTGGTCTATTCGGAAATAGACAAGACCATGGGTCTTCATGTTCAAGACAAGTCCAACATTGCAAATGCCCAACCCATAAGGAGGAACAAGAAATGCCTTTGTGGAAAGTGTATCACCCTGTCGGAGCGTTCACTGCCGAAGACAAAAAGAATCTGGCCAAGCAGGTTACGGAGGTGTATGCGAGCATCCCGATCCCTAAGTTCTATGTCGTGTTCATTTTTGAGGAGGTAGCCAAGGACTCCTGCTTTGTCGGTGGCGAACCCCATAATAAATTTGTCCGGTTCAAAATCGACCAAATTGCCAGGACGCTACCTGGTCCCGTCATCAGAGAATGGTGGGTCAGGACCCTCGATGCGGTCATTGCTCCCTACGTCAAGGACAGGGGGTATGATTGGGAGATTTCCATTGATGAGACACCTTTCGATCTTTGGTCTCTTAAAGGAGAACTTGCTCCGCCTTTTGAATCTGTGGCTGAGAAACGGTGGGTCAAGGAAAATAAAGCGAGTCCCTACACCTTAGCGGAAAAGCTTCCTGTCAGCCTCATGCTCGCTCCCGGAATATCGGACCGTTAGGTTTTGGTACAGCTGGCCGTAAGCGTGTGCGGAGAGTCGAGCCCAGGAAAGATGACGGCCAAGATGGCAACGTCATCTTTCTTGGGGCAAATTCCTACCTCTTTCGCCAAATATCCTCGCTGGTTCGTTGTATTAGCATGAATGCCCCGAAAGCAACGTTCACGCTCTGGCGTCGAGGTCTAGCATGGAAGCAAATATGGGGTTAGATGCAGGCGGCGGAACGACTCTGTGGGTACGCCGGAATTTCAATGGTCTGCACGTCTAGGACAACAGGTCTAGACCCAACCGGATGCTCAAAAAGTTTGTCAGCAAGGCCGCAGCGAGTGAAGGTCCGAGGCGTACCCTTGGGGTATGTTGAGGATCTGAAAGATGCGAGCACGAAGCTGGCGAGATTTTTCAGCATCCGATTAATCGAACACCACGGTTTTTCTGCCATACACCAACACCCGTCGTTCAACATGGCGGCGCACGGCGCGGGCCAACACAATCTCTTCCAGATCCCGTCCCTTCCTCACCAGATCGTCGACGGTATCCCGATGGCCCACACGCATCACGTCCTGCTCGATGATGGGGCCTTCGTCCAGATCTTCTGTGGCGTAGTGTGCAGTGGCCCCGATGATTTTCACGCCCCGGTCGTAGGCCTGCCGATAGGGATTGGCGCCGATGAACGCCGGCAGGAAGGAATGGTGGATATTGATGACCGGACAGCCGACCTGTGAAAGAAAGTCACCGCTGAGGATTTGCATGTATCGGGCCATGACTACGAGTTCAATATGGAGCTTCTTCAGCAGAGAGAGAACTTGTTGCTCCTGCTGTGGCTTAGTCTCCTTGGCCACGGGGTAGACGGAGAAGGGAATCTTGAACAGCCCGGCCCATCCGGCGCAAGTATCGTGATTGGAAATAATCACGGGGATGTCGATCTGCAACTCGTCTCGCTTGTGCCGTTGGAGTAGATCTGCCAGACAGTGATCCTGTTTAGAAACCAACATCGCAACTCTCGTCCGGCGACTTGAAGAACGAACCTCATAGCGCATCTCGAAGGTCTTCGCGACCGGGGCGAAAGCGGCGGCAATCTCATCGGGCGGAATCTGCAGACCCTCTGCAGCAAACTCCATGCGCATGAGAAACTCGTTCGTCTCTTCATCGGTATGATGATCCGAATCAAGAATGTTCCCGCCAAAGTCGTGAATGAAGCCCGAAACCCGGGCCACAATGCCCCTGCGATCCTTGCAATGAATCAGGAGAACAACTGATTCTTTTCGGTGTGCCATCGCTTCTAATCGCTCCTGGTGAAGCTTGTTCGTTCACTAAAGCAGGCAGGTAACAATATCGCTGAAAATGACGCGAGCAGAATGCTCAAAAAGGCTGTCCGGCAAGGCCGCAGCGAGTGAAGGCACGAGGCGTACCCTTGAGGTACGTTGAGGGTCTGAACGATGCGAGAGCGTCGCTGGCAGGCTTTTTCAGCATCCTGCTAAGAGACGATGTGGCCCACAAGATCGTACAACGCCGCATCGGTAATCTCGACTTTGACGAATTCCCCCGCTGTGGCTGACCCATCATTGATATAGACGACGCCATCGATCTCTGGAGCCAGCCCTTCATGGCGTCCCTCAAGCAGTAACTCTGTCTCTTCGGAGACCCCTTCGACCAAGACCTCCATCACGGAGCCGATACGGGCCTGGCCTCGGGCCGCTGCAATGTCTTCCTGTACAGCCAGGAGTTCATTCCGTCGTTCGTCCATAACCGACCGCTCAACCTTGTCGTCAAACCCGACGGCTGGGGTGTCTTCCTCGTCAGAATACAAGAACACCGCCACCCGATCGAATTGAGCTTCTTCCACATACCCTTTGAGCTCGTCGAATGCCTGCTCCGTCTCGCCTGGAAACCCCACGATGAACGCTGTGCGAAAGGTCACGCCGGGAATGCGGGTTCTGATCCGATCGACGAGGGCGGTGATGGCGGCGCGATCGCCCAGCCGGTGCATCTTTTTGAGCATTCGATCGTTGATGTGTTGCAGTGGCATGTCGATATACTTGGTAATTTTTTCTTCGCCGGCATAGAGATCCAACAGCGCGTCCGATACCTGTTGAGGATAGAGATAGAACGGCCTAATCCAGCGCAGGTCGTTCACCTTCACCAACTCTCGAAGCAGCGTGACGAGGCCTTGGCGCAGACCAAGGTCGACGCCATAATTCACCGTATCCTGGGAAATGAGGTTGATCTCTTTCACGCCTTCAGCTGCGAGGCGCGTGGCTTCGGCTACGATCGATTCCACCGGGCGGCTTCGCTGCTTGCCCCGCATCAAGGGGATCGCGCAGAAGGCGCAATTCCGGTTACAGCCCTCGGCAATCTTCACATAGGCGCTATGGGCCTTCCCAAGGCGGAGACGTGGCGAGTCTGCGTCATACAGATACGGAGGCTCGCTGATCCAGAGCCGTTGCTGCCGTTTCTTCGGCGCCAGCAGATCCCGGCAAATTTCCGCGATTTTCCCGAACTCACCGGTCCCCACCACGCCGTCGAGTTCCGGTAATTGTTTGAGGAGATCTCCTTGATACCGTTGCGCCAGACAGCCGGCGGCAATTAACACACGACAGGATCCTGACTTCTTCAGCTTGCCGTGCGCAATGATCGTATCGATCGACTCCTGCTTGGCCTCTTCGATGAAGCCACACGTATTAATGATGACCACTTCGGCTTTCTTCGGGTTATCGGTTAGGGCAAACCCGTCCCCCACCAAAGTACCCAACATGACTTCTGAATCGACCTGGTTTTTTGAACAACCCAGGTTGACGAAACCGATGGTGGTCTTCTTGCTGTTTGAGCGAGAGGGGGTGATCAACCGTGATGGCATGGCAAGCAGTCTACGGGACGGTTCAAAAGCCTGTCAATCTAACGAGCAGCGGGCTATCGGTGATGTCGTTGTGGGCAAGTACCAAAGCCGTTAGTCTCAGGCCGTCATTTCGTGGAAGCCTCCTGAAATCCTCATCTCCTCTATTTCCTCAGAGGGCGAGGAGGTTTGCTCCCTGACTGCGCGCGTCCAACGAGGCCCTTCTGAGGGCGCGCGTTGCGCGAGCAAGGGGAGCAACCTCCTTGCCCTCTTCTCGCCTCTTATGGCATCATGCCTCCCTCTTGGAGATGGGGATGGCACATTTGCTCGAATTTGTTGGCTCCCTGCATATTTACCTTGGACCATACCGTGGGAATCCGATCTCCTTGTATTTAAAGAGGACGGCGGCTGGGTGCCAGATCGGCCCGAAAGCCTATCCGTGGAATGACGTCGTGGGGAGTGGTGAGACGCCGAATAAGGCGGCCGCGGATTTTGAAGAAAAATGGAAAACCAGGGGGCTCTCGGCAGATATGTACTCCGGTCCCTCGTGGGAAGGAGGCATCAAGCCTGAAAAGCCTGTTCCTCCCAAGCCGCCGGCCGCTCCTAAGCCTACCGTGCCAGCTGCGGCACCAGCACCGACGGGTCACCCTGCCGCCTCTCCGGCGGTTCCTGCTGACACCACAACGGCGTCTGCTCCAGCCTTAACGGCTCAGCCTGCAGATACGTCGAGCTAACCCACTCTATTTACAGCGAACGTTTCGGAAGGTGGCTATCGGGAGATGGGCCGGCTAGCTTGCTGTGCTTCAAGCCATATCCTAAATAGACTGCAATGCCGATGGCAGTCCAGATGGCGAATCGAATCCAGGTCACCCATGGGAGAAAGCTCATGAGGCCAAGGCAGGCCAGCATGCCCACAATGGGGACGACCGGCATAAACGGAAGCCGGAATGGGCGGGGCTGGTTGGGTTTCGTGTAGCGCAGGATCACGACACCGATACAGACCAGGACAAAAGCAAAGAGCGTACCGATGTTCGTCATGTCCGCCGCGTCGCCGATGGGAATCAGGGCAGCGAGCGTGGCCACGGCGATGCCGGTGAGAATGGTGGCATAGTGGGGCGTGCCATAGCGCGGATGCACGGTTGAGAGCCAGGGGCTCAAGAGGTGGTCGCGCGACATGGCGAAGAATACCCGGATCTGACCCAGCATCATCACGACGAGTACGCTGGTAATGCCGGCCACGGCCCCGAATGCCACAATCGCCGCTCCCCACTTGAAGCCCACCATGCTCAGCGCTGCGGCCACCGGCGCATGGATGTCGATCTGTGCTGCGGGGACCAAGCCGGTCAGGACAGCGGCCACGGCAATGTAGAGGATGGTGCAGATGCTGAGTGAGGCGATGATTGCGATCGGCAGATCCCGCTGAGGGTTTTTGGCTTCTTCGGCGGTCGTCGAGATGGCGTCGAATCCGATATAGGCGAAGAAGACAATCGCTGCAGCGGCGCCGACCCCGGCGAATCCCTGCGGCAGGAATGGCGTCCAGTTGTCGCTATTCACAGCCGGCGTACCCACGGCAATAAAGAAGAGGATGACCGCGAGCTTTAAGCACACAATGATGCCGGTTGCGCGGGCACTTTCTTTGATCCCAATGACGAGGATGACAGTGACAAGTAACACGATAATGGCGGCAGGGAAGTTTGCCACACCCCCGTCAGGCCCTCCGGGCGGATGCGTCGCCCAGTGCGGCAGTTCGATCCCAGCCAACCTGAGTAGATTATTGAAATAGCCGGACCATCCGATGGCGACGGCCACGCAGGCCACGCCGTATTCGAGAATGAGGTTCCAGCCGGTAATCCAGGCCAGGAATTCTCCCAACGTGGCATACGAATAGGTGTAGGCAGAGCCGGCTGCGGGAATCATGGTGGAAAACTCTGCATAGCAGAGTGCGGCGAAGGCGCAAGTCAGGCCGGAGAGCACGAAAGACAGAATGATTCCAGGCCCTGCCCCTGGTCGGTGGGCATCGCCGACGATGGCGGTGCCGATCAGGACGAAGATGCCGGTGCCGATAATCGCGCCGATGCCGAGCGCGGTCAGGTCCCAGGCCGTGAGGGTTTTCTTTAAACGATGTTCAGCGTGGTCTGCGTCCGCGAGGATCTGTTCAATAGATTTGGTTCTGAAGAGCCGGCGGATCAACGTATGTCCTCAGGCCGCGAGGATGGCGAAGCGCACTGTAGCATCAACAAGCTTCTGTTCCATCTGGGGGCAAGTATAGCAGGCCAATTCCATTCATCGTGCATGGCTCGCGTCTCGGGTTCAGGCCCCACGGTCTGTTGCGCGGGCGGCGCGAAGAAACGCTTCGAACAGTCTCCGCTGGAGGGGGTGCCGGTCGAAGAGAAATTCCGGATGCCACTGGATGCCCAGAAAGAAGCGGTGGGCCGGAGATTCGATCGCCTCCACGATACCATCGGGGGCCAAGGCGCTGGCGATCAATGATGGCGCAACAGCCTTGACCGACTGATGGTGTGAACTATTCACCCGCATTGAGACCGACCGTACGATGCGGCGAAGCAGGCTGCCCGGTTCGACTGTGACGGCATGGCTGAGATTCGTCGCTCGGTTGTGTTGCCGATGTGTGCGCGATGTCGAAACTTGGGATGCAATATCCTGAAACAGACTGCCGCCGCAGGCGACATTCATGGTCTGCATGCCTCCGCAGATGCCGAGCAGGGGTACATCAGCTTGTTGTGCCAGATGGACCATGTCCAGTTCAAAATTCGCGCGACGTTCGCTCACGGTTCTGAAGGGATAGCGCTGACGTTCACCGTACAATGACGGTGGAAGATCCGGTCCGCTTCCGGTGAGGAGAAGTCCGTCGATCTGTTGTAGGAGGCGCCGTCTTGTGGCTCTGTCTGCAAGGAGTGGAAGGACCAGTGGGACGCCACCGAGTTCTTCGATGGCACGAACGTAGCGTGCGCCCAAAAAGTAGGTGGGCTCGCGCCCACCCCATTCCTTTCGATCACCGGCATTGAAGTCTGGTGTGACTCCGATAATCGGTTTCATCGGCTAGCGGATGGGTTCCGGGGCAGAGGCTGATGCATCTGCATCAGCCACCCCCAGGAAGCGGATGGGCCGATTGCCTTGGAGGTGATCGGGGGTAATAATATAGGTGCCACGGAGACTGGTATCCCAAATACTCTTCGCCGCCTGTTCGTTTCCTCCTGAAAAGGCATAGGCTAATCCGCCGACGATTCCTCCCCCTATCGCAAATGCGGCCTTCAAGGGAAAATAGAGGATCGTGGAGACGGCGGCAGCGGCCTGCATACCCGCGCTTGACGCGTTCCCACCTTCGGTGTTTCCCGTCGAAGGGGGAGGCGTGCTTTCCTGACTCCATGCCGATGGCACCATGGTGACGATGCACAGAGTCAGTAGCAGAAAGGCTGCCATTAGTTTGAGGCAGGAAGCCTCACGGGAGCGATTGGGTGAACATGCATATGGATTCACAGATTCTCCTCCTTCTTCGGCAGAGTAAGCCCACCGGTAGTGGTTGACTCCAAGTTCTCACTCACGATTCAGTGGTAGTGCGGTTATAACAAATTCACCTCTGAATGCAAACCCCCGCCGCGCTCACGCGGGTATCTTATAGGGTGGTCACGTCGCTCAGGACGAGGTCCAGTTCGGATGCCACGTACGACGTGATGAAGTTTGTCCGGTTGATCACGGCGTCTCGGACCTCAGCGATTTCTGTGCTGTCTGTGAGACTTTGGTTCTCTTGCGTGATGCCGGCTTGCAATGCCAGGTCCAGCTTGCACCAACAGACGGCTTGGATAAACAGCTCATGCGCTCGCTCCTGATGAGAGACACGATCTTCCTCTGCGAGATCGACCAGGGCCAGAGTCAACCAACGGGGAAAATGGATGTCGGTGCTGAGCTGATCGATGTGACGTTGGCTGAGAACGACAGCGACCTGGATCCCACCCTTCCAACTCCGTTTTTTGACGTTAAAGACACACGAGTAGGTGGAAGGTCTCTCCTCTATTGGTTGCGGTCCCACAAACAGGGTTACGCGGAACTGGGAGGGAGCTGGTGCATGCTCAACGGCCATGGCCGGTAGTGTACCATGATCGCCGGTCTCAATGGCCGTTTTATTGACGGCTTGGCAGTGCGACGATAAGATGTCCTTCACTATGACCACAGCTATCTATGCGCGTGTCGGCGAGATTCAGCAGGCTCTGTGTGAGGCTGAGATCGACGGCTGGCTCTTTTATGATTTTCGCGGCAGCGACCCCCTTGCCTATCGCATACTCCAACTCGATCCTACTATCCATGTGACGCGCCGCTGGTACTACTGGATTCCAGCGCAAGGGGCACCTGTCAAGGTGCTGCATCGCATCGAACCGCATGTGCTGGATGCATTGCCGGGGCAGGCCGACTGTTATGTGTCGTGGGAACAGCAACGGAAGATTCTCGCGGACCTGCTGGCCAGTGGCCTCCGTGTTGCAATGCAGTATTCTCCCCTGAACGCCGTGCCCTACGTGTCGCGTGTGGATGCCGGTACGATCGAGCTGATCAGAAGTTACCATGTAGAAGTGGTGAGTTCAGCGGATTTGATTCAGACATTTGAAGCGCGCTGGACAGACCGTCAACTCGAATCGCACCAGTTTGCCGCCGCGGCGCTACGGCGTATCGTCGATGAGACGTTTAGTCATGCACAAGAGGCGGTTGCGCAGGGACGAACGCTCACAGAGTACGGGGTACAACAGTTTATTCTGGCGCGTATACGCGAGGCGGGGATGGTCACATCGAGTGCACCGATCGCTGCCGTCGATGCCCACAGCGCCGATCCCCATTATGGTCCGACAGAGATCGGGTCGGCTGAAGTGACCCGCGAGGCCTTGCTCTTGATCGACCTATGGGCTAAACAAGCAGAGCCCGGTTCAGTCTATGCCGATATTACCTGGACCGCCTACGTCGGTCGGACCGTTCCGGTGAAACACCAAGAGATTTTCGACGTGGTCCGGCGGGGTCGGGACGCGGCCCTGGCCTTCGTGCGGTCAGAAACAGCGGCGGGCCATCGCCCATTCGGCTGGGAAGTCGATGACGCCTGCCGGCAGGTCATTCAGCATAGCGGTTATGGCGATCAGTTTGTCCATCGCACGGGCCATTCGATCGGCGAAGAGGTTCATGGCAACGGCGCCAATATTGATGGCTTGGAGACACAGGATACTCGCCGTCTGATGCCAAGGACCTGCTTTTCTATCGAGCCAGGAATTTATTTGCCCGGCGAGTTTGGGATCAGGAGTGAACTGGACGTGTATCTTGCTGAGCGTGAGGTGTTGGTGTTCGGTTTGCCGTTGCAGAGCGAGATTGTGCCCCTCTTCTAGCGTCCCCCTTCCTTGACAGTGCCTCCTACTGGCCTATAGAGTTGATTCGACTTTTAATAAGGCAACGCCTGTAGCCGTTTGCCGTTTAGGGGCTAAGGGATAAGGATTCGCGCCATGTTTGGTACCATGGGGATCTCGGAACTTATCATTATCCTGGTCATTGTTCTGATCATTTTCGGAGCGGGGAAGCTCCCACAAATCGGTGAAGGGGTTGGTAAAGCGCTCCGAGGATTCAAGAAAGAAGTCAACGATATCCCTTCGCCGGATGCGGTGCTGTCCGAAGCGAATCAATCGGCACCCATGCAAGCTCAACCTACGCCTCAGCCTGCACCGACGATGACGCAGGGACAGGCCTCTGCCACTCCGAAGCCCACCGCTCCCTATACCCCTGGGCCGGAACTGACTCCTGGGACCACCGCTGCGTTGATGCACAATATAGCGGCTGCACCCCAGCCGGTTCGGTCGTTGACTTCCACCGCAGCCCAGTCAGCCCCAACCCAATCGGCGGGACAGGGCCAACAGCCTCTGACGATGGAAGAGCGAGCCGCTGCCCCCGCACCGGTTATGAGGGCGCAGTACCCGCCTCTTCCGGCCAGTGCCCAAACAAAACCGGTGGCTACACGCCCGTCGGCCATCGTCAATAAAGATGCTGTGGCTCGCGTGCAAGCACAGCAGGCATTGATGAAGGCGAGGGCTGCACAGCCTGCCGACATTTCCCCAGGGGATATGCAGAGCTTGGGGGAAGGACTTGGGGATGCGTTGCGGACGTTCAAGCAGGCCGTTGCCGATGTCCGCAATTCAGTCGACCCTGAAATCCGGACAATTCAAGCTGAGATGGATTCTGCTCAGAAGGAGTTCCAGCAATCCATCGAAGCAGCCAAAGACCTGCCTGTCTTGCACGAAGAACCTCCTAAGCACACGTGAGTTGGGGCGCGATTTTCATCGGCGTACTCCATCACGGCGCCCTGCTCTGTCGTAAGTCTACTCGCACCACCATCGTGTGCGCAGTCGCCGTCTCAGTATTTTGTCTCGCCGGTTGTGTTCAAGATTCTCCATCTTCCTCAAGGGAGCATACGGTCTCGCTCTTATTGGAGTTGCTCCGTGATGAGGCGCCAGAGATGCGGCGGACGGCAGCAGAATCTCTGGGTAAGATTGGTGACCCACGTGCGGTGGACTCCATCCTCCCTCTCAAACACGATCCGTCCGCGATGGTTCGTGAAGCATCGGTGGTGGCTATGGGACGCTTGAAACCCACAGCGACTGATGGAGTCGTGGCTCTGTTGACACTGGCGCTGGAGGATCCTGACGAATCGGTCCGACAGGCAGCGGTCATAGCGATCGGAGAAGTCGAACCTGGTCCTCGATTACTGCAGCCTGTTGTCGGGTTACTGCGGTCTTCGGATGCAACGATTAGGCGAGCGGTGGTGCGGGCATTACTACAAATTGACTCAAGCCGTTCAGTTCCTGCGCTTGTCGCAGCAGGACGCGACGCTGATGCGGAGGTTCGTCAGGGGATTGTGGCCGCGTTGGGTGAATGGGGCGGGGTAGCGGCATCCCATTGGATCAGAGAGCGATTACTTGAAGATCCCTCGCCAGGGGTGCGAGCAGAAGCAGCGTATCGTCTGGGATTGCTTGCTGACTCTGAGGCAAGGGTTTCACTCAACACTGCGGTTGAGAAGGATCCAGACAGTGGGGTGCGCCGCTGGGCGAAACGGGGAATGTAGTCCGTATCATGCTTACCCGGTTCACTCAGCAATCCTGAACCGACAGTGGTGTGATGCCGGTTAATCTGTCGCACGGGAACGATTCAATGCCTCGACAAGCTCCAGCAAATCTTTGCGGGCTTTTTCGTCGATGTTGGTAAACTGGACACCCATGCCAGGAAAGAAGAGATGTCGTTCAGGCTTGATGCGTGTCCAGGAGACCTTCGCTGTTGCCTTATATTGTTCCCGTGAGTGGTCTGGTAGTGAAAACTCGACTGACAGCTCGGTGCCAGGAGCCAGCGGGGCGCTGCTTTCGATGAACAATCCTCCTGCACCGATGCTGCCGGTTAAGCTGTCGAATTGTTTGCCCTCCGGGGTCGTATAGCGGATCTTCAAAGCGAGCGGGGCTCTCGGGTGAAAGCGCGCATGGGTGTATCGCGTCTCTTCATCACTGGCAAGTATTTGTTCAATGACCACTCCCCACGACAGGATACCAAGCAGTTTCCCCGCAGCACTGTGAAGCGTGATTCCTTCTTGGTCGGCATCCATTTCAAGGACTTTTCCCTGATGCCCTTCCGTCATGATCACAGGAAACTTCATGGGGAGATCCTTATATGTCGGGCTCGGGAAGATTATCGTGTGATTGGCTTGTCACGAGGCCGGATGTCAGACTGGCTGGATGGATTTCACCAGTTCGAGCACGCGGTTACGAATATCGGGGTTAATCTCTGTAAAGCGCACTCCCATGCCCGGGCTAAACGTATATTGGTCTGCTTTCGGACAGACCCAGGCCACGAGCCCCTTTGCAGGCAACCATTCTGATGGTTGCTCTGGTAGTGAAAATTCAAGCGCAAGCTTGGTGCCGACCGGTAGCGGTCTCAGGCTTTCTATAAAGAGCCCTCCTCCGCCGATGCCGCTCGCGCGACTTTCAAACTGTTGACCTTCTGGGACTACGTATTTGACACCAAAAGTGACCATCACGCGCGGGTCATTTCTGGTTTCTCGGCTTGCCTGGGGTTTGCGATAGGCCAGAATCTGGTCGATGATAAAGTCCCAGGACAGGTTGCCTATGGGTTCGCCGTTGATCCCCAGAAGGGTGATGACTTCACGAGCTGCATCAAGGTCGAAGGCCTTCCCTTTATGCCGAAGGCTTGAAGATACGGGAAATTTCACAGATCCTCCACATTCAGCCAGTAACGCAAGTATAGCGCAGCTTTTCATCTTGTCGAGAGAAAGCGTAGAGCCATCAGTGTCGACACGACCTAGAGAGGAAGCTGAGCAGGGAGTATTCGAAAAGGGTAAATGGCGAAGGCATTACCAGGCCGGGAAGGCCCCGGCCTGGAATATTTCTAAACAGATAAGGTTTGGCAGAAAAAATCTATACTTATAACGACTTAAGCGGTCTTCGCGTCCTTATCTTGCTCGAAGATTCGGATAGGGGCGTGCTTGCCGAGGATGGCGTCCTCAGTGATGAGGACCTCCTTGATCTGTTTCTGAGAAGGAGCATCATACATCACATCCAGCATCACGTCTTCAAGGATGGCACGCAGTCCTCGAGCGCCTGTTTTCTGGTGAAAGGCTTTCCGTGCGATTGCCACGAGCGCGCCGTCCGTGAACTTGAGCTTCACTCTCTCAAAGGAGAGCAATTTTTCATATTGCTTTGTGAGCGCATTTCTCGGCTCGGTCAGGATTCGGATGAGGCCGCGCTCATCCAGTTCATCCAAGGTGGCGACGACCGGCAGCCGACCAACGAACTCCGGTATCAAACCGTACTTAAGGAAATCCTCCGGCTGAACTCTCGCGAACAGTTCGCCGAGCCGCACGTCGCTCCGTCCGCGAACTTCGGCTCCGAATCCCATCGCTTTCCGATTGAGGCGTTGTTCGATGATGTGTTCGAGTCCGACGAACGCCCCGCCGCAGATGAACAGGATGTTGTTCGTATTGACTTGAATAAATTCTTGGTGTGGATGCTTGCGCCCGCCTTGAGGCGGGACGTTGGCAACGGTTCCTTCAATGAGCTTAAGCAGCGCCTGTTGTACCCCTTCGCCCGAGACGTCGCGGGTAATGGACGGACTATCGCTTTTTCGGCTGATCTTGTCGATTTCATCGATGTAGACAATGCCGCGCTCGGCCCGTTCCACATCGTAGTCGGCTGCTTGCAAGAGTTTGAGGATGATGTTCTCGACGTCTTCGCCGACATACCCTGCCTCCGTGAGGGTGGTGGCATCGGCCAGCGTGAAGGGGACATCCAAGTGCTTCGCAAGGGTCTGGGCCAATAGCGTTTTCCCCGTACCTGTGGGCCCCAGCATGAGGATGTTGCCCTTCTGGAGTTGTACATCGTCAACGTCTTTGTCTTTGGAAGAGATTCGCTTGTAGTGGTTATGAACGGCTACCGCGAGAATTTTCTTGGCCCGCTCCTGTCCCACAACGTATTGATCCAAGTGGTGTTTGATTTCCGCCGGCTTTTTGAGTTTCGATGAAATCTCCTCTTTAGCCTCTTCCCAATCTTCGGCAATGATATCGTTGCAGAGATTGACGCATTCGTCGCAGATGTAGACGGTGGGCCCGGCAATCAATTTGCGAACTTCGTCGCGGCTCTTTCCGCAGAACGAGCAACGGAGATGTCGATCCATCTTATCCGGCTTCGCCATGTGTCCTCCTCTGTTACTTGTCCTTCGTCGCGTCTTTTCCTGCGTCGCCACTGACGGCCTTGAGCAGCTTCGGTGGCCTGGTGATGACTTCGTCGATGAGACCGTATCGCTTCGCTTCTTCTGCCGACATGAAATAGTCCCGTTCAGTGTCCTGGGATATCTTCTCCAGAGACTGGCCGGTATGTTTGGCCATGATCTCATTGAGCCGCTCGCGGATTTTCAAGATCTCTCTAGCATGAATATCGATTTCTGTGGCTTGCCCAGAAAATCCGCCCATGGGCTGGTGAATCATGACTCTCGCATTCGGCAGGGCGAAGCGTTTCCCTTTGGTCCCAGCGGTGAGCAAGAAGGCCCCCATGCTGGCGGCTTGGCCCAGGCAGATGGTGTTGATCGGGGGTTTCACGTACTGCATGGTGTCATAAATCCCTAATCCTGCCGTGACACTTCCCCCAGGGGAATTGACGTAGAGATTGATGTCCTTCTCAGGGTCCTCCGCTTCAAGAAACAAGAGCTGGGCAATAATCAGGTTGGCAAAGATGTCGTCGATCGGCGCGCCAAGAAAGATGATCCGGTCTTTCAAGAGTCGGGAATAAATGTCGTAGGCGCGTTCGCCTCGGTTGGTCGTTTCGATCACAATGGGAACTAGCATGCACGTTGTTCCTTTCATTTAGCAGGGCGCTAGAAAAGTCGCCTTGCTCACCCGCACAACCCTGGTGCCTACTTCACCCGCCCGGCCCCTGAGGCTGCCAAGACAGCGTCGTTGCCCAGGAACGCAACCTTTCCAAAACTTCGTTCTCACACAACGTGAACGGTACGATGTAAAAGATGAAACGTGGGATTGCAGCGTGGTCTCCGTTGGAAACCTTTTACAGCTCACCTTTCACGAGCGACATGGCTGGCCCGCATTGCGCAGCCTATCCCTGAATCATTGCATTGCGGTACACGAAGTCCAAGGCTTTATCCACCAAAATTCTGGTGCGTAAATCATCGATGGACTCTTGTCCTCCAGCTTTGATCATCTTGACGAGATCGGCCGCCGGCATTTTGAGCTCCGACGCCAGTCGCATAATTTCTGAATTGAAATCGTCCTGTGTGACCGTCAGCCCTTCTTTCTGGGCGATCTCTTCTAGCACGAGACTGACCTTCACGCGGCGCGCCGCTTCGTCGCGATGTTCTTGGCGAAGGCGCGTGAGATCCTCCGTGCCAGGCTGTTCCTGGGTGTCACTCTTCCGCTGTTGCTGCTGCACGTGTTGGCGGATGATGGCCTCCAGTTCGCGCTCCACCAGAATTTCCGGGAGATCGAAGTGGTGGGTGTCCATGAGCCGCTTGACGATCGTATCTTTATAGTTGTCTTCGATCTCGCGTTTCAGCGCCTGCTCCATCCCTTCTCTCAGTTTGTCTTTAATTTCCTGGAGCGAGGTGTAGGGACCGCAATCTTTGGCAAACTCATCGTCCAAGGCCGGAAGTTTCTTTTCCTTGACGGATTTGATCGTCAGCGTAAATAGGACAGTCTTGCCGGCCACACGAGGATCGGGATGGCTGGCTGGATACGGCTGGGAAATCTCGAGCACGTCGCCATCTTTCTTGCCTCCGACATGTGAATCGATTTCCAAGCCTAAGACAGCCGCGTGCGATCCAACCTTGTGGAGTTGACCTTCTTTCTTCGTCCCTTCCAGCGGGGATCCGTCGAGCGTCCCGTGTAGATCCAACACGATGTAGTCCCCGTCCACGATGATGTGGCCTAGAGGAGTCGCTTCAAGGCGGGACTGTTGTTCGCGCAAGACCTCCAGGCCCCGGTCAAGCTGCTCGTCGGTGACGGTCCGCTTGTCGGGCTTGAGCGAGATTGGACTGGGCGCTTTATAGTCCCGCAGCTCGATGTTCGGCTTGATCTCAACGGTTGCGGTAAATGTAAAGGGTTCATTCTTCTTAATCTGGACTCGGTCCAGTGGGGGAATTTCAACGTGGACCGGCACCACTCCTGCTTGGCGGATGGCCTTCTCATAGAAGTCCGGCACGAGGGCTCGGATCACATCCTCTTCCACGGTTTTGGCATAGCGTTTTTCCAGCAGCGCCAAGGGTACCTTGCCGGGGCGAAATCCAGGGATGTTGACCTGGCGGTTCAGCTCGACATAGGCACGGGTAATCCGTTGCGTCACTTCCTCTGCCGGCACCTCAATCTTGAGGGCTCGTTTCATTGGTCCGAGTTCAGTCATTTCCATTTTCATAGCTGGTGCACGCCTTCGTTCTTTGTTAGAGGCCTTGCGCGGACGCCAAGCCGTCGCCGGATCACCGGTTGTGGCCTGGTGCGAGAGGGGGGACTTGAACCCCCACGGTTACCCACGAGATCCTAAGTCTCGCGCGTCTGCCAGTTCCGCCACTCTCGCAGGGTGGGGTATGCAGGAGCCGATTCCTGCATGATCAGCAAATAATCAAAAAGACAGGTTCCTGTCTGTATTTTGTACCGTTGGATGCCTCCCACTGTCAACCCATACTCACGCAGGATGAACGTGTGTGTACTTGGTGCCTTGGACGGTTAGCATTCTTCTCTACCCGGCATGATTCTCTCCTCGCTCAGATACTAGGAAACGCGCTGCGGAGGGTATTAATTACAAGGCTTTCGACACAGTTTCGAGTCGGTGCAAGATGTCTACGTGGGGCCCACGGCTATACAGCCGTGGGCCCTCTGGTATCTTCGGCGAAACCCGCCGAAGCATATCCTTCTTCCTCAAGGCTTCAGAAGACCCCCGCTGCGCACAATGAGGAGTATAATCAGGCCACACATGTGATTCATTGTCCGGATACCGGTGCGGAGGTGCAAATGCGGGTGGCCTTGCTGCTCTCAATTCTGGCTATCAGTGTCGTGGTATTGTGCTCTCCCCCTTCATGGGCCTACCGGGACTATTTCACGCCGGAGCAGAAAACACTGCTGGATAAGATTCAAACTGTGCGCATTGACGCGATTGCACTCACAGACCAGGGAACTGTTGATGCTGTGCCGATTGCCGAGCTTGTCGCCCGCCGGATGGGCGAACTGGGGTATACGGTTGTAGGCGAAGCCGGCAAACCCCATGACGTGGTGATCAAAGTCAAATGCGAACAGCGGAAAATATGGGAAGGCACGACGGCGTCCGGTGGCGATGCGGATTTGCCAGATGCCCCGTCGCGGCTGTGGAAAGGCCCTGCCTGTCAGATGACCTATCTTCTCGGCAACATGAAAGTTAAATGGCAGAAAGAGGTTCGAGCTGAGGTTGAAGAGGCAGGACAAGCTGCACAATCGGCCAACGCGGGAGATCCTGGAGCCTATGCGATGAGCAAATTGAGGGAGGCGCTCGAAACGTACGAGTTTCCCTTGTTGCTGGCTGCCGAATGGGGCCAGCCGGAGCGCCTGTTGAAGGTACTCGATCGATCCGATACGCCGCAGGCCAAAAAGATCAAAATTCTTTCTCTCTTAGGCGAGATGCAGGCCGACGAGGCTTTGCCGAAATTGAGAGAGACGCTCAAGGATCGCGACCTGGCGAAGCAAGCGATTGGGGCAATGGCGAATCTTGGCAAAGAGGGTATTCCGTTGCTCGCCGACATTATGAATACATCTCCGCATCTTGAATTGCAGGCGGCGGCGGCCAAGGGCTTAGGCCAACTGGGCGGGACGCACGGTGATGCGTCCGTCGTCCCGCAGTTGCTCGCGAAGCTGGAAGATCCCAAGACAGACTGGTCCGTGCTGACGGAAGTGGCCTGGGCGCTGGGCAAGATCCCAGACAAACGATCGATCCAGCCGCTCTACGATCTCGACAAGAAGCTGTCGGCCATGCGCGATCCGGAGAACGTGTCGTTGAGGAAACTCAAAGAAGCGGTGTTCTGGGCGATCAAACAGTGCGATACATGGGATCAGTTCAGCTAAGTCGTACTCCGGCCGAAGGCCCCGGTCTGCAAAGCGTTGGATTGTTCCGCTTCCTCTGATAGTGGGCAGCCACTTTTTTTCGATTGCCACACAGTTGCATGCTGCACCAATTGCGGGTGTGATTTTTGGTCGTATCGTAAAAATATAAAATGCAGGCTGGATTTCCGCATTTCTTGACCAGAGACCACTTGCCTGAACAGAGTAAGTCGCTCGCAGCCTCGGCGAGTGGGGCGAGCAAGCCGTCCTTCTGTGCGGCCTGAGACTGAAATTGTCGCGTATAGCCTCCCTTTTTATAAACAAGCTGTGGGTAGCCAGGGCATCGGGACAGAATGTGGTTGATGGATGCGATTGCCGACCCAGCAATGGACTTACGGGCGACGATTCGGGCAACCATGTCCCGCAACGTTCTACGGAACATGACCCCCTGCTCAAACAGCTGTTCCTGATCCTCGTGACCCCACTGTGTCATGACAGCGACAGCGTGGGTTTTGTCTACCATATGTGCCTGAAGCAGCCAATCGACAAGATTCTCGTATCCACCTAACAGGTCTGTCGGATTCCCCCGCACGATCATCTGCGTGTTGATGAAGTCTAAGCACGGATGATTGCCCACAAACAGGAACGGCTGCCGTAATTGTGCTCGGCCCGTTGTCATGTATTCCCCCTCCTTGGTCCTACTCCAGCAAAAGGATGCTTGACAGGTTAGCCTCTTGAGAATATAACTGTCAAAAGTATATTTAGATGGTTATTCATAAGCTGTCTAGGAAACGAGTATCTATCAGGAGACGACGTACACCCACGCACCAACAACCCCATCTAAGGAGGACTCATGAAAACTGCCATCATTATTATGTCTGATCCCAAGAGTGGTTCTGAGGAAGCGCTCGGACGAGTCTTTAACGCACTGGCCCTCGCGTCCGAATGTAAGCAGAAGGGCGATGAAGTTGCCGTGGTCTTCAATGGGACCGGCACCCGTTGGCCGGCCGAACTGACCAAGCACTCTCATCCGACGAATGGCCTCTACAATGCCGTTCGCGATGTGATGCAAGGCGCCTCCTGCGGCTGTGCGGAGGTCTTCGGGGCAACGGAGAGTGTGAAGTCCTGCGGGGTGCCGATGGTGAAGGATCATGCGCTGGCCGGGACTGCGGGACTCTTGAGTCTCCGTCGTTATATCGCGGAGGGGTGGAATACAGTCGTGTTCTGAGCCGGATCTCATGAGGCGGTCGGGAGAGAGTCTCCTGACTGCCGGTGAGTCCAAGGCACACAGGGAGAAACGATGGCCATAAAATACCTCGATCTGACATTTACAGAATCAGTGTGCCGTGCGCAGGAACAGTACTACGGGAGGGCGGGTAAGATCGCAGACGCTCCCGAGCGAGACCCACTGGGCCAGGCAGAGGCCGAATTCATCGCATCTCGGGACAGCTTCTATGTGGGTTCAATCAGCGAAAGCGGCTGGCCCTACATTCAGCATCGCGGCGGACCCTTGGGATTTTTGCGGGTGATCAATGAGACGACGCTGGCTTTCGCGGACTACAAAGGGAACCGACAGCTGCTCACGACCGGCAACGTCTCAGTGAACGACCGTGTGGCGCTGTTTCTGATGGACTACAAGAACCGCGAACGGTTGAAAATTCTTGGTCATGCTCGCGTCGAGGACGCGCACGCTCATCCCGAACTTATTGAGCAGATCACTGATCCAAAGATGCGGTCGGCGGTGGAGCGGCTGGTATTCATCGACGTCGTCTCGTTCGATTGGAATTGTCCGAAGTACATCACGCCACGGTACTCGGCGGAAGAGGTCGAAGAGCATGTGGAGCCGTTGAAGCAACGCATTGCCGAGCTCGAAGCCCAACTTCGCAAGGTAAAGTCCTGAGGACGTTCTGCCAATGAGCACTCGCCGCCACCGCAGATCTTCGTAAAAGTAAATATGAGCGGGGCTGTGCTTGAGGCAGCCGCGCAGATCGCTCGACGCAAGAGAAGCAGGGGGCAGCCAGGTGCCTTCCCTGCTCGCGGAACGCGCACGATCGGAGTGTGCTCGTCCGACGCGCGCAATCGAGGATCGATCAGGCTACCCTCTGAATAAAGTAGGGGATTGAGAGGATGCGCGCAGTGGAAGATCATTCAGCCCTCATCCCCGAAGAGAGAACGGGCGAGTTTGGACGGAACAATTAACATTCCTGATGCCTGCCCCCTTCTGCACTGTTGATTTATCCACCCTTTGAGCGTAGGAATTGAGCCAATAGATACGCCAGCTTTATCAGGATTTTTCTATGTCAGAGCCCATCATTGTCTGTCCTAACTGTAAGACCGAGATCAAGCTGACAGAATCTCTTGCCGCTCCATTAATCGAGTCAACCCGTCGCGACTACGAGAAGCGGCTGGCTCTGAAAGACACGGACATTGCCAAGAAAGAGGAGTCTTTGCGTGAGCGAGAAGCCGCTGTTTCACAAGCCACGCAAGCGATTGACGATCAGGTGGCCGAGAAGTTGCTGCTGGAACGCGCAAAGATCGTCACAGAGGAATCCAAGAAGGCCAAACTCGCTCTGCAAACAGATATTGACCAGAAAACGAGAGAACTCGCCGAACTTCAGGACGTCCTCACTCAACGCGACGTCAA
>JACMLT010000344.1 GCA_014379455.1 Nitrospiraceae bacterium
GATAGGCGCAAATCTCATGGGCAAGGGCCGGATTCGCGTTGCCAGAGAATACTTGTAGCTCTCCGCTCATCGATTCCTCAGAGGGTCTCTTGATGCGAGTCCGTCACGTTCTGATTTCGTATCGGGTTCGTCTCGACGGCGGGCGTCGGTGGGCGTGATCGTAACCCGCCTACCTCTATTCGCTGCGCGCTGTTGAGGGAGCCAACTAAGGGGTGTGACTTTAGCGGAATGTGCGAGGAGTTGTCAACCGAACTACGGCTTAGCGTGATCGTTCGTATCGCCAGACGAGCGGACCTGAACAGGTGGGAATAGTAAATACATTCGTGAACTTTTCACTCACGAACTGGGCATGGGCGCGACGTGCGCGCGCTTCGTCCGCGAACACCCCGAACACCGTCGCTCCACTTCCAGACAGTAGCGCGATCTCGGCGCCGTGGGCCTGCAAGCTCTGTTTAATCTCTCGCAGCGTGCCATGCGCGGCAAAGACCGGCGCTTCGAAATCATTCTCTGCCGCAGCCATCAATTGAGCCCAACCCATCCGTGATTGTCGGTCGAGCTCCTGCTGAGCGTGCGATAGCGGCCTGACAGAGGTCCTCGTCGCCGCTAATTCTTGATAGGCCCACTTGGTATTGACCCCAAACCCCGGGTTCACAAGCACGACCCATCGCACCCCTTCAACGACGACCGGACGAACGGTTTCTCCCCGGCCCGTGACACAGGCGGCGGGGGCAAAAAGAAAGAAGGGCACATCGCTCCCTAACGATTGTCCGACCTCTGCCATCTGCGCCGGAGACCATTTGAGCTGCAACAAACCATTCAATCCTAACATGGTGGCTGCCGCATCACTGCTTCCGCCCCCGAGCCCTGCTCCCATCGGAATGCGCTTTCGCAACTCGATATCTAGTCCAACCGATTGCTGAGCCCGCGCCAATACTGCAGCCGCGGCCCGATACACGAGATTACTCTGGTCTGTAGCCAGACCCGTCGCATCGCATCGCAGCTGAATATCTTGCCGGTCGGCTCGCAACCTAATCTGGACTTCGTCGTCGAGGGCGACCGTCTGCATGACCGACCAGAGATTGTGGAAGCCGTCGGAGCGGCGGTCGAGGATGCGCAGGATCACGTTGACTTTGGCAGGGGCACAAACAGTGATGCCGGAGGGGCTCTGCGGCAGATTAATCACGGCCTCCCTTGATCGCATACTTCTCTAGTCGATAGCGAAAGGATCGCGTATTGAGCTTGAGAAGCCGTGCGGCCTTTTTCTTTACCCACATCGTCCGTTCGAGTGCCTTCAAAAGCAAATCCTTTTCAATCCCGTTAATAAGCCCCTCCAAATCCAACCCGTCTTCGGGCAAGTCGGTAGGGACACCCTGCTGCTGAGGAGACAGAACTCGATGAAGCCAACCGCGAATGTCGTCGTCCGAGACGGGGGTACCGGCGGAAAACGTGACAACACGTTCCATCAAGTTTTCAAGCTCGCGCACGTTGCCTCGCCACTCATGTCCCAACAAGACATGCATCGCCTCCGATGTCAACACAGGAACCGCCTTCCCGCCATCCTGGGAAAACTTCTCGAGGAAATGCTTCACGAGAAGCGGGATGTCTCCCGTCCGAAGGCGCAATGGGGGAAGCCGAATCGGAATGACATCTAAGCGGTAGTACAAATCTTCTCGGAATGAGCCGTCGGCCACGGCCTTTTCAAGATTTTTATTGGTCGCGGCTACGATGCGCACATCGACCTTGACATCCTGGGT
Source organism: Nitrospiraceae bacterium (assembly GCA_014379455.1). Classification (GTDB taxonomy): domain Bacteria; phylum Nitrospirota; class Nitrospiria; order Nitrospirales; family Nitrospiraceae; genus Palsa-1315. The sequence goes on from JACMLT010000344.1 coordinate 1,755, forward strand.
GCCGCCCACACGCCGGAACTCTCGCTCCTGAATCACGCGCAGCAGCTTGACTTGAATCGTTGGAGTCGTATCGCCGATTTCATCCAAAAAAATCGTGCCACCGTTGGCGACTTCGAACAGCCCCGCCTTATTGGCCATCGCGCCGGTAAAGGATCCCTTCATATGCCCAAAGAGTTCACTTTCGAGCAATGTCTCTGGCACTGCACTGCAATTCACCGCCACAAACGGCATCGGGCTCCTGGCACTATTATAGTGAATGGCGCGTGCCACCAACTCTTTTCCCGTTCCGCTTTCCCCACAAATCAGCACATTACTCTTAGCGTCCGCGACTTTGCGCACCACATCGAACACCTTCTGCATGCCTTCGCTCTGCCCGACGAGCTGCGCGAACGACGACTGACTCGCCATTTCACGCTTCAACAGGATGTTCTCCGTCGAGAGACGCCTCTTTTCCAACGCGTTGCGGATAATCAACTGCACTTCATCAACCTGGAACGGCTTGGTGAGGTAATCGTACGCACCTTGTTTCATAGCATCGACTGCCGAATCCGCGGTTGCAAACGCCGTAATCACAAGAACCACGGTTTCAGGAGAAGTAGATTTCACCGCTTTCAAGACCGCCATGCCATCGGCTTTGGGCATACGGAGGTCCGTGATGACGAGATCAAAGATTTCTTTACCAACATGACCGATGGCATCTTCACCATCTGATGCTTCGGTTACGGCATAGCCCGCGCGTTTGAGCATGATGCTCATGACTTCACGCAACCCCCGCTCGTCATCAACAACTAGGATCTTTTCCACGGCGTCCGCCCCTCATGCCATAACCGTACCCCGGCCCCCCCGGAACACGGCATACATACGACAAACCGTGAGCCTTGACACTCCCGGCTTTCGACCTTGATCCACCCCCCGTGCAAGTCGACAATTCGATGCACGGCGGCGAGACCCAATCCTGACCCTTCCTTTTTCGTCGTGAAAAACGGAAGAAATATTTTATCTAAATTCTGCGTTGGGATACCTTCCCCTGTGTCTTGAAATGCCACTTCGATCACGTCGCCCTTACGGCCGCCGGCATCGACATGGCGACAGTTCGTCGAGATCGTCAACTGTCCACCATCCGGCATCGCCTCAAACGCATTCGTCGCCATATTCCAGAAAACCTGCCTGAGCTGATCTTGATCGACCAAGGCCAGGAGCGCCCCGGCCGCCAAAGACGTGACAATCTTGATCTTGGAACGTGTTCGCGCTTCATGTTGAACGAGATCGAGCGTCTCGGCAAGGACTTTGTTAAGATCATGCTCTGCGAGATTGAGCGCAGGCGGACGTGCATACTGAAGAAATTCAGTAATGATATTGTCGAGCCTGGTGGCCTCCCGAATCGCAATGTCCATCAACCGGCGATTGGTTTCGTCTTCCACGGCATCTTTCCGAAGCATTTGCATCGCGCCGGCTAATGCACCCAATGGATTCCGAATCTCATGGGCCATCCCGGCAGACATTTCCCCCAAACTCGCCAGCCATTCTTTGCGCCGCATCTCCTCCTCGAGCTCCCGAATCTCCGTCAAGTCTTTGAACACACCAACCAAACCTGTCTGCTTCCCCTGCTCATGCAATGGGGAGAGAGTCATTCCGAGGATCAAACGGTTGCCGTCGGCACGCTTACATTCCACTTCAAATCGCGTGGTCACCGATAGGGTGCTATTCAATTGCTCGTCTGATTGCTGATTAGGGTGCCAGTTGAAGACCTCGCGCCACTGACGCCCGGACACGTGAGCGATCGTGTACCCGATCGCTTCCTGTGCCGCCGGATTGAAGGACGTAATGCACCCGGTGGCATCGGCCGTAAACACACCGCTGCTGATGCTATGAACAATACTCTCATGGAAGGCTTGGAGACGGGTCAGTCCCTGTTCCTTTTCTCGCAACGATTGATCCGCCTGCTGAAGCTGTTCAGCCAAGGTCCCGCCCAATATCCCAACGACAAGAATAGCGAGAGCATAGACGCCGAATGTTTGAAATGTTTCAGGTGTGGTCAGCCGACTCGGGGACAGCCACCCCCACCCCTCAATTAAGCCATGCAATTGAATGTTCGTTAAAATCCCGAACAGAATAATGCAGAAGCAGGCGGTAAGAAGACCCACCCGTCGGCGAGGAACTAGACTAGTCACCGCCACCGTCATGATATACAACACCGCAAAGGGACTCTCGATCCCTCCTGTCCTGGCAACCAACATCGTTTCAAGGAGGAAATCGATTCCTACTTGTATCCAGAAAAGTATTGTGAGAGCCGTTGAGGAAGTAAACACTCGGAGCAAAATGGCGGAAGGGATCGTGAAGGCGTAGGTGGCAATAATCAAGACGTAGAATGTTTCGATCCACACGCCCTTCGCGACTTGAAAGGCGAGGGACAGGCCGAGCATCAGGGTCACGAGGGCCATCCGGAGCCCCATGATCCAGTACAGTCTTGTCCTCAGATCATTCATGATTGGAAGACCACTGGGTGAGAAGGAAATCGGCGGGGCATGAAGAGAGGTTATCTTGTTCATGCTCCTCGGATTTGGAGCCTAAGACCCTGTCATTGCCCATGCGACGGAGCGCCGCATGGTGTGGTCGGGAAGAAGGCATAGAGCCTCATGCTGAACACGAGGCCCCAACTCCGTGAGAGGAACGGACTGAACGCTGCCCTCTACCCAATAGCCTCAGACATTTTGAAGATTGGGAGGTACATGGCGACCACAATAAACCCGATCACAATTCCGAGAAATACCATCATGATGGGTTCCAGCAACGACGTGAGCGAGGCAACCGCCTGATCAACTTCGTCCTCGTAAAAGTCTGCGATTTTCCCCAACATCGCGTCCAGTGCGCCAGTTGACTCACCCACGGCAATCATATGCGTCACCATCTTCGGAAAGACCCCGCTTGCGGCCAAAGGGTCGGCGATAGTCTTTCCGCCACTGATACTGATGCGCGCGTTGATCAACGTTTCTTCAATGACCTTGTTGCCTGCAGTCTTTGCGCAGATAGTCATCCCGTCCAGAAGAGGAACGCCGCTCGCGAGCAAGGTTCCAAGGGTCCGTGTAAACTTGGCGACCGAAGCTTTCCTGATCAGGTCTCCAAACACCGGTGCCTTTAAGAGTAGTTTATCGATAACCATCCGCCCCTTGGGAGTCGAATAGTATTTCTTAGTGCCAAAGATGATCGCCCCAGTGCCTATTAACATCACCCACCAATACGACGTAAACATGTTGCTGATATCAATGACCAACTGCGTCGGGCCCGGGAGCCCCATCTTCCCTCCGGATAATTCATTGAACATTTTCGCGAAGATTGGAATGACCCAAATCATTAAAACAGCGATCACGACCACCGCCACACCAAGAATCGCCGCGGGATAGATCATGGCAGACTTAATCTGCCCTTTGAGTTTCATCGCTTTCTCAATGTATTTAGCCAGACGCGTCAAGATCGTATCGAGCAAGCCACCCACCTCACCCGCATGAACCAAGTTCACGTACAGATCGTCGAATACTTTGGGGTGACGACGTAACGCATCCGAAAAAGTCGAACCTGCCTCTACCTGAGTCTTCACTTCCCCGATAGTCTCCCGCAACACCTTGTTTTCAGACTGGGTCGAGAGGATTTCGAGACACTGCACCAAGGGCAGACCAGCATTGATCATCGTGCCAAATTGTCGCGTAAATACAACCAGGTCTTTATCCGTAAGACCAGACCCAAAGCTAAGATTGACATTGAATCCGCCTGTGCCACTCTTCTTTTCTTCAAGGCTCGTGACGACGACACTTTGCTTACGAAGTTGATCCACCGCCTCATCTCGGGTTTTCGCACTCAGCTCGCCCTTCTTGACGGCACCCGATCTGGTTCGTCCGACATACGCAAAGGTAGCCATACGCAACACTCACCCTTCGATGTGGCCATCTACCTGGCCGGTTGTAAATTGACGGGAATATCTATCGGCGAGTCTACTGGCGACCCCAAAACCTGTCAAATAAATGCACAATCTCTGCGCGATCGGCAGGCATGCAGGCTTAAGCCACACAGAGCCTTAGCTCCTGATTGCACTCGTCTGCCGAATACCTCGATAGAGATAATGCAATCCGGACAATAACGTGAAGGAGACCATCCCGAACAACAGCGGCAAGATAATGGTGAGATCGATGCGACGGGAACTGAGAAAGATGACCATCACAACATAGGCTAGCTGGAGAAACGTCGTGCCCTTACCCAAGAAGGTGGGAGTAAGATCCACGCGATAATCTGTGAAATGCGCTACCGCCGTTCCCAACAGCAATATCACGTCCCGGCTCGCCACAAGGATGGTGACCCATAACGGAATCAAATGAATCAGCGAAAGCGTGATGAACCCGGAGGTGAGCAGCAGCTTATCGGCCAAAGGGTCCAACACGGCGCCCAGCCGAGTATGCTGATTCTTCATACGAGCGATCAGCCCATCAAGCGCATCTGTAAGCCCCGCCACAAGAAGCACAATGAGTGCTTGATCAAATCTGCCGTAGATCAGTAGCCCGACGTAGCAGGGAATCAGGAGAATACGGAGGATGGTCAAGCTGTTGGGGATATTCATATCTTCAAGAACATCGCGGCTAGCACAGCGGGGAGAGATGATAAAAGGGCGCTACACAGTTGTCAACGGCTTGCGGTCGGCGCGGCCCCACCCTATAATCAGTCACCGGTCTATACTATTTCATGTGAGTGCGATGGAGGGCATCATGAGTTCGCTGCCGCTGCTTTTCAAAAAGGAAGGAGTGGTTGAAAAGCACCAGGTTGAAGGGGTCGACCCGAGCGATCGGTATTTCAATCGCATGATCCTTGTCAATCGAACACCCTCGGGCTACGTCGCGAAAGTCATGTATGAAGCCCTGAATGTCGAAGGCCACCCCCATCCAACCATCACGGCTGCGGTACAAGAGCTCATCGAAATGATGCAGAGATTCGGCTTTAGCAGAATGAGAACACGCGCCAATTTCAAAGGCACGAAGTATCTCGCCGAAAAAGAAACCTGGATTGATTACGCGGACCTGGCGTAGCCGCGACTCTTACGCAGAAACAAACTCCCGATAGACCAGATCGTGAATCCATGGGCGGAAGGCCTTGATCTTCTCGTTCCTGCGGTTCGGATATACTCGATTGGATAACAGCACCACCTCCAATTCACGGAGTGGGTCAATCCATAGCGACGTCCCGGTAAAGCCAAGATGACCGAACGACCGCTCAGAAAAACTGGACCCCGATGAAGACGGCGCAGACGGAGTATCCCATCCCAACGCCCAACTCGATCGAGCGACAGATTCTTGGCGGGTCGTAAACTGCCTGACAAATTCTCCTGCCAGAATCGACTCCCTTCCATGATAACCGTGGAGCCAGGCTCCAGAGACAGCTAGCACTGATTCAGCAGTCCCGAATAGCCCTGCATGGCCCGCGACACCGTCCATTGCTGCGGCATTCTCGTCGTGTACTTCCCCACATAAGAGTCGATTGCGCCGCTCGTCCCATTCGGTCGGAGCTATACATGAGGCATCGATCATCGGGCACATGACATTGAGTTGCGTCCCCCCCGTCGTAGGGCAAAACATCATAGGGTCAGCCCGTAGCGGTCGGACGACGGCGTGTTCGTACCAGTGATCCAGTGCCATTCCACTGAGACGCTCCACCAACAACCCCAGCAACATGAATCCTAGGTCGCTATAGACGCAGCGCTCCCCCCGCGTATAGAGCAGCGGCTCATCGCGAATCATTTTCAATACCTGTTGCTTAACAACGTGATTTCTATCAGAAGGCTCAAGGACAACACCTTCGGGGCCAAGCCGCTCGTAGAAGGGCCGCCATCCGGGCAGGCCCGAACGATGGGCCAAGAGGTCTTTCACCGTTGCCTGACCAATTGGCATCCCTTCAAGTTCTGATAAGACTTTCTGTACAGGATCTTCAAGCGTCACCTTGGCACGTTGCGCCAGAAGCAAGAGAGATGTGCCCGTTGCCAGAGGCTTCGTGAGAGACGCGAGGTCATACAGAGTGGTGGGTTGTACCGGAAGGCTCGAAGGCTCTGACGACAACCGCCCAGCGACAATCACACATTGCAACTCTCCATGCAGACGCACCGCGAGCTGGGCGCCGGGGAATACACCCTCGTCAACGGCTGACTGCAGTGCCGCCTGAATGACGCGATTCATCACCATGGGAGAACGACCTGTCGTTGGTGGGGGAAAACGCTACCGTGGAGGAACAGGACGAGACAACTTAGAAACGCCTGAGCAGGAGAGAAACAGCCATTTCTGGCGAGTTAGAGTCTCGGGCTCGACTCTCCTTCAAGCTTCTCTGCCGATGCGGTTGCAGCGTCATGGAACGCTTCATGTTCTTCCACTTCCAGCATCCGTTCGAACATGCGCAACGACGCGCGGAAGCGCTCAACCATCAGCAAGCGTTGCTTCTGGAGCGCCGTGAGGTCGCGCTGTGTATCGGTCAGCTCGACCCTGGCCTGGTGGATCATCTCACCGGCCTTCTGTTCAGCCTCCTTGATGACGAGATCCGCCTCCCGATGAGCATTCCGCTTTACATCCTCTGCCAGTGATTGAGCAGACAACAGCGTACTCGACAACGTCGCCTCCGTCCGTTTCAACTCGGCAAGCTGCTGTTCCAGAAATACAATCTTTTCTCGCTGAACCGCATCATCTCGATTCAACAATTCGACCGTCTGCGCTATTTCTTCGAGGAAGCGATTCACCTCTTCCTTGTCATATCCGCGAAAGACGACCTTGAACACCATTTGCTGGATATCAAGCGGCGTCATTCTCATGGCATCCCCCATGGTCATCTCAGTTCATCCTCATGGCTAATTCCTTGAGTGACTGCACAACCGCGATTTGCAGAAAATTGATGATCAAGATCACGACGATGGGCGACACATCCATGCCTATCCGCGTTCCAATCAATCGTCGGATTGGAGCGAGGACCGGTTCGGTCGCACGATTGAGAAATTGGACGATCGGATTCCCTGGATCTGGGTTGACCCACGAGATCAGGGCGCGAGCAATGATCACCCACATATACAGCCATAACACATAGTCAAGAATGGAGGCCACTGCCGAAAGAACATTCCCCGCGACAAACATCAGCGTCCCAACTCTTTCGATCGTGTGGTAGCCGCTTCAACCGCAGCCATTAATGTAGCACGAAACCCCCCTTGTTCAAGCCGATGAAGACCGGCGATGGTGGTGCCTCCAGGAGACGCCACCCGATCTTTCAGTTGCGCAGGATGTACGCCCGATTCAAGCACCAAGCGAGCCGCGCCAAGCACTGTCTGGGCCGCAAGGAGTTCGGCGGTCTGCCGCGGCAAGCCCATCATCACTCCCCCGTCCGCCAACGCTTCAATGGCCTGAAACACATAGGCCGGCCCACTCCCGCTCAACCCGGTCACAGCATCCATTAATCGTTCCTCAACCAATACCACACGACCAACCACTTCGAATACCATTCGAGCCACGTGACCGTCATCTTCAGAGACTGCACTGCCCAAGACCAGAGCAGTCATACCCTCCCGGACCAATGCCGGAATATTTGGCATCGCACGCACAACCCGCCCCTCCCCGGAAATCTGTTCTACGATGGTCGAAAGCGTTACCCCTGCCACAATAGAGATCACAAGGGCATGGGCCAGGATTGGGCCAAGCTCACTGAGTACAGGAGGAAGCGCCTGAGGTTTCACTGCCAGAACGACCACGTCAGCCCAGGCGACCGCTTCCCGGTTGGCAGAACCAACCCGAATGCCGAACTGCGCTTTTAAGCGATCACGGCGATCAGGAACGGGGTCCGTTGCCCAAATCAACTCAGCAGAGCACACCTGCCCTGCAAGGAGACCACCGATCATGGCTTCGGCCATCTGGCCGCCTCCGATGAACGCGATCTTCTTCATGATCGTTGAACTAGACACACTGCACCCCCCAATACCTCAGCCAAACCGCACCATCGTCACCCCTTCCTCAACGGTACGACGATACTCCTTCGACATACTGCGCGAGGGCTCCATTAAAGAAATGCTACGGTGTGCTTGGCATGAGAGGTCAGAGCCGGCTCACACGGATATCGGAAGTCGGCCTACCAGCGCCCGAGACACCACCACTGGGCCGGTTGTTCCCGCAGCCCTTCGACTCCAGGGAATACCGACTTCGAAAGTTCTGACGTATTGTACAGACCCCCGGGGTAAATGTCAGCGCACACTCTCGGACTCACTTTGAGTTGTGAGGGAGTAGCATGATCCCACTGACCATCGTCCCGTTCACCCGACCTTCCCGTCGATAGGAATAAAAAAGCTGATCGTGACAGATCGTGCATACATTCACCGCCGAAACAGCGGATGTGGACACACCCGCTCCCTCCACTTGCCGGCGGATCAGGGCCTTGAGATCGAGCCGAGCCTTATGCCCTCGAGAGTCATGCACAACCGACTCCCAATCAGACAATCCCATTCGAAGCTGGTCGAGCACCGGATCGTCCACTTCATAGCAGCAGGGGCCGGCCGAGGGTCCAATACTGACTCGCAGATCCGACTGGGTCGACCCGAATCGGTTCACCATCAGCGTGAGCGTTTTCGAAACAATCCCCGCCACCGCGCCCCGCCAACCGGCATGAATCGCCGCGACAACACGCCGGCGTGGGTCATGCACGAGCACGGGGACACAATCCGCCGTGCGCACGGCTACCGTCACGCCTGGTTGATCCGTCACCAACGCATCCCACCCACCAGGAAACTGATCCGACTCCGTGAGTGGACGATCTACGACCAAGGCCTCAGTCCCATGTACCTGCTTGACGGACAGCAGCCAGCCACGCCCCTGCGCACCAGACTGACGAGCGGGAACTCCGACATCGAACTCCAGTGAGCTTGCGTGACGGCGCGTGCCAAAGAAATGCCGAACGCCGTCGCGCGCGGATGCGAAGGCAGGAACCGTGATGACCGCTGCACTCATAACCATCCCCTGATGTGATGACTCACCCTACAGACCTGTCGGCTCAGTCAACCTGCTTGCGCAAGAATGTCGGCACATCCCATTCATCGTCCGTGACTGCCGCGGCTCGCTCCATCGCGCCTCTGCCATCTCCCATCCGTCGCAAGTAGGTCGGGCGATCGAAATCTTTGAAGGGCCGTTCCGCATATACTCGTTCTCCCATCGTCTGGCCAGCGCCGGTGGTCACCGTCTGTTGCAAAGGACGGGAAGCCCGAACCGCGGCCACAGGAATCGGAGCAGGCTGATCCTCTCGTTCAAACCCTGTGGCAATCACAGTCACAACCAAGTCGTCGCCCATATCGGGGTTGATCACCTGTCCAACAATGATGTTGGCTTCAGGGTCAGCAGTCTGCTGGACAATCGTTGCCGCCTCCTCGATCTCATGCAGCGTCATGTTAGGGCCACCGGTGATATTCAACAACACCCCGCGCGCCCCCTCGACACTCCCTTCCTCCAACAATGGACTACAAATCGCCTTTTGCGCCGCTTCGATGGCCCGATTCGTTCCGCGCGCCACACCCATCCCCATCACTGCGCGACCCGTATGGGACATCACGGTCCGGACGTCGGCGAAATCCACATTCACATGGCCGGTGGTCGTGATCACATCGGCAATCCCCTGAATGGCCTGTCGGAGCACGTCATCAGCTACCTTAAACGCTTCGAGCAGCGGCGTCGCTTTGTCGACGATGCCGAGCAATCGCTGATTAGGGATTATCAGTAAGGTGTCAACATGCCGACGGAGATCGCGTATCCCTTCATCCGCATAAAGCATCCGGCGATGACCTTCATAGGAAAAAGGCTTCGTCACGACCCCGACCGTCAAGATACCGAGTTCACGCGCGATGCTCGCCACAATCGGCGCGGCACCCGTTCCGGTTCCACCGCCCATCCCGGCGGTCACGAACACCATGTCGGCGCCCTCAAGACACTCCCGAATCTGATCTTTGCTTTCTAGTGCCGAATCCTTTCCAACTTCTGGCTTGGCCCCGGCGCCGAGTCCCCTGGTCCGTTCAGGGCCCAGCTGAACTTTATACGACGCCCGCGATCGTTCCAACGCCTGCAGATCCGTATTCGCCGCGATGAAATCCACCCGCGCTAATCCAGACGTAATCATGGTGTTCAACGCGTTGCACCCGGCGCCACCGACACCGATCACTTTGATCCGAACGGGAGACACAACATCCTCTTCAAACGAAAACATCAGGACACCTCCCTTGATAAAATCCGCAAGGCGGACATTCGCCTCACGCACCAGTTAGAACAACTCGAAGAACCATCCCCTCATACGAGTCAATACCTTATCCAACGGCCGCCCGCTGCGCAGACCAGCGATGGCCATTTCCTCAAGATGGCGTCGGGCATGGAGCAGCAATCCGACACCCGTGGCATGCATGGGATGACTGACGATGTCGCGAAGCCCTCCGAGGCCACCCGGTGCGCCACGGCGAGCCGGAAGATTCAAGACCTGCTCTGCCGCATCGGGCATTCCCTCCAACAACGATGTTCCGCCTGTAATCACCACTCCGGCCCCCACCATGCCCTCATAGCCGGCACGCGCGATTTCCCGACGAACCAGTTCGAATATCTCTTCGACCCTCGGTTCAAGAATCTCAGCAAGATCGCGGCGCGAGAACGTCCGTGCTGGACGGTCGCCGACCGACGGGACTTCGACCATTTGATGGCCCTGCACCAACTCTGCTCTGGCAATCCCGTGCTGCAACTTGATCTTCTCGGCTTCGGTCTGAGAGGTCAGCAACCCGATAGCAAGATCCTTCGTCAAGTTCTGCCCACCGATCGGCAAGACTGCAGAGTGCCTGATACTCCCATCGAGGAAGATCGCAAGGTCGGTTGTCCCACCGCCGAGATCGATCATGACGACACCCAGATCGCGCTCTTCCTGGCTGAGGACGGCCTCACTTGATGCCAAAGGCTGCAGCACCATGTCGACGACATCAAGCCCCGCGCGATTCACACATTTGATGATATTCTGCGCTGACGTCACGGCGCCGGTAATGACATGGACGTTGACTTCGAGACGGTTGCCGGACAAACCTAACGGCTCCCGAACCCCCTCTTGCCCATCCACCATGAATTCACGAGGGAGCACATGAAGAATCCGCCGTTCATGGGGAACGACCGCCAGAGTCCGTGCGCTTTCGATCGCGCGCTGGATGTCTTCCCGCGTGACTTCTGCCTTTTTGAGCGCGACAACCCCCTTGCAGTTTTCCGCGGATATATGGCTGCCGGCAATGCCGGTGTAGACGGAATTGATCTGAACCGCAGCCATCAGCTCGGCTTCCTCGACCGCCTTTTTGATCGATTCCACGGTACTCTCGATATCGACCACCACGCCTTTGCGGAGCCCTCGCGACGGGCAGGATCCCACCCCGATGATGTTGAGCACTCCCTCATCGGTGACCTCTGACACGATGGCACAGATCTTCGTGGTCCCGATATCCAACCCCACAAGAATTTGATCACGCTTCGGCACAGCCCTCACACCCTTTCTCGCACAATGACGCGGTTGTCATAGCGTAAATCGATCTCGTTACCCGCGCCCTTCCGATCATCGAATGGGCTCGTTTTAAATGACGGATTCACTTTCCGAAATCGCTCCCATTGATCGACCAGAGAATCGTTCCCAAACTGAAATCGCACCCCATTGGCTGACGCCACTACATTCGAGACATTCGTGAGATCGACTTCAACCCTCCCGCCGAACGTATTGGCGATGAGCTTGGCCAACACGACCCCGGACTGAACCGCGTGACGCACACCGGACTCGCCGTGTTGAAGAGACTGAACCTCCAGCCCGATCATCAAGGGTAGCGCCTGGTCGTCCTGCTTACCCAACTTGGCAAGAAGATACCCGTTCTCATCACTCAACCAATGGTCCGCGCCTGCGCGGATAATTGTGGCCGGCGTTCGCTCCACGACCGTGATATGCAACCGATGCAGCGGTCGGCGTTCGACCGTCGCCTCCTTGATCCATGCGTGCGCCTGCACTCGCTCAGCAAGAAACGATGTGCTGATTTGATGAAGCCCCATGCCAGGCTTCAACACGAGCCGCTCCAATATTTCAGCTTTCGTCACTCGGTGCATACCCTCAATCTCTACGTCACGGATTTCCAGCCAACCCTGAAGCAGGGGTCCCATCTCTCGCGTGCCGATGGTCAATCCCCACGCCAACGCCGCAAGACCGAGAATCCATCGCCCCACGCGCAACGCACGCCTACGCCGTGAGAGCAACGTCTCTCGACGCGCCTGTTGGCGTTGATCCGCGATCTGACTGGCACGCGCACCCTTCCATTGGTTCGACCGTGGGCCGATGGGAGGCGCCGCTCGCTTCCGTACGAGCACCTTCATGGCGCGCTCACTTCCCCTGACGAACGATCGAGGCGAGCCGCGCGAGTGAGTGCGGACTCAAGGATCCGTTCGGTCAGCTCGTCATAATCGATCTTGGCCTGTGCCGCCGCCATCGGCAGCAAACTCGTTTCGGTCATGCCCGGCGCGGTATTAATCTCCAACACGACAGGGCGGCCTCGCGGGGTGATACGGAAATCGACTCGGGCTGCACCTTCACAGCCCAGCACCTGATACGTGCGTAACGCCAATGTCCGAACCTGCCGAGTCACTGTCGTGGTTAAGGGTGCAGGACAGAGATATTGAGTTTTCCCCTTTTCATACTTCGCGGCAAAATCGTAGAAGCCTCCCGGCGCCACAATTTCCACCGCAGGAAGCACCAATGGTAAAATGTTTCGCCCTCCGAGGATCGACACCGTGACCTCATGCCCCGGAATGTACGCCTCGACCATTGCATCCGTGTCGTAGCGATGGGCCAAGGCCAACGCATCACGCCATTGCGACGGTTTGCGCACGATCGTGACGCCGATCGTGGACCCTTGCGAAGCAGGCTTCACCACAAGAGGCCAGCGCAATTTTTCCGCTCGCAACAGGGTGGCGCTGGGAACCTTTTCCCCTCGCTTCACAACCGTGCCGGCTGGGACAGGAATACGGGCTGAAGCCAAGAGCATTTTCGTGGTGACTTTATGCATACCGATTGCACTCGCCTGGATGCCGGATCCGGTGTAGGGAATTCCCAACGTCTCCAGAAATCCTTGAATCGCTCCATCTTCCCCGCCCGGTCCATGCAAAGCCAGAAATGCCAGGACGATCTTCTGATCGCGCAGATCCTGAGAGAGCGTCGGTCCGACATCAATGGCGACGGCGTCGTAACCACGACGGCCCAACGATCGATGGACCGCGGTACCTGTCCGGAGCGACACCTCACGCTCAGCCGATTGTCCACCCATCAGCACGCCGATGCGGGCACGAGTCAGAAGCGGCCGCTCTGTCGAATGAAGCTCACTCATACCGGGATGTCTCTCCTACGATTTTCAGTTCAAGATCTAACCGCACCCCAACCCGACGACGAATTGCGCTGCGGACCTTCCCGATCAACGCCGTCACATCTGCCGCATTCGCCTGCCCCCGATTAACCATGAAGTTGGCATGCTTCATCGAGACTTCCGCATCGCCGACGCGTGCCCCCTTGAGGCCGACCGCCTCAATCAGTCTCCCGGCAGAATCGTTCAGAGGGTTCTTGAACACACAACCGGCGCTGGGCATCGCGAGCGGTTGTGTATCTCGTCGATAGTGGAGATACTCCTTGACCACTCGTTGAATTTCCGATCGGATCCCTGGCTTCAATTGAAGCCAGACTCCCACGACGATGCCGCGAGGCAACAAGGCCCGTCGATACTCAAACCTCACCTGAGCTGCCTCCAGGTCCACGATCTGGCCTTTCCTATTCACCATGCGAACAGCCTTGATCGAATCCTTCATTTCACCGAGCTTTGTCCCGGCATTCATGACGACACAGCCGGCCGCTGTCCCGGGAATTCCCGCCGCCCATTCCAGGCCTGCAAGGGAATGACGAATCGCGTACCCAATCAATGTCGGCATCCCGACTCCCCCTTCGGCATACAACACCGCCATCGGCTCTTCTTTGATGGCCCGCAGCCGCGCCAAGCTGACCACAATGCCGCGAATTCCCCCGTCTCGGATAAGGAGGTTCGTTCCGCCCAATACGAACAACGGGACCTTGTGCGCACGCGCCTGCCGAACCACCAGACAGACATCTTCAATATCCGCCGGCTCACAGACGACATCCGCCGGCCCCCCAATCTTAAACGAGGTGTACTCTCGCAGCGGAGCCTGAAAAGATGTGGATCCCCTGAGACCCGCTACCGCAGCGCGCACATCTGCCTGCGTGAACTGCGCATGAGCTTTTGCAGCTGTCCGAACATCTTGGCTCCCTCGCGTCATCGCATCATCCGATCGGAGTCAATCGGGCCAACAACCCAACCCCCGTCTTCCAAATATCCCCTGCCCCTAACGTCATGACGAGATCCCCCGATTTCAGATGGGGGAGCACCTGATCCACCATCTGATCTTTGTGTTCCACAAACGTCACGGACGGATGGCCGGCCGCACGAACAATGTCGGCCAACCTGGCTCCGGACACTCCGGGAATCGGCTGCTCTCCCGCTGCATAGATGTCAGCCAAGAACAAGACGTCTGATTGGTCGAACGCCTTCGCAAAATCCTCCAGTAAGTCTCTCGTCCTGGTATAGCGATGCGGCTGGAACAGGACCACCAACCGGCGGTCTCCCCACCCTTGCTTGGCCGCAGCCAGGGTGGCTTTGATCTCCGTCGGATGATGTCCGTAATCGTCTACGACCATGATCCCATTGGCTTCCCCTCGCAGATGAAAGCGGCGCTCGACTCCGGCATAGGCCGCCAACGCTTTCCTGATGAGATCCACGGGCACATCCAATTCGACCCCGATCGCGATCGCCACGAGCGCATTGGACACATTGTGCCGACCGGGCACCGCCAGACGGAAAGGGCCCAAATTGCGCCCACGGAACTGCGCCCGGAACTCAGCGCCCCATTGGTTCAAACTGATCTCTGTCGCAAAGAAGTCCGGCGTGACACCCTCACGCTCTTGGAGCCCGTAGGTCTGATAGCGCTTCACGATGTTCGGAAAGAGTGCCCGGAGCCGATCATCGTCCGCACACAATACGGCCAATCCATAGAACGGCACCTTATTGATAAACTCGAGAAAGCACTCGTTGATGCGCTCCATGCTGCCGTAGTGATCGAGATGTTCTCGGTCGAGATTCGTGACCGCGGCGATGGTCGGAGACAGACGGAGAAATGACCCGTCGCTCTCATCCGCTTCCGCCACGAGAAGATCGCCTCGACCAAGGCGGGCATGACTCCCCAACGCATTCACTTTCCCCCCAATCACCATCGTCGGATCCAATCCACCCTGGGCCAGGACATTGGCCACCATCGACGTCGTGGTGGTTTTTCCATGTGCGCCGGCAATGGCAACCCCAAATTTCAGCCGCATCAACTCGGCAAGCATCTCGGCCCGAGGAATCACGGGAATTTGCTTTGCCTTAGCTGCCACAACCTCTGGGTTCTGCACCGACACGGCGGAGGAGATGACCACCACTTGAGCCTCCCCAACATTCGATTCCTGATGGCCGACAAAGATACGCCCGCCGAGCTCTTCCAATCTTCGCGTCGTATCGGAAGCTTGCAGGTCCGAGCCCGTCACTTTGTACCCCAGCGTCAGGAGCACCTCGGCGATGCCGCTCATGCCCGATCCCCCGATTCCGACTAAGTGAATCTGTTGCGTTTTACGAAACATCGGTGCGCGCCTTACTCCACCAACCGGTGGATACAACCGTAATCCCTGTTTACGTTGCCCATTAGCCTCCTGCCGCTCCAACAGACCGGTTGACATCATGATGCCCCCCCATGAGCGCGTAACATTCGCGGACGATCACTTCGGCTGCATCGATTCGCCGTAGAGAAAGACTCGCCTCTCCCATTGCCCGTAATCGGTCACGATCTCCAAGAATACCTGTCACTGTGCGGGCCAACAGGACGCCGGTAAGCACAGATTGCGAGAGCAACACAGCCGCCCCGGCTGCTTCCAGCACCTCGGCATTCCGTGTCTGGTGGTCGTAGATGGCAGACGGCAGGGGAACGAGGATGGCCGGCTTTCCACAGGTCGTGAGTTCCGCCACCGTCATAGCGCCGGCTCTCGCCACGACCAGATCCGCCGCTCGTAGCGCCGAAGGCATATCGTAGATAAACGGTACGACTTGCGACTCGATGCCGGCACGACGATAGGCCTCAGCTACCCGCGCATGGTCGGATTCCCCGGTCTGGTGTGTCACGGTAAGGCGTGGCAACTGCGTCATCAAGTCTGGCAATCCTTCCATCACCGCGGTATTCATCGCTTTGGCCCCCTGACTTCCTCCGAAAATCAGCAGATGTGGCGATCCTGACTTCTCCCGGCTCTGCTCGATGCTCTCAAGGAATGCCTTGCGAATTGGAGTCCCCACCACACGTACCTTGGAACGATCGAACGAGCCGGAGGCCGATTCGAACGCGAGAAACACACGCTGAACGAAAGACCCCACCGCTTTGTTCGCCATGCCGGGATGTGCATTCGGCTCCAGAATCACTCGTGTCACCCCGGCTAACGCGGCCGCCAGCAACATCATAGGACTTGTATAGCCGCCGACTCCGATCACCAGATCAGCCTGTTTCGTTCGCAGGATTCGCAGGCACTGCCCCAAACTGACTGGCAGCGCGCACAACCCTGTCAGTGCCCCGAACAGACCCTTGCCCATCACAGGCTTGGCACTGATCAACGCCAGGTCGAACTCCTCGTGGGCGAGTACCTTCGATTCAAGCCCACGTGCAGTCCCCACGAAAAGGACCTTGGTCCTGGGATCGCACCGGAGAAATTCTCTCGCCAATGCCACAGCCGGATAGAGATGGCCACCGGTTCCTCCTGCTGCAATCACGATCGTCATCCGTGATCCGACCCACCGGTATGCCGGTCCCGAGAAATACTGAGCAAAATCCCCACCCCAACCAAGCTGACCACCAACGACGACCCTCCGTAGCTCACGAACGGTAAGGTGAGTCCTTTCGTCGGCAACAGCCCCGTCACCACCGCCGCATTGACCAACGCCTGCACGCCGACTAACAAGGTAATGCCCATGCCCAGATAGCGGCCAAACGGCTCGCGCGCACGCGCGGAGATCTGAACCCCTCGCCACACAAAAAATGCGAATAACAGGACGACCGTTGCGGTGCCGATAAGCCCCAGTTCTTCGCCGATCAGCGCCAAGACAAAATCTGTATGCGCCTCCGGGAGGAAATAGAGCTTCTGTTTGCCTTCGCCCAACCCCACTCCAAACGAACCGCCGCTGCCGAAGGCTAAGAAAGACTGTGTAATTTGAAACCCGGCATCCGATGGATC
>JACMLT010000345.1 GCA_014379455.1 Nitrospiraceae bacterium
CACCACTTCGCCCACGATCTGGTGAATCACTCGCAGCATCTCGGGATGATCGAGCGCCTTGGCCACCTTGTCGTCGATCATCACGGTCAAGGGATTGAAGACGCAATTCCAACACATCTTCTCCCACTTGCCGCGCCGGAGATCGTCGACCAGCTGACAAGGAATCCCCGCCTGTTTGAACAGATCCGCAATGGCCAGCAGGCGAGCACTCTGATGCCCCATCAACTCCCCGATCGCCACCGCTCCCCTCTTATAATGGTCGATGACGCCGGGCTCCGCGATCTTGGTATAGATGTACGCAATCCCACCGACGACGCAATCCCGTTGAACGCGCGCCAGGATGCGATCTTCCGTATCGACTCCATTTTGCAGGGTCAAGATGACGGTGCGATCAGTCAGGACCGGCTCGATTTGGGTCAGCACCTCATCCAGATCGTAGGCTTTGACGGAGAGGATAATCAGGTCCGGCTTCGGAAGATCTCGCGGATCGGACGCGGCTGGTGAATGTACGGTGAAGGAGCCATTGGCACTGCGGATCGTGAGACCATTCTGTTTTACCGCTGCGAGCGTCTTTGGCCGCAGTAGGAACGACACGGAAAGATTCGCTTTCGCGAAATGCGCGCCGAAGAACCCACCGACTGATCCCGCTCCCACCATGAGAATCTGTTTCATTATGCTCCTCACAAGAATGAAGGACGCGTACTATACCACGCAGATTCGTCGGCTCGAAATGCGGTACACTTCGCGCACTCGACCATGGCTACCGACGATCAAATCCTCCTTGCCCGCACACAGCTCGCGTCCGCTCGAAACGTGACGGTTCTCACGGGAGCCGGCATTTCTGCGGATAGCGGCGTGCCGACCTTTCGCGGGGCGGACGGCTTGTGGCGCAACTTTCGCGCACAAGATCTCGCAACCCCGGAGGCCTTTGAACGCGACCCACGGCTGGTGTGGGAATGGTACAACTGGCGGCGAGAGTTGATCGCCACGAAACAGCCGAATCCTGCCCACATCGCCCTTGTAGAACTTGAATGTCGCATGCGCGAGACATTCTGGTTGATCACGCAAAATGTCGATGGACTCCATCGAACCGCCGGCTCGCAACGGCTATCCGAAATTCACGGCAACATCTGGAAGGTTCGCTGTACAGGCTGTGACGTGATCTCAGATAATCGTGAGGTCCCTCTTCCCATCCTACCGACATGCCGACTGTGCCAGGCACTGCTCCGGCCTCATATCGTCTGGTTTGGGGAATCGCTCCGGGAGGAAGACCTGCGCCGCTGTGATCAGGCCATTCAAGGCTGCGACCTCTTTCTTGTGATCGGCACATCGGGAGTCGTGTATCCAGCAGCGGGATTTGCGGCAGTGGCGAAGGAAGTCGGTGCATTGGTCATCGAGATCAATCTCGAAAGCACCCCACAATCTGACCTGGTTGACCTCTCACTGCAGGGCCGCGCGAAAGATATAGTTCCACTGCTCTTTTAATACCCTCCCCCGCAGACTGAAGAAAAACTATGCGTAGGAGACCGCTCCCGTAGGATGCTCAAAAAGGCCGTCCAGCAAGGCCGCAGCGAGTGAAGGGCCGAGGCGTACCTTCTGGGGCGCACGGTGCGACGAATAAGGAGCACCAAGTCTGTGCGCGCCGCCGAGTGGTGAGGCGGCCGGGTCCCCGTTGAGGGTCTGAACGATGCGAGAACGCCGCTGGCGGACTTTTTCAGCATCCTACTAGTGGAAGAAGTTCTTCTAGTGTCCGAATCACATGCCCGCCAGACGTCTGAGAGCACCCTGATCGATCCAACAACACGCCGGTCAGTCCGGCCTTCGTCGCTCCCTCCATATCGTCCCTCACACTGTCACCCACATGGATCGCCTCGGCCGGATCGATTGCATGTTTTTCAAGAGCGATCTGGAAAATCTTCGGTGCAGGCTTGGCAGCCCTAGCGAGACTGGCAATCGTCACCGTATCGAAGAGTCGGTCAATGCCGAGTCCACGCATCACAGGGAACAGCCTGGAATCGAAATTGGACACAATCCCCAACTCGAACCCCTCCTCACGAAGCCTGGTCAAAACAGCATGTGTTTCGGGAAACAATGCCCAGGAACGAGGATCTTCAAATACCTGAAAGACCTGTTCGAAGAATTCATCGAATCGCTCGAACATCCCGACGCGATAAAATACGTTGTGGACGATGTCGAACCACCAGAGCCGTTCACATTGCTTTAACTGGATGGGATCTGTTGCGGCAAAGACCGGCGGCGCCGCGTCATGAAAGGCGCGCCGAAAGGCTTGTGCAATCGAAGCCTGCGAGTCGGGAGTCTGCCGAAACCCATGCTGAACCGCATGGGTGAGATAGATGTCTGCCACCGAACCATGAATATGAAATAAGGTATCGGCTGCGTCGAAAAAGATGACGTGGATTGGGGTTTTCATGGGGCACACACATCCTCTTGCGGGCTGATTGTAGTCAGCTCAAAAATCCGAAGTCAAAGCATGCCTCTAATTTTGCGATTTCTTGACAAAGAATACCCTCACTGCTAGCTTCAAATCATTCAATAATATTGGAGGGTAAGGTGGCTTCAACCATCTTCGTCGTCGACAGTAGTCCCGCCGTCCGCCGGCTGGTCGAGCAAATTTCAAAGCAAGAAGGGTGCGAAGTGCAGGGGTTCCAGGATGGCCCTGCCGCGTTGCAAGCCGCTCGTCATACAAGCCCGAATCTCATCATCGCCGATTATCACTTAGAGAACATGACCTTTTCGGGATTCTGCAAAGAAGTCCACAAACTCGATAACCTGGCAGAAACCTATATCATTTCCTTGACCAGCCCTTCAGATCGTGTCGATGACACCCACATGCGTTCGCTGGGAGTGAAGGCCTTTCTCAATAAACCGTTTCAGTCGGAAGCCCTCGTCGATGTGATCAAGGATTTGGAAAAACAGCAGACAGCCAGAGCGAGTGGCGCCAAGAAAAAATCTCGCTCCTGGCCCCCGGTCACAAGTGGGACAGATTCGGATGATGATGAGAGCGTAAACGAGGACAATCCGGCTGAACAAGAAGAGGAGCCAGTGATCATGCCTCACCCTCAACCGAAACACGCCCCTGCCGCGACTACCACACCCGCACAGACGCCGACTGCCGAACCGGAAGAAGCGATGATGGGCCTCTTCGGTCAACTTCTCCACTCCATGTCTGAACGGACGGAAAAAAAGATCGCCGACCTGCTCCCCCAGATGGTGGGAAAAGATCTGGCAACGCTCGTGGCAAGAGCCGTGGAAGCCGAGGTGCGCACACAGACGGGAACGTCCCTCTCGGAAAAACGGCTGACTCAGGTCTTGGAACCGTTACTTGTAACGGCGCTCCCACAGGTGCTCTCACAGGAGATGTCCCTCCTCGAACCCATCATTCGACAGAGCGTGCTCGCCACCGCACGCCCCCTGATCAAAGAACGCATCGATCAATGCGTCCGCGAAGAAATCGCTGCCGTTCGTCGCTCCCTACCCGATATGGTTCGGGAACAACTGGGCTCGCTTGAGGGACTCGTCAAGGAAGAGGTCCAGCAGGCTGCCGCCAAGCAGACTGCTGGAATAGCCGAAGCACTTGTTCGGGTGACAGCCCGAGAACAGGTCGAACAGGCGGTCCTGCGTCTCGTGCCAAATCTAGCCGAAGCACAGATCAAGGCAGAGATTGTTCGCCTCACACAGGCCGCGTAAGACTCCCGCGCCCGCCCCGAATCACCCCTTCTTACTCTTCTTACCCTTGCTCCGTCTTGCTGTCGTCACCAGTGCCTTCACCCGTGCGACATTCTTCAGATGCTTCTTTCTCGTCTTACGGTCTTTTTCACGGCCTGTGGCCATAGTCTCTCCAAATTGTAAAAAGTGGAAGCGGAGCGACGCCCTCGCCCTCGCCTTGTGCCAGTCTGTATAACACACGGCTCGACACCCCTCAAGCGATGTGTGTCCTCCGCGTCGCCTTGAGAGGCACGCACCCGCGTGCTAAGATGCGCCGCACTTCGGGCAGGATGCTGAAAAAGCCTGCCAGCTTCGTTCTCGGCTCATCGAAATCCTCAACGTACCCCAGAGGGTACGCCTCCGGTTTCGACTCGCCTGCGGCCTTGCTGGACAAACATTTTGAGCATCCTGCTGAGACGATTCCCTGTTGTGCCACACAGACGGACCGTTTAGTTTTGGGTTTCAACATGCTTTTCTCGTAGCCTGCTAGGACACCCTCAATAAATGAATACACCCCAACTCGATAAAACCTACGATCCCAAGGCGGTCGAAGCACGGTGGTCTCAGGTCTGGCAACAACAAGGCTATTTCCACGCCTCGCCGACTCATCCAGGCGAACCCTATTGTATCGTGATTCCTCCACCCAACGTCACAGGTTCGCTCCATGTCGGCCACGCGCTGAATCATTCGATTCAGGACATCCTCATACGCTGGCGGCGCATGCAAGGCCGCAATGTGCTGTGGCTGCCCGGCACCGATCATGCCGGAATTGCCACACAGAACGTGGTGGAAAAGCAGCTCATGGCCGAAGGCGTTTCACGAGAGTCCCTTGGGCGGGAACGCTTCATCGAGCGCGTCTGGCAATGGAAGACCGCCTCCGGGGATACCATTATTCGTCAACAGAAACGGCTTGGTGAGTCCTGCGACTGGGATCGCCTTCGCTTTACGATGGACGAAGGACTGTCAAAAGCCGTCCTGGAAGTCTTCGTCCGTCTCTATGAAGACAAACTGATTTATCGAGGAGAGCGGCTGATCAATTGGTGCCCCCGCTGCATGACCGCACTGTCAGACATCGAAGTCGAGCATGAAGATGTGAAAGGGAAGCTGTATTCAATCGACTACCCGCTCGAGCAGGACCCAACGATTCGTCTCACCGTCGCAACGACGAGGCCGGAAACCATGTTCGGCGATACTGCGGTGGCGGTCCATCCGGACGACCCCCGCTACAATCGATTAATCGGCCAACGGGTCCGTCTCCCTCTCACCCACCGCCTAATTCCGATCGTAGGCGATGCCATTCTGGTCGACCCGGAATTCGGGACGGGCGCCGTGAAGATCACGCCAGCGCACGACTTCAACGACTTTGAAGCAGGCGAACGGCACGGACTACCTCGCCTTGCCATCTTTGACCATCAGGCGTTACTCGATCCACAAGGCCTCAAAATCGCCGGCGTCGATCAAGCCGTTATTGAGGCGGTGGCAACCCTTCCCGCCATCAAGGCCCGGCCCAAAATCGAACAGCTGTTGAAAGAACGCGCGCTCCTCACGAAAGTCGATGACCATAAAATGGCCATTGGAAAGTGCTACCGCTGCAAAACCGTGGTCGAGCCCTATCTGTCTCCTCAGTGGTTCGTCAAGATCAAGCCGCTGGCCGAGCCTGCGATCCAGGCCGTTGAAGCCGGACGTATCCGGATCATTCCAGAAGGATGGACGAACAATTATCTGGGATGGATGAGGGATATCAAAGACTGGTGTATCTCGCGCCAAATCTGGTGGGGGCACCAAATCCCTGCCTGGTATTGCTGCCATTGTAACAAAGAGCTGATCATTGAGGGCGCGGCAACGACCGCCTCAGCCACGCGCGCTCCGCGATTAACGATTCTCCAAGGAGCGATTCCGATTGTCGCGAAAACCGCACCGTCGATCTGCCCCGGATGCGGAGGCCGGCAGTTTATTCAAGAACCGGATGTCCTCGACACCTGGTTTTCTTCTGCCCTCTGGCCTTTTTCTACACTGGGATGGCCTGAACAGACTCCCGATCTCAAGACCTATTACCCGACTTCGACCCTCGTGACCGGCCTCGACATCCTCTTCTTTTGGGTGGCCAGGATGATCATGATGGGCCTAAAATTTATGGGCGATGTCCCCTTCCGCGATGTATACGTCCATGCCCTCGTGCGGGACGCCGAAGGGCAAAAAATGAGCAAGTCGAAGGGGAACGTCATCGATCCACTGCACGTAATGGAGCAGTTCGGCACCGACGCGCTGCGGTTCACGCTTGCATCGATGGCCTCACCGGGACGCGACATCAAACTTGCGGAAGAGCGGATCGAAGGCTATCGCAATTTCGCGAACAAGATCTGGAACGCGGCTCGTTTTAGCCTGATAAACCTCGATGGACCACGAACGGCCATCGCACCAGCCGAACGTACGTTCCCCGACCGCTGGATTCTGAGTCGCCTCAATCACACCATCCAGATAGTCACATCCGAGTTAGAGGCCTATCGGTTCGATCGCGCGGCAAATGCGCTGTACCAATTCATCTGGCACGAGTACTGTGACTGGTACCTCGAACTAATCAAACCGACGCTCCAACACCTAGACAGCCCGGACGCGACGGGAACCAGACAGACCCTCGTCGACACGCTAGAGACGACGATGCGTCTCCTGCATCCGTTCATGCCGTTCCTCACCGAAGAAATCTGGCAAACGCTCCCCCACCAGGGCGAGAGCATCGTGATTCAGAATTATCCGACCGCTGAATCTGCCTGGGCCGCACCCGAGATGGAGGAACGGTTTACGCTGCTCGATCAGACCATCAGCGTCGTACGCGCATCCCGCGTGCTGTTGAACTATACGCCGGGGCAGAAGATCACGTTCTACCTCGCGCACGACGAGCCTCAGCGACAGGACCACCTAGACCACCTCCGAAACTACCTCGCTCATCTCGGTCGCGGCACTGTCGAGCTCACCCCCGCGACGACGTGGCCGACCAGCAACCTTCTCCGATTGGTGCGGGAGGGCTTATCCGTCGGCATTGTGATCACAGGCGAGGTTGACCTCAACAACGCTCTGGATCGGATCATCAAGGAACAGTCCGAACAGACCAAAGAGATCATGCGATTGGAGGGAAAGCTCCGCAACCAGGAATTTACCGCCAAAGCCCCACCTGAGGTCATTACCGATCACCAGCATCGTTTGAAAAGTCTGCGCCAGGATCACGTCATGCTCGCCAGCAGTGAGCAACAATTGCGCACCATGCTGGGAACATAAACGATGGTCAGACCTCCGGTTGCCGACATACGGCGCGCGGTTCGGTTGGCGCTCCAGGAAGATCTTCCTCTCGGCGACGTCACAACAGCCGCTCTCTTTCCCTCTCTAATACCAGCACGTGCTCGCATCGTCGCACAACAACCGTTGGTCGTTGCCGGTCTTGCTGCAGCCGTGCACACCTTTCGGGCCGTCGACGCGTCCCTCGTCTTGTCCATCCATCACCACGATGGAGAATGGGCACAGGAGGGAGAGTGCCTCCTCCAAATCGAAGGCGATGGGCGATCGATCCTAACGGCTGAACGAGTCGCCTTGAATTTTCTCCAACACCTCTCCGGCGTGGCCACCTTGACGCGACGTTTCTCCGACGCAGTTCGCGGATATCCTGTGACCATCCTGGATACGAGAAAGACGATCCCGGGCTTACGGGCGCTTCAAAAATGGGCCGTCCTCCTTGGGGGAGGCACGAATCACCGCCGGTCGCTGAGCGACGGCGTCCTCGTCAAAGATAATCACCTCGCACTCCTCACGCACACGACCATGCCCATCCGAACCGCCTGCCGCAAAGCCAAGACCAACGCCCCTCGCGGTATGCGCATTATCGTGGAGGTGGAATCGTTGGCGGAGGTGCGACAGGCCGTCGCAGAGCGAGCCGACATCATTCTACTGGATAACATGAACCCGGCAACTGTCCGGCAAGCTATCCGACTGATCAAGGGGCAGGCCGTGGTTGAAGTGTCCGGAGGAATCACGTTAAAGAACGTACGAGCAATGGCGGCGGCCGGCCCAGATCGTATCTCTATCGGAGCCCTGACCCATTCAGCTCCCGCCGCGACACTCAGCCTGGTGCTCGAACCACTCCGCCGACGGCGCAAGCCTAGCAAGTTACAGAAAGTCCATGTTGGTAGGCCATACCGGTGAGGATCTGTACATGTACAACTACAAAAAACCATTCCCACAGGATGCTCAGACAGTTCGTCCAGCAAGGCCGCAGGCGAGTCGAAACCGGAGGCGTACCCTCTGGGGTACGTTGAGGATTTTGATGAGCCGAGAACGAAGCTGGCGGACTGTTTCAGCATCCTGCTAAGCAGCCAGTGCAACCCTCGCCGCCACTCACACGAGACACAATCTACAGCACCCTCGCAACCACGTGGGTGGGGCGCCGTATCGAACTATTCGACTGCCTCCCTTCAACCAATCGGGAAGCCGTTCGGCTTGCACAGGCAGACGTGGAGCATGGCACGGTCGTCGTCGCTGAGAGCCAAACCGCAGGACGGGGGCGTCTTTCCAGAACATGGTTTTCTCCCCCAGGCATCAATCTCTACTGTTCCATCATCCTCAGAACGGCACGTCCACCTGAGCGCCTCACAGAATGGCTCTCCTGGCTCCCATTGGTCTCTGCACTGGCCGCAGGTGAAGCGATCGAACAGGTCTCCTCCATCCACGTCTCCGTGAAATGGCCCAACGATCTCCTGATCTCGGAACGAAAAGTCGGCGGAATCCTCTGTGAAAGCGGTGCGGGATCACGATCAGACCCTTTCCAAATTATCGGAATCGGTATCAACGTCAATGGTGGCCAGGATGACTGGCCTGCTGACCTGCGCGACTCAGCCACGTCGATCCGGCAGGAACGGAAAATCCTGGTCGATCGCAACAGACTGCTCGCACAGCTGCTCCTCGAACTCGAACACTGCCTCGATGAATTGGCCGTTCATGGAACAAGTCGACTCGCCTTGGCCTACCACCAACGCTGCTCGACCATCGGCATCACCGTGCGAGCCACGTTGGCTGGTGGAGAGGTCATCGTGGGGCTTGCCGAGGGAATCGGTCAGGATGGATCCTTACGGATACGGCCACAGACAGCACATCCTCATTCAGAGACGCCGGAAATCGTCACCTTGCGTGTGGCTGACATCATCCATGTGAGGACCTAGCCGCAGCGAAACAGTCCTCCGGCAGTATTCGAGATACCGTGACGCGTCGTTCGTTTCAGATTTCTGACGTTTCACGCTTCATGTTTCATGAATGACACGCACGGTTTTTTTTGAGCAGCCT
Organism: Nitrospiraceae bacterium; assembly: GCA_014379455.1. Classification (GTDB taxonomy): domain Bacteria; phylum Nitrospirota; class Nitrospiria; order Nitrospirales; family Nitrospiraceae; genus Palsa-1315. Next base: position 9,052 of record JACMLT010000345.1, read on the forward strand.
GCTGGCCAAACGACCCAATCAAAACGTACAATAGGTCTCATGCTCCTCGTCGTCGATATCGGCAACACCAACATTGTCTGGGGCGTCTATGACGACCGCACTCTGGCGGCCCATTGGCGATTGGCGACGGACGTCAAGAAAACATCGGACGAGTACGGCATCCTCTTTTCCAATCTGCTCACTGCCGCAGGGATTCCCTCACAACGCCTCTCCGGGGCCATCATCTCCAGCGTCGTGCCTGCACTGACTGGAACCGTCGCGAATATGCTCGACCATTATTTTCATCAGCGTCCCCTGATCGTCACCTCGGACACAGATACGGGGCTCACACTTCGCTATCCCAATCCAAAAGAAATCGGCAGCGACCGGCTAGTGAATGCGGCAGCCGCGTATCATAAATATCGCCGCGATCTCATCGTCGTCGACTTCGGCACCGCCACGACCTTTTGCGCCATTACGGCAGCGGGCCACTATTTGGGAGGCGTCATCTCTCCTGGCCTCGGAATTTCAGCGGAAGCCCTGTTTACACGAGCCGCCAAACTGGCCAAAGTGGAATTGATCCGCCCCAAGACCGTGATCGGCACCGACACAGCCAGTAGTATTCAGGCTGGCCTGTTATTTGGCTATGCAGGACTAGTCGATACCGTCGTCCGGCGAATGGAGCATGAACTCGGACGTTCCGCCTACGTCATCGGGACTGGAGGGCTCAGCTCCATCCTGGCAGCCGAAACCACATCGATTCAAAAAATCGAACCGTTCCTGACGTTAGAAGGTCTTGAACTGCTCTACCGACGATCCCAGAATAGCCGCCCTCCCACCCTACAAGTCTAGCTCGCATCACTCATGAACGCGGCTGTAGCAATTGCCGCTGTTGAAGCGCGTGGTATACGGCGAGCGGAGCCTGTCCCCCAGAGCGATTTCGTATACAGCCCTCATGAGTATTGCGCGTGGAAGATCGCCACTCCCTGCGCAAGTAATTAATTTTTCTGGCCCGGTTGACTTTATGAGCCCTGTGGCTATCTCCAAACGAACACAGGAGTCTCTCATGGCAGAGGAACATCAGAACACGAATATAATCCAGAACTTGGATACTCCATCACCCGACAATGGCTCCGCCACGAAGGATATCGGGGATACGGGCCTGGTCTCCGAGCTTCAGTTGGCTCTCGCAGCAAAGGCTGAAGAGGTGACGGGCTTGAATGAAAAATATCTTCGGCTGGCCGCCGAGTTCGATAACTACAAACGCTTGGCTCAGCGGGACCAGCGCGACCAGATTCGATTCGGCAATGAGCACTTGCTCAAGGAACTGTTGCCGGTTGTCGACAACCTCGAGCGGGCCATCAAGTCCTCACGAGAGGGAGCGGGCGGCGACGTCCTGATCCAAGGTGTGGATCTCACCCTCAAGCAGTTGACGGGAGCCCTGACGAGGTTTTACGTCGTACCGTTGGAGACGATCGGTCGACCGTTCGATCCTGCCACACATCAATCCGTCACCTCCGTCGCGTCTGAGACGGTACCGAAGCAGCACGTGGTCGACGAGTTTCAGCGAGGCTATCTCCTGCACGACCGCATCTTGCGGGCGGCCATGGTGAGCATATCAACCGGGCAAGCCGACGACGCACCGTGAACAGACAACACGATCAGTTGATCGTAATAATTTCAAGGACAGACCAAGTGAGGAAGGAGTAGGCACATGGGCAAAGTAATCGGCATCGACCTTGGAACCACGAACTCCTGCGTTTCTATTATGAGCGGCGGCGAACCAGTTGTGATCGCCAATGCAGAAGGGGCTCGGACAACACCGTCCGTCGTCGCCATCACAGAGAAGGGTGAGCGCCTTGTCGGACAGATTGCGAAGCGCCAGGCAATTACCAATCCGGAGAATACGATTTTTTCCGTGAAGCGCCTCATGGGCCGTAAGTTCAACAGCAATCAGGTGGCAGACGCCGCCAAGCGGTTGCCCTACAAGGTAATCGAAGGAGACAACGGCGACGCGTACGTCGAATTGCGCGGCAAGCGCTACAGCCCGCCGGAAGTCTCTGCCATGATTTTGCAGAAGATGCGGCAGACCGCGGAAGACTATCTCGGTGAAAAAGTCACCGAAGCCGTCATCACCGTCCCGGCCTATTTCGACGACAGCCAGCGGCAGGCCACCAAAGATGCAGGCCAAGTCGCGGGCTTAACCGTCCTCCGCATCATTAACGAACCGACAGCCGCGGCCCTTGCGTACGGCCTGGACAAAAAGAAGGACGAGCGGGTAGCCGTCTATGATTTGGGCGGCGGCACGTTCGACGTGTCCATCCTTGAGATCGGCGACGGCGTCTTTGAAGTGAAGTCGACCAACGGAGATACCTACCTTGGTGGCGACGACTTCGACCAGCGCGTCATGGATTGGTTGGTCGATGAATTCAGGAAGGATCAAGGCATCGATCTTCGCAAGGATCGTATGGCCCTCCAACGCCTGAAAGAGGCGGCGGAACGCGCCAAGATCGAACTCTCTTCGTCTCAGGAAACCGAAATCAATCTGCCCTTCGTCACCGCAGACGCCAATGGGCCGAAACACCTGGTCATGAAGTTGACCCGTGCGAAACTTGAACAGTTGGTCGACGACCTGGTGAAACGATCGATCGAACCCTGTAAGAAGGCCCTCGCAGACGCCGGCGTCTCCGCGAGCGACATCAAGGAAGTGGTTCTCGTCGGCGGCATGACCCGCATGCCAAGAGTCATTCAGGCCGTGAAAGAATTCTTCGGAAAAGAACCGCACCGAGGCGTCAATCCTGATGAAGTGGTCGCAATCGGCGCCGCCATTCAAGGCGGTGTGCTCAAGGGTGAAGTAAAAGACGTGCTGCTCCTCGACGTCACACCTCTCTCGCTGGGCATCGAAACTCTCGGCGGTGTCTTCACGAAGTTGATCGAGCGAAACACGACCGTCCCAACGAAAAAAAGCCAGGTATTCTCGACGGCAGCCGACAATCAAACCGCCGTGACAATTCGAGTCTTCCAAGGCGAGCGCGAGATGGCTAACGATAACAAGCTCCTCGGCCAGTTCGACTTGGTGGGGATTCCTCCCGCACCCCGCGGGATGCCGCAAGTGGAAGTGACTTTCGACATCGATGCCAATGGCATTGTCCATGTCTCGGCCAAGGACTTGGCGACACAAAAGGAACAGTCTATCAAGATCACGGCGTCCAGCGGCTTGAGCAAAGAAGAAGTCGAAAAGCTCGTAAAGGATGCACAGGCCCATACCGACGAAGATAAGAAGCGGCGGAGGACTGCCGAAGCCAAAAACCAGGCCGACACGTTGATCTACCAGACGGAAAAGAACCTAAGCGAGCACGGCGACAAAATCGCCGCGGAGGATAAGACCAAGATCGAAGAAGCCGTGGCCGAGCTGAAGAAAGCGATGGAAGGAACGGACCCAACAGCCATCGAGTCGGCGACCCAAACATTGACGACGGCGTCCCACAAGTTGGCCGAGGAAATGTATAAGAAGGCTTCGGCATCGACAGCAGCCGGCAGCGGTACCGATACAACAAGCGGAAACGGGGCTGGAACCGGCGAGACTAAAACAGATGAAAAAGTCGTTGACGCAGAATTTGAAGAAGTAGACAAAGACAAGAAGTAAGATAGAATACCGTCAGTAAGACCGAGCTTCGCCGAGACAGGGGGCTCGGTCTTGCTGCACTGTCACCCAGAGAGACGGCGTCCGTGTCTAAACGTGATTATTACGAAACCTTAGGCGTCGAACGGACTGCGTCCGACGACGAGCTCAAAAAGGCCTATCGAAAGATGGCCCGCCAACACCACCCCGATCTGCAGACGGGAGAGGTCCAGAAAAAAACGTCGGAAGAAAAGTTCAAAGAAGTCAATGAAGCGTACGAGACCCTGAGCGATCAGGAAAAACGCAAACGCTACGACATGTTCGGCCACGCTGGAGCCCAGCAGGGTGGAGGTCAGGACGGATTCGGCGGGGGCGGCTTCGGCGATGCCTTTAACGACATCTTCGAAGATTTTTTTGGTGGACAGCGTGGCGGCAGTCGGACGGAGCGCGGCAACGATCTTCAATATAATCTTGAACTAACTTTTGAGGAAGCCGTCTACGGGAAAGAGGCCAAACTCAAAATCCCGCGATGGGAAATGTGCGATGACTGCAAAGGGAGCGGGGCCAAAAACGCATCATCGGTCAAGACCTGCCCGAGTTGTAAAGGGGCCGGGCAGATGCGGTTCCAGCAAGGGTTCTTCAGCATCACCCGTCCCTGCGGCCAATGCGAAGGGGCAGGACGAATTGTCACCGAACCCTGCCCTGCCTGCCAAGGGCGTCAACGCATCTATCGAGAACGGACCATCGCCGTACACATCCCGGCCGGCATCGAGTCAGGCATGCGGCTACGCCTCTCAAATGAAGGAGAACATGGAGTCAATGGAGGCCCGCCAGGCGATCTCTATGTGGCAATTACCATCAAACCCCACCCGGTCTTCCAGCGCCAAGGGCAGGATATCGTCTGTGACGTTCCAATTCAGTTTGTCACAGCGGTACTCGGAGGAAAGATTGAGGTCCCCACACTGAAAGGCACGACGGTCATTAAAATTCCTGCAGGCACACAGCAAGACAAGACCCTCCGAATCAAAGGCTTGGGCGTTCCCAGTCTCAAAGGCCACAGTACAGGCGACCAGTTATTTCTCATCAAGATTCAGATCCCCACTAAACTGACTGCTCGTCAGAAAGAATTGCTCCAAGAGTTTGCCAAAGAGAGCGGCATGTCGATGGAAGAAGACAGCGATGGCTTCTTCGACAAAATGAAGACCTTCTTCGAATAATAACGGCAAGCTTGAGTCTGTCCAAGTAACCTTCGTTGCGAGGCAAAGGAGCTGCTGGTAGATGCGAGGCCGCAGGCTCGAAAAAACCGGAGGCGTATTCACTGGAATACGTTGAGGCTTTTTTCGAACCGAGAACGACGCAGATGCTTGCAGATCGTTTGCCACAGCCTATGTCCACATTCTTCGTCAACCCCGACGCTATCACTCCCCCTACAATCCGCATCACCGGCGACCTCCTCCATCATCTTCGCAATAGTCTCCGTTTACGCCTGGGGGACGCCCTTACCCTAAACGACGGATGTGGAACCCGTTATCGCGTAGAAGTGATCCATCTGACCGCGCAAGTCATCGATACCCGCATCATCGACCAACAAACCAAGCCGACCAGCAAGACGCTACCGATTGTACTGGGGCAAGCCTTAATCAAAGGCGACAAGATGGACTGGGTTATTCAGAAGGCCACTGAACTCGGAGTGGCTGCCATTGTTCCCATTCACAGCACACACAGCGTGATAAAACCCAATCTGGAACGCCTGGAGCATCAACGGTCCAGATGGGAGCGCATTGCGCGGGATGCGGCACAACAGTCGGAACGATGGACCATTCCTACCATCGTAGACCCGATAGGCCTCGCAGAAATCTGCCAACAATATGCCTCGGCGCCTCTGAAGAGCATACTAGTCGAACGATCCAGCAACCCTTCGCTTGCCACAGTTCCATTACCGCTTGACCCTCAGCATCCGATTGTCTTGTTAGTGGGGCCGGAAGGAGGATGGGCAGCAGATGAGCAGCGATTTTCCCAGGAGCAGGGCTTCCTTCCACTCACCCTTGGGCCACGAATCCTGCGAGCGGAGACCGCAGCAATCGCCGCGCTCAGTATTCTCCAGTCAAGACTCGATGAGATGGGGAAGGATTGAACGTCCCACTCCTTCGTCGATCGATTTCACAAATTCGAGACTTCCAACCTTTGCACTCGTAATCTCGGACCACGCGTTTCGAATTCCAAGCAACTGTTGAGGTGCTTCATGACAAGTTGATGCTGCCACTGACGGACGGCGGGTCTCTTTTCTCCTCGGCCGGGCGTGATCGGCGGCGCGGGAGATCGAGCAATAAATCCCCACCCCGCTCTTTCCTTCTTCTGCTTCGAAGTGGCAAGTCACGCAACGACCCGAGCGGCGGACGTGGTGCTCCCGCTATTGCTATCCACCAAGGCAGGCCTCGCTACACTCCCCAGGTCACTGCAACCCACACATCAGCCATCGCTTTGGTTTCGACAAAGAACCGTAGCTCACCGGCAGGTGTTGCGGGCAGGCCAGCGGTAAGCTGGCCGCGTAGCAGGTTGCCCATGGCTGCGTTCTTGGTTAAGGTGCCTTTCTTCGTGTTGTCCGCTGTGTCAGCCCTATCAAAAATATCCATGCTGCCGGGCACGGGACCTTGTGTACTTCGAGCCACAATTTCCACACTCACAATGTTGTTCAGGCGCCCTTGGCTCCAGAACGGATAGTGCTCCGGACGCAGGGTAATGGCCAATTCGAACCGTTGGTTCGCAGCTGGGGTTTGGCTCTTGAGCTTCGCCCACTCGCTGGGGAACTCATGTCGAACCGAGAACAGTCGCACCGATCCGGCTGCTTCTGCATTTTTGACCAAGCCATCGATATGTTTGATCGCGCTGGTCTTAAAAATCCCTCCTCCCTCTCGAGCCGTATAGCGGATGTGGAGAATGACGTCGGAAATAGTGTCATAGTTAAACTGCCGGTACTCCGACGGCAATTCAACGCGCCAAGTACTAATGACACCAGCGCCCTCAAAGGGTAGGTAACGTTCGTCGCGTAGGTTTGTCTCGAACATTCCGCTATCGTTCTGCGCGCTGCTCGTCACGATTGACTGAATGGCTCCAAAACTGTCGATAAAGCGGGGATCATCGTTTTCGATATCACGCGTGTAATTCCCGGAAGCATTACTATTATGGCGCACTGAATGGTTCAAGAGCGTAAGCGTGCAAGGCACAGTCGAGTAAGGCCCAGTCACGCACGGAATGGTCAACGACACGGACTTAACCCGGCGCAAATAATGGCCTGGGAAATCCATATCCAGCAGCGCTTCTGGGACATTTACCTCGCACTCCCCGGTTTCCTTGAGTCGCAGCAACGCCATCGGATTGAGCTGCATGAACGAAACGTGCTTGGTAATCTCGTACTCGCGTTTATTTTTGTCCAGGTAGGCTGCATCCATGCGCTTAAGATCAAGGTAGAGCCGTTCCCCAGACAGAAGACCCTTCTTGAGGCTATCCCAGTAGCCAAACTCAATAAAGCTGGAGTCCTTGTCCTTCAACCCGAGTTCCAAGCGATACGTGCGCTCGGCCCGTTTGGCTAGGTCGTGAGCCAATTGATAGGTACGGAAGTACACCTTCGAAATCTGCCCCACCATCCACGAGTACAACTGCTGGTTGGTGAACTTGTCGCGCATAAACTCGTCCACTTCCAGCGTATTGGCCATCTGTTGATCGTGATTCGTGATCTCCTTCTCCGCAATTTGTTTGCGAATCTCATTGGCCAAAATCTGCTTATCAATCTGCTCGAGTTCCTTGGCCGCAGTGTTCGATTGAAACCGCCACTCGTCGTAGCGGCGTTGATGGCCGCCAATGGTTGCGCTACCGCCGGCCTGAAAGGAGGCGTTGGTGGCCAACATGTCCATGGCGGCCCCTACAGCCCCAACCGCAGGACCTAAGTTAGATCCTCCGAACGTTGTATTCGCGGTCACTGGCCACGTCACGCCGACTGCGAAATTGGGAATCACATGAAGAACCCCGGCCAAGGCGGAGAAACTGCCAGCGAGGAGACTGAAATTATTTGCATCGTTCAACCAACCCATGTGACCAGCTTCCGCAGAGATGAGCGCCAGACCCCCAGAATCGGTATCCCCGGCACTCGGGGGGGCGAGTTGGAGCGTTGACGACTCCATCGTAGCAACTGTGCCTTCGGGCGGTACCACGACATTCTGCTTGCCCATCAAACGTTGATAGTTGCCGTAGCGCTGGGCGGTAATCTCTCGTGTTTTACGCAGCGCCTCCAGATTGGTCTCGGCTTCTTTTTGTTGCTGTTCCTTGATCGCCCTCACCAACTTGAGCATCTGAATCTCGTGACTCGAGCGCAACAGCGAAAGCTGCTCGGCATCGTGTTTCTCAAGCGCGCTCAAGAGAGCATTGCCAAGCGCCCGGACTTCACCGCACAGCTCGAGTGACTTCTGCATCATCACATTGAAACGGTAAAGCGGCAGTGGAGCTTGCAGGTCGGACAACACCGTTGCCAGGTCAAGCCCCGCAGCAGTGGCCCTGACGAGAAGAGCGGGGTCAATGGTCGGTTCAAACAGCGGCAACTGGCGCTCGATGCCCTCGATGTTCATGCAGTGTCTGATCTTGAACAGGCGATCATCCACCGTATCCCAGTACTCAGAGAGCTTCTCATTGCCTGGGACACAGAAATAGAGGCCCCCAAAATTGCGGAGAATGCCTGAGAGTTGTTCAGTGATTTGATCAACGGAATCAGAACTTGCTGCCCTCGAATATAGAGCCGATATAGCTGTGGCAACAGGCCCTTCCAACGCAATCCACGCGTTGGAAAAATCATCCAGCTTGCGATAAATGTCACGGTAGCTCTTCGGACTTGACGCTGTTTTGTGTGAGGATGCCGGCCTTTTGCCGAGAATTTTGGCGGCCAGCACGTACAGTTGCGTAGCTTCGTTGATCGTCTCGATGGTGTCCCGGCGGAAAAGCTGGTCACCCCAAGCGACGAGGTTTTCCACGTACTTCTGCACTACTGCAAACTGGTATGAACGCGGGCGCTGTCTGGCAACCAGGTGCGGGCGGAAGGGATTTTCTGCCCATTCGTTAATGTGTTCTGTCAGACTGGTATCTCCTTGCGCTAATTCCTCCAGTAGCTTGTCGATCGCGACACCCTCTCCGGCGACGCGGAACGGCTGGAAGCGCCAATAGCGGACCGACTCCAGTCCGGCCTCGTTTGTGGTCGGGTCGAAAATCAAATGGAACCAGCGCTGGGCTTCTTCAAAGCGTTGCGCCTGGCTAAGCTGAGTGGCAACCAGCAAGAGATTGTGGAAAAACACTTCCCAGTTGTAAATGCTGGTGGGTACTTTCTCAAAGTCAATCTTGACCTGAGTCACGGAGTGCGAATTCGAAGCGTCAAGCTTGGTAGCCGAGTCACGTAGGAAGTCGATACCGGTACCTACGTCTAGCGAAATAGGTGGGAGTATTTTTGGCAAAGGAACAGCATCCGACAACCTGCCTTTTGTGACAGCGGATGTGAGCTTCCTCATTCCGCCGGTGGAAAAAGGAACTATTCGAAATTTGGGGTCCGGCCAAACTCTCCAAAACAGCAGGGAGAATTGATCGTCGCGGTAAGACCAGATTTCGCGTATGGAACCGCTGACTGACTGAGCCGGCACGGTAAAGTATTGGCCTGGCGTTGTGTTCAGGACCTGTGCGTTTCCAAGAGCCAACGTGTGGCTTCCACTTACCTCTCTAAACCCGGACATGAAATGCTCGGAGTTAGGAAGGAGGGCGGGAGGGGCGGGGTGACCAACAGGCTGACCGGCAGGCGCAATGTAGTTCTCTGAGAACATCTCAAACGCATCATCGTCGGTCAGCTTAAAGCTGTTCAGGTACGTGAGACTCAATGCGGCTTCAACGTACCCTTCAGGGGTAACACCTGGCTGAAGATCAAAGCAAATATCCGCCACGAAGAGCACGTCGTCTTTCGCTGTTGCGGTTCTCGCAGAATAGGATGGACTGATATATCGGGAACTGTTTGCGCTTGCCTTGATCGTGATACTAACGATTTCCGTAAGATGCATTGATCTTGGAGACCCGTCAGTTGGAGCGAACCCAGGCCACTTGGTTTTGAGCTTGTCGTAGATGACGCGTTTCCCGGTATCTGCAAGGTCGTTAACTATGAACGAACTCGTTTCGGTGATTTCGGGCCCGGTTGGACCCGATACCTGGTTTACTTGCTGGTACTTAAATTCAACAACGTACTCGCACGTGATATCCGTTGCCCAATAGTAAAAGGACTTTCCCGACGAGTCGGTGAACTTAGCCAGCGTGTGAATGTCCAGGTAAAGCCAAAGCGTAGTAACAGATGTGTTGTGCTGGCCCGTCGAGAAATTTTCGGTTCTACGTTTTGCGCCCACCTGACCTTCCGGCTTGGCCATGCCAAAGCAGCGGACGAGCGCTATTGATTGGGGAACATCAAACGCGAGTCGGAATGCAAAGCCAGTCCGTTCATCTTTGTTGGGGACCATCGGATGGAGGATGTCGCCGCGTCCTTTCTTCAGCTTTGTCCAACCCGAAGCAGTGCGCTTACAGAGATTCATGCGAACCTGCCACTTTTGGTCTGAACCCTGCCCAGAGATCGAGGACCAAGCAAGGTAGACGCTGCCGCCCAATATGAACACGATCACGTGTTCACTATCAGCCTGAATGGATATCTCCTCCCAGGCCGTCCAGGTGCCGAAGTCCACTCCTGAACGAAGCTTCCATTGGCGGTAGTAATGCTTGTAGGGCTGGCTGTTATCGCGACCCACGAAATGAACAATGGTGTCATCGCCACCGATTTTCTCCTCGAACATACTGACGACGGTGAGGTTGGCGATATCCCCCATCTTGTCGAGGTACTTGCGAAAGGCGACTAACGCGCTGTCGTGCGTGAGCTCGCTCTGCAGCAGATCGCTTTCAAAGGCGCGGAAGATCTCGGTCTTGTCGTCGCGCAACTCGGGCTCAATCCAGTTC
>JACMLT010000346.1 GCA_014379455.1 Nitrospiraceae bacterium
AAACATCCCAACGACGTCCACTGCATTAAACCCCAAGAGATATTGGGACGCAGGGTTGAAGCTGGTGATGATTCCATTAGAAGTGGTCGAGAGGATAGGAAGCATCTGCCACAAATCCGTATCTTTTCCGCCCATCAGAGCTCTATTCCTCGCTTCCTTTTTCAGCGAATCCACGCCGGAGCGCTGAGGAAATGACTTCGGAATTCATGCACCTCTGGATGTACTCCGCCCCAAGCCGACCGAGGGTAAGAGATTACTAATATAGAATGTTAGTATAAGAATGGGTGAGCAGGAATACCATCGGAAAAAACCTGAATTTTTAATTGGATTTATCGGATTGCTTGCGTAGTGTCGGCTTTATGCAATGACCTGTCGATGGTGGAATAGGAACGATGCTGCCGCCATACTTCCTTTAAACGGGATTTCCCAAGCAGAGGATACCTGCTGGCAAATCCGATTCAATCCCGTTGGGGATTTGAACCCGTATGCCATTGGTTAGCTTATGCATGCCTAGAGTCTTGATCTGCTACCACGCTGCTACCTGGACAGGACAAACCAGCCCCATCAGGCCCCATGTCGGGAGCAGCCTGTCTTGTGGTTTCTTGGGGTTAGATTGTCTGACGTTGGGGTATCGGAAATTCGTAAACCGCAGGTCGCCTCTATTCTTTTCTGGTGCCAAAACACCCTGACCCACCATGATCCATGAGAAGGTATTCCATCAGAAATCTTCGCTTTTAGCTGGATGATTCGTTCTGCTGAGTGTCCTGAGGTAGGGCTTCGGCAGGACTCTTAATCAGCCTGCCGATATTTTGTCGGATAAAGATTTCAGTTGGGTATTCGTCGTCTTGGACGCTGAGGCAGTTGGTGATGTGATTGCGGCGCGTGGTGAGGACAAAGCGGGTGCTCACCAATCTCCTTCCTCGTCAGATTCCTGGTTGCGGCTGGTTGCGGATTTGCGTATTTCTTGCTCGATTTTGCCGCAATCTGCATTCGTAAGTGATTGATCTTCTTGAGTGGCCTGGGGGCTTGATGAATTTCGAAACCCGTCACTCACCCCATATTTTTCAATTGCGTAACTTGATGATAAAAGGTCTGGTCTCCCAATAAACCTTTGGCGTCATCGCTTTCTGCAGTCGAACCACGTTTCTATCGTTTCTAAGTTTTCTATTGTTTCTCGCCGTTCAACCCATCTACTGGCACAATTTCAGCACAGCTTCACTCTGATAGTTTCAGTGGTGCACGGTTCACCACTTCGTACTGTAGACAGAATCTTCAAATCGACTTTCGGACTCTTTCCGCCTGCTTAGTCGTTCTGCGCACACGGTTCACAAACCTCTCTCGAACGCAAGACTCGAGAAGTCGATTTTTCTAGAGCTTTGACGTATCCTTCCGTCTGGTCCAAAAACAAATGTTATTGGAGGTATGACTATGAGAACAATTTTTTCGATCCTCTTGATCATGGTCTTTGTCCAGACGACCGTCTCAGTGCGTGCAGAGCAACAAGATGTGAAACTCACTGCTGTGATGAAAGGTTCAACAACGATCGGCGGCAAGCAGATTGAATATCCCAAAACCGATAAGGCCGAAATGGCCTCGGTCCTGATCGACATCCAACCTGGGAAGGAAAGCGGTCGTCACATGCATCCAGTCCCCACCTATGTCCATGTCCTTGAGGGAACACTGACGGTAGAATTTGAGGATGGCTCTTGCCAGACATTTCAAGCCGGGAGTGGATTTTTAGAGGTTGTGAACACCTGGCATAACGGAAAGAATTTAGGCGACGTACCATTGAAATTCCTGGTCGTCTTTGCAGGCGAAGAGGGAAAACCAAATCTTATCCGACCCGAAAAACATTAGACATCGGCCACGACAAATTGATTCAAAAACACCGGCCCAGGATATTCGCCCCAATGCCCAGGTCTGCGGCGATTTGACTCACCGTCACCCCTCGTGCCTCGAGCATCGCCACCGCTTCACGTTTGTACTCCGCTGAAAACCTCCGCCGTTGTCCCATGACACCCCTCCTGGCCCCTATTATGAGCCTTGATCAGGTGTCCGGAAAGGCGGGGCAGAACCCGTCAGGACCACTGAAGCCGCCAGTTTGCTCTAGTTTGGAGCTGCCGTTGTTTTCGCGGGAGACGTCAAGTCCTAAAAATCCCACACGACGATCGTCAACCGAGCATCAGTTAGCACCTGATCAGGTCCTGCACCATATCCACTAAAGTCGACGGCTCCACTCGAAATGCCGGTGATGCTTCGCCTGCTCCGATTCCCAAAGGCTCATGGACATAGCAGTGGACACCAGCCTGCAGCGGCGTCACCCCAATCGGCGCCGAGGCTCCCCGTACATCCCCCAGAACCCGAAGATCAGCTCAAGCAAGCATCTGCCTTGAACTGCCGAAAGCTGCCCCAAACTGCCTAGATCCCATCGTCGGCTCCCGGTGGTATGGTCGGCGGCGTACTACACCGGTGCCGTTGTGCGTTGATGCATCTGACTATGTCTGGCTACATCTGACGAATTCTCTTCGCCACGATGAAACAGTATGGAGAGCACCCATAAGGGCAAACATAGCCGAGGCCAAGATGAACCTCTGGAGACGCGCTGCTTCGTCAGGATACTGCGTGAAGCGATTCTTTCGGCACATTGCTCCATAAAGCATCCTAAAGCGCCCATAAGCATGCATACGCCTAGTTCCAGAAGGACTCGTCGCCCGTCATGATCAGCATCGAGGATCAGGACCTATCGAGCGAGAGGGAGACTGAATGATCGACTTCAGAATGAACGGAAGGGTTTCTGAAATTGTCGCGCACTCGTCAGGACTTCCGCATTGTCCTTATCTGTCCCCAACTGTCCTTAACAGTCCTAAGCAGGGTACTTCCCTTCATCATTACACGTCGGTATGGTCGACACAGACCTGCACCGTATCGGCAGAAAGGAACGAGCGTGAAAGGAGCGTTGCTCACGGTCAAGGAATTAGCGCCGGAACTGCGGATGAGTGTGAAGTCGATTCAGCGGGCCTATCGCAAGGGGGACATTCCTGTGGAGTGGGTCTGTCGGATGGCGCGGTTCGATCTCGACAAAGTCAGACTGGCCATGGAGCGCAATGGGCAAGGATGTGTGCTTCGTCTGAATGGCAACAGTGCCAATGATGTGCGCGACCGCCGGCAATCGACGGCCTCGCGCCAGGAAAATGCCCCCGTCTGGTAACACGGGGGCACTACCAACGGGGATGATTACAGGAGGTCTAGGGATTCGATGAGTTCACCTTCACCCTCACGATTGATTGGCTCGCCTTCACTCTGCCGTCAGGCTCCGCCCAGGACACGATGCAGATGCTCGGAGGGGACTGGAACAAAGGCGCAACCGGCTTTCGCGGTTATCCCGTCTTGTGGATCACGACGAGTGCCAGCCGGGGGGTGGGCAAGCTGGGAACGCGCGCGCCTCGTGCGCCGCTCGAAGTCCATGTTGATCCCTCCGCCGTGATCATCGCGCCGTGGCCAATCGAGAAGGTTCGTACAGTCCTTCAATGGATTCTGCAGCAAGACGGCCACCTGACGCGCCTCGATTGTGCATTAGACGATCGGAACAGCCGAGTGCCACTCTCGACAATCAGACAGGCCATTGAAGCTGGGCAGTGTGTCACGCGGGCGAACCGGATGCAGAGCATCTCATCGAGCTCGATCCACCACGCCACTCCCAGCGGAGAGACCCTCTATCTCGGGAGTCCACAGAGTCAAACCCTGCTGCGCAACTACGATAAACGCCTGGAGAGTCAGGCGAAAGAGCGAGAGGATTGGCAGGACTACGGCATCCGGTGGGAGTTGGAGTTGAAAAAGGATCGAGCCCAAGTCTGTAGACAGGTCCTCTCCTACCTGGAGGAAACCAACTGGCTCGAATTCATGGTCGAACCATTTGATAGGCTTGGGCAACACTTGTCGGGTGTTGCGAATTGTCCGTTGAGCCAACAGGAACTGACTTCTCATCGAAGGATTGGCGACCCTCTTGCGCCCATTGATGGCGGCTCGCATGGCCCTCATTCTTTCATGTGAATCCTCCATTTCTCTGACACACATGCAGTGGCCGTAGGCCTGAAAGGTGGAATTGAAGGGAGGGCCTGCAAGATTTGCAAAGCTGAAGAGAAGAAAGGTCTGCCGCAGCAAGAAAAGCCGCTCAGGCCTAATAGCGACAAGGTAAACCGTCTCGAGGTCAGAGATTGAAGCCAGATGGCGCCGAAGCGGTCGAGATAATACGATCAAGTCAATCTGTACGGGCCCTCAGATCCGTAGTCCAGAATCCTGGCAGAACGACTGATGGTGATTAAGGGTGAAGGACGATGATGCAAGCGGCTTCTTATCAACGAGCTAGATCTATTGCGATGCTGACTGATGACGATTGAGACAGACTGGCAATCGTGACTAAAACCGTGCCTGAACCGTGACCTTTTTCGGGGAACCGATGTGGAGTTTGTTATCTCCAGGTTAGTGGTCTAGCCTTGGTTCCTACCAGAGCCTCTATTCTACCCTGAGCCGTCGAGCGACGCGGAATGTATTTAGAGTGCAATTCCGCACCACCCTTTTTGGTTTCCATGGACAGGAGGGACGGGCATCATGGTGGATTTGTCTCTTGGACTGTTGCCGCATCTGACCCTGTATCCGCATGCCCCGTTGGACCCGAGGGTCTGGGGAGCCGTGAAGAAACCTCACTCCAAATTGATAGTGCTTGACCCATCGAACGGCCGCCAGCTCGATCTTCACGGGATGCGGCGGGTCGAGATCCCTTTGATCCGATATTCCTACAACGAGAGATCCACGAGTCGACGCTCGTGTTGCCCCCGTGCATGGTGATAGTCGACCCGCCGGCGCAGCATTACTCGAGCCTGCCTTCGCTTGGACATCGTCTCGCTCCTTTTGAAGGCGTTGTCGTACTAATGCCACCAAGGAACGAGGGCATCAGACCAATGAGTAGTGCTTCGAAATTAGGGGACATCCTCATTCCTTTCCCCCTCCTGCCTCAACGCACGATCTTCACATTTCGTTGGTCGGCGGCAGCACTTATTCTATACTGAGACCCTATCTGGAACTTCCCAACGCTTGCGTCATTCCCCAAGGGTGAGGAAGGGCTTTCTCCCTGCCGTGGACGACGATGTCAACACACTTGAATCTCCTGCTGCTTGAAGACTCGGTGAATGATGCGGAGCTGATGCTCGACGTGCTCCGTGAAGCGGGGTTCGAGCTGAACTCGCGCCGTATCGATTCGAAAGCAGACTATCTTCGCGAACTCGACCAGCCTCCGGATTTAATTCTCTCGGATTTCTCCATGCCGCAATTTACGGCGCGCAATGCGCTGCAACTCCTGCAAGAGCGGGGGCTGGACATACCGTTCATTGTCGTGTCGGGTTGCATCGGGGAGGAGATGGCGGTGGAATGTATGCGGGCCGGGGCCACCGACTATCTGCTGAAAGACCGTATGGGTCGGCTGGGTCACGCCGTCTCTCAAGCACTCGAACGAAAACGGTTGATCGAAGATAAGCGTCACGCCGACGTGTTGATTCGCGAGAGCCATGCCCACACCTGGCGCATCGTGGCCACCGCACTGGATGCCTTCATCGGGATGGACGCTGCGGGAGTCATTACCGACTGGAACGGCCAAGCCGAACAGATGTTCGGCTGGTCGAGACCAGAGGCCATCGGGCGGCTGCTCTCCGCCACCATTCTCCCTCTGCAATACAAGGCAGCGTATGAATCCGGATTACGTCATTTTCTCGAGACGGGGGAAGGACCGCTTATCAATACACGGATCGAAGTCACGGTCTGCCGCCGGGACGGACACGAGTTTCCTGTTGAAGTGGCGATCTCACCGGCCCTGCAACGGGGGGGAATCTTTACGTTCAGCGCCTTCGTGCGGGATATCTCGACACGGAAGCTGACCGAGGAGCGGTTGGCCTTGCAGCACCATACGACCCAGGTGCTCGCTGAAGCAGACACGCTGGTGGACGCGATGTCGAAGATCCTCCGGACCATCTGCGAGCTGTCTCATTGGGACCTGGGCGCGCTCTGGTTCGTGAACGACCACACCGATGTCCTCAGTTGTGCCGAGATCTGGCATCAGCCTTCGGTGGACGCGATGGAATTTTCACGTATGACCATGCAAATGGTCCTGACGCGTGGCGTCGGCCTCCCTGGGCGTGTCTGGGCAAGCGAAGCACCCGCCACGGTCCGCGATGTGATGGAGGATCCCAACTTTCCTCGCGCGCCATATGCCGCGCAGGCGAAGCTCCACACCGCCTTCGCTTTTCCCGTCCGGCTCAATGATCGCGTGCTGGGGGTAATGGAATTCTTCAGCCGTGAGATCCGCGTGCTTGATGATGACCTCATGCAGGTGTTTGTCACCGCCGGGAACCAGATTGGTCAGTTCATAACACGGAAATGGGCAGAGGCGAAGGTCCGCACCCACGCCCTGGAACTGGAGCAGAAGAATCGCGCCCTCGATGATGCGTTGATCGAAGCTCAGGCCGCGACGCAAGCCAAGT
>JACMLT010000347.1 GCA_014379455.1 Nitrospiraceae bacterium
ACATGAGGAGAAGGACGGTTCGATGCTGGACGAAAATAAAACGAAATCCGACAAAAAGATCTTGGAATACCGTGGCTCTATCGGCCGATCGCACACTCGATTGCAGCGTCTCACGCAGGCGAATCGGCATGAGGCACAATGCCGATACCAAGAACGTGGCTGCATCAAGGTACAAGACATTCTGGGCTCCGATCATCGCAATACCCACCCCACTGATTGCAGGGCCGATGAGGAGCCCGATATTCGTCGTCCCTTGTATCAACGCATTGGCGGAGGTCAATCGAGCCCGAGGTACAAGAAGAGGGACAGCCGATGCTAGCGCCGGCCCGAACACTGTGGAGACGATCGACGTTAAGAAGACGAGCACGTAGAGCCACTCAAGCGTCAAGGCATCCATGGCGTAGAGTAAAGGAATCAGCATCACCGACCCAGTTCGGATGAGATCCACCCAGATCATCACCGGCTTTTTCCTCATCCGATCGAGATAGACACCGATGAGCGGACTAAAAATCAACGGCGGAATAGTCTGGAGCAATCCGATCAACGTCATCTTGAAGGCCGACCCTGTCATTTCATACACGAACCACAACAGCGCCACCTTGCTCATACCGTCGCCGATCTGAGACACGACCTGGCCAGAAAACAGAAGGCCGAAATCCCTCGTCCTCAACAAATCCCACCCGGATCCTGCCCGATCTTTCAGCACCTTGTCGTGGTCAGCCACACCAAAACCTCCTCTATTTCTTATGAACCTGAGCTACTCCGTCTGTCAAAGCCTTGGAAAATGATTATTCCGAGGTCGAAGGGCTTCCGTTCAAGTTTTCAGAACCGCTTGGAATTTCATCTCACCCTCATTCTTCTGCAGAAGGAAACCTTCTTCTTATTCCTCCTGAGCCCGGGGGCTGCTGATCCACGTTTATGCATTGTTGGAGAAGGTGGGCCAGGATGCAAAGCTCGCGGCCTCTGTCTCCCGTTCACCTGTGCTACCAAGCGCCAGCTGTTCATACACCCGCAGATAGTCCTGCGCCATTCGTTCAACGCTGAACCGCTGCTCGAACGCGAGACGACATCGTCGACGATCAATTTTAGGAATACCTTGGACGGCCGCAATCATATCGTCGAGCCCCTCGCAGACAAATCCAGTCTCAGTATCATCAATGATTTCAGGAATGGAGCCACGCCGATAGGCCAACACCGGCGTGCCACAGGCAAGCGCTTCAATCAGCACCAGGCCAAACGGTTCTGGCCAGTCATAGGGACAGACGAGCGCCATGGCATTCCCCAGGAATTCGTTCTTTTCTGCGTCTGTAACCTCCCCGACAAACTCAATCAAGGGATGAGAGAGTAACGGTTCGATTTCTGCTTGAAAGTATTTCTGATCCGCCGGATCCACCTTCGCCGCGATCTTCAAAGGAATCCCTACTCGCTTGGCGAGCTCAATCGCATGATCCGGTCGCTTCTCAGGGGCAATGCGCCCCAGAAAAGCCAGATAGCCGCCAGGGTTCGGATTCAGCCCATACAGATCCTTTGGTAACCCGTGGTAGACGGTCGCCTGCCAGTTTGCCCCGGAGACGGGTTTCCGTTGAGAATTCGAAATCGATACCATCGGCATCTCCGCGTATTCGCGAAACACCGGCTGCAGCTCAGGCAAATCGAGCCGACCATGGAAGGTGGTCACGGTCGGGGTCGGATTCCGACGCGCGAGAGGAAATCCTAGGAAATCGAGATGAGAGTGAATGATGTCGAAGTCGCCGGCTTTGCCCAGCGCCTGCTCCATCAGCATCGTCATCGGTGCGTCCCGGTTAAAGATCCCTTCGTTCAGACGAAGCGCGTGATTGCAGATTGCCTCAAGACGAGCGGCCGTGAGCGAATCTCCGCTCGCGAACAGGGTCACATCATGACCGAGCCGTACGAGTTCTTCCGTGAGGTAGGACACGACCCGTTCCGTTCCTCCATAGAGTTTTGGCGGAACGCTCTCCCATAAGGGGGCAACCTGGGCGATTCTCATTGGAATATTCCTTTCATCATGGGTTTATTTTGCCGATCGAAGCAGAACTACTCTCTCAAACACAATCACATAAAATACACGCTCTGATTACCGCCGCTGGTATTGGGAGCGCGCGAGTTATGACCGACGAGACTCTGTGCTCAACGCACGCCGCCGCCCATCGATTCTCTCGTTTCCTGCAATACCTCGGGCGACAGGCTGTTCGCTTACTGGCTCAGAGACTCCCATCGCACCGCAATTGACACATCGCCATTCACCAGAGGCCCAGCATCCGGCGGAGATTGTCCCTGCACTGAACTGTTCAAGCACTACCAGTCCAGCACACCGTTCGCATCGCATGGCTTCCCCCTCTTTCACTCGACGTGTCATGCTCTCCTCATACCCCATGTCGTTTAAATCCTGGTCGCCTGTCCCGACACACAACCCTCTTGCGCCTGTCGAACAGCGGCGAGCAATTCTTCATTCCGAAATGGCTTTTGCACCCAGACGAAATTCTTGCTTTGCGGGGGAATGGAATGCGATCTCAGGTGTTGAGCCATGTCTTCGGGTACTTGCACACCCAGCAACACGATCGGGGGCGAGTCGCAAGAGGGTTCCAACAGGCTGAGCCAGGCGAGTTCTCTCTCTGCAGAGGTCGTATCTATATCGAGAATCACCGCACTCACAGACTCCATGTGCTTAACTTCGCGTATCAACGTTCTGACGAACCTCACCCCATAGCCGTTGTGCCGTAGCACCTCGGTAAGAACAGCGCCCAACGCTACATCAGCCTCAACGACAACAACTTGTTCTCTCACGTTGCATTACTCCTGATGTCGGCGGATCCTCTTGCTAGAGCATTAAGCAAACCTGATGCCAACAACGTCCCGGTAAAGTCTGCCATTGCAAAACATTGAAAGATTGAATGTTTTATAAAAATGATCGGAGCTAACCATGTACCGCGCCTCGGAATGGGTACCAGGATAAGAGACAACTTGTCCCGCGGTAGACATCTTGTCTCGAATTTCGGTTGAACCGGGAAACTTGAGAGACTACCATGGCTCCATGCTGAACTGGTGGCACCAACTCAGCCTTCAGATCAAGGTGACGCTGATCGTCATCTTCATCGTCGGCGTCTCCGCTGGCGCGACGGATTGGCTCGAGGCCCGTTCGATCCAGCACATCGTGGAAGACAACGTCCGGGCGGCGGCACTGGCTGTCGGATATTCCGTCGACCAGAACGTCACCAGTCGTGCCCAGCTGTCGAATCGGGAGGCGCGAACTAAAGAGTTGGAGAAGATTATGGCCAATCTGCCGGATCTTCTCAACATCGTGATGTACGAATTTCCAGCTGAACAGGGAGAAAATCCTATACCCATCACAAGCGCGGGCCCCACGGAATTGCTTCTTCTCTCCCACCCGCGCCAAGAAAGAGCGTTCGACCTTATTAAGCGGGTGCGCGAGGAACAGCAGCCCCTTATCGATTATGCGGATCGGAAGAATACCCATCGCGTCTTCCTGGCTGCGCCGATCGTCTTGAAGGATGTCGTGGTAGGAGCGACCTATGCCGAGTTCTCTACCAGGCAAATGGATGAAGCCTTGGAGTCAATCCTGCAAGCCTCCAGAACAAGACGATTGCAGACGGGACTGGCGATCGTAGTCGCCATCAATCTATTTCTGTACTTTAAGGTGCACCGCCCTGTAAAACGACTGCTCACCGCCGTCGAGTCGGTTTCTCAGGGAACCATGACCTCGGTCGTCCTTGTTGAAGAACAGGATGAGATCGGAGAACTGGCCGGCACGTTCAATGACATGGTGAGGAAGATCCGTGAAGCGACTCAAGACAATGTACAATTGACAGAATCCCTGCGGGAGATGAACGACGGTCTTCAGCAGAAAGTCATCGAGGCGACCGCCGAAGTGCTGGAGAAAAATCGTGCGCTGGCCCAGACGAACGAATTGCTTTCAGCGGCACAGCGCGACGCAGCACGCGCGCAACGCCTCTCAGCCATCGGCCAGGTCGCTGCAACCGTAGCCCATAAAATCGGCACCCCTTTGACCGCGCTATCCGGCCATATTCAACTCCTGGCTGAGGACCAGACATTGAGCACAGAGTCTCGACGACGGTTACAGACCGTGGAGGCCCAGATCGAACGAACGTCCAGAATTATCCAGGATCTCCTGTTATATGCACGGAGGCCGGATCCGGTGCGATCTCCCATCGATCTCAATGGCTGTGTCGCGGAATGTCTCGCGCTCTTCCAGCCGGAATTCGATCGCCAGAAGATTACGCTGGTGACAGAATGGAGCCAGCAGATCGAGAAAGTTGAGGCCGATTCCCAGCAGCTCCATGAGGTGTTCCACAGTTTGATCGAAAACGCGCTCGACGCGATGCCTGACGGAGGGACACTGGTCGTGCGAGTCTCTCCCCACGCTGCGCTCGGACAGCCAGCTCATCGCCCATGGGTCGCGGTGGACCTCGTCGATACAGGCTGCGGGATGAGCGCCGCGCAGCTTGTACAAATCTTTCAGCCATTCTTTACAACAAAGCGGGCCGGGCGTGGCACAGGATTGGGGCTGGCAAGCGCACTGGAAACCGTACGGGCACACGGCGGAGATATCAAGGTAGAGAGTGAGTTGCGAAAAGGCTCACGATTCACGATTGAGCTTCCTGCCGACGGAGGAGCACGCTGATGATGCGACCATCCCGTGTCATGGTAGTGGACGACGACGCCGAGACGCTGGCCTTGATGCACGAGATTGTTGCTAAGGAGGGGTTCGAGGTCGAAACGGCCGAG
The DNA here is from genome assembly GCA_014379455.1 of Nitrospiraceae bacterium. Lineage (GTDB taxonomy): Bacteria > Nitrospirota > Nitrospiria > Nitrospirales > Nitrospiraceae > Palsa-1315. The sequence continues at coordinate 4,786 of JACMLT010000347.1, forward strand.
GACGCGGAGACAGCGCTGCGGCGACTTGAGCAATGGCAGCCTGAACTCGTCATCACCGACATTCATATGCCAGGGATGGACGGGCTCGCATTACTGGCCGCCGTGCGCGAAAAGGAACCGGATATTCCGGTAGTCTTGTTGACCGCCTACGGATCGCTCAAAACTGCTGTGGATGCCATTAAAGCCGGAGCGTTCGATTATCTCAGCAAGCCGTTTGTCGTGGAGGACATTCGGTTGGTAGTCCGACGCGCACTGGAACATACAAAACTAGTGCGAGAAAATCGTTCGTTACGCGGCCAATTGCGTGACCGATACCGGTTCGACAACCTCGTGGGCTGTAGTGGCGGAATGGTTGCAGTCTACAAAATGATTGCCCGAGTCGCGGAGACGGACAGCACGGTGCTCATCCAGGGAGAGAGTGGGACCGGAAAGGAGTTGATCGCCCGCGCCATCCATGCCAACAGCGGTAGAAGCGGCGGGCCGTTCGTCGCAATCGATACGGGCTCGTTGGCCGAGACGCTCCTTGAGTCTGAACTCTTCGGCCACGAACGTGGCGCGTTTACCGGAGCCGTCGCAACGAAGAAAGGGTTGCTGGAACAGGCGAATCTCGGCACGTGTTTTCTGGACGAAATCGCGGACCTCTCACCCATGATGCAGAGCAAGTTGCTCCGAGCGATCCAGGAGCGAGAGATCCGGCGTGTCGGGAGTGAAACACCACGTGCCATCGACGTCAGAATCATCGCCGCGTCGAAAAAAGCATTGAAACCACTTGTTGAGGCGGGGACCTTTCGAGAGGATCTTTTTTATCGGTTGGAAGTTATCACCATTGTCCTTCCTCCGTTGCGCGATCGGATCGAAGACATTCCGCTTTTGAGCCGGTACTTCGTCGATAAATTCGGGCGAACCAAAGAGAAGCCGGTGATCGGGCTCTCGCCGGACACCATTCCTTTGCTGGCACGCTACTCATGGCCTGGCAACGTCCGCGAACTCGAGCATGTGATTGAGCGCGCTATTGCCTTGACCCCCTATCCCATCATTACTCCGGAAGACCTTCCTGAAACGATTCGGGCAGCGCCTGTTCACAACCAAGCGCGGGCTCGTGGATGGGAGACCCTTCACGATGTGGAAAAGAATTATATTCTTCGGGTGCTGGAGGCCCATCATCAGGACCACGGTGAGACAGCCGACATCCTTGGCATCCACCGCAAGACACTCTTCCGTAAACTCCGCCAGTATGGCAAAGTCTAACTCCGGTCACTGGTCAACCAGTTCGGGCGCGAGACCACGAAGGTGAAGGGTTTTCCCACCATCTTCTTCACTTCTCCAGCCGGTTCGCTCTTCGAACAGTCATCGATGTGAACATTATCTAGTGGCACATCACCTGCCCAACTGTTGTATTATACGAACACAACACCGCCTTAGGGCGTACGCATACGACTTTGACAACGACCACTCGTCATCCTTCAGCAGGCATGATGTAGGCAGGTTCGCAGACTCGCTCACCGGAGGCCCCAATGTCAGATTTCTATCAAAACGGTGTGGTCACCGTGCTTCACCGCCTCGGGCAGCCAAACGTCAACCAACTGGAGCAAGAGTTGGCGCGTTACGGGCGCGTCAATCCCATTGCATTGGTCCTCCCCTCCCTCTACTCAGAATTGGGACGGCCGGCATTGAAAGCCATCGTGGAGACCCTCAAAACTGTGTCGTATCTCAATGAAATCGTCATCTCCTTGGATCGAGCTTCGGCCTTAGAATTTCGTTTGGCGAAGCAATTCTTTTCTGTCCTCCCCCAGCGGGTTCGCCTCATCTGGAATGACGGTGCGCGCATCCAAGCCATCCTCAAGGTCCTGGTCGATCACAACCTCGATATCGGCCTACAGGGCAAGGGACGGGGCTGCTGGACCGCCTTCGGTTATGTGCTGGCCAGAAATCACAGTCAGGTCATTGCACTCCACGACTGTGACATCACAAGCTACAGCCGTGAATATCTGGCGCGCCTCTGCTATCCCATCGCCAATCCCAATCTCGGGTATGAGTTCTGCAAGGGCTATTACAGCCGAGTGACCGACCGCCTCAATGGCAGGGTAACGCGCCTGTTCATAACCCCGATGATCCGAAGTCTCCAACAGCTTGTGGGGCCTCACGCGCTTCTGACGTTTCTCGACAGCTTTCGTTATCCTCTGGCCGGTGAGTTTGCCATGGTGCGGGACCTGGCTTGGACCAATAGAATTCCAGGGGACTGGGGACTTGAAATCGGCGTCCTCGCGGAAGTCTATCGGAACTGCGCCTTGCGCCGCATTTGCCAAGCCGATATTGCGGACGCCTATGACCACAAACACCAAGAACTCTCCGCCCATAATCCCGATGCCGGCCTCCTCAAGATGTGTGTCGACATTACGAAATCGCTCTTCAGGAATCTTGCCAGTGAAGGCGTCGTGTTATCTGACGGTATCCTCAAGACCTTGCGCGCCACCTATTTGCAAGCTGCTCAGGAAGCGATCAGCCGATACGAAAACGACGCGTCCATCAACAGCCTCACGTTTGACCGACACCAGGAACGGACGGCCGTCGAAGTGTTTTTGAAAGGCATGAAGCTCGCCACCGACGGGTTTCTCGATGACCCGCTTGGCGTCCCTATGATTTCCAACTGGAGCCGCGTCACCCATGCCGTGCCAGATATTTTTGATCGCCTGGTCGACGCCGTCGAAGCCGATCACGTCTGGGACCCCACATCCGAGCCGGCAGCCACTCCTTCATGAGCACGAATCTCACCCCACTCACTCCACAGACTGAAGCACGAATCCAAGAGATTGGCTCGGCTGAAGTTCTCGTCGGGATTCCAAGTTATAACAACGCGGATACGGTCGCACATGTCGTGCGGGCCGTGAGCGTCGGCCTCGCTAAACATTTCCCTGGCCGCCGAGCCGTCCTGGTCAATTCCGACGGTGGCTCTACGGATCAGACGCCGGCCATCGTTGCCCGCACCGTCATCGATTTCGAACACCTCTTCATTGCCGACCAACAAAGCATCCTGCATCGAATCGTGACGCCGTACCATGGGATTCCAGGAAAGGGCAGTGCGTTCCGGACGATCTTCGAGATTGCCAGACGACTGAATGCCCGAGCCTGCGCAGTCGTCGACGCGGACCTCCGTAGTATTTCACCGGAATGGATTGAACTCTTGCTTCGACCCATCCTGGAAGAGGGATACGACTACGTCGCGCCCTACTATCTCCGCCACAAATACGACGGCACGATCACAAACAGTCTCGCCTACCCACTGACCAGAGCACTCTACGGGCGACGCGTGCGCCAGCCTATCGGCGGAGAGTTTGGTTTTTCCGGTGCGCTCGCGGCCCACTATCTCGACCAACACGTCTGGGAATCGGAAGTCGCGCGCTTCGGTATCGATATCTGGATGACGACGGAAGCCATCGCCAGTGGCGCACGGATCTGCCAAAGCTTCCTCGGTGCAAAAATTCATAATCCAAAGGACCCGTCAGCCGACCTGTCGGCCATGTTGACGCAGGTGATGGGAGCGCTCTTTGCCCTCATGGAAAAACATGAAATGCTCTGGTCTCGGCTGGTAGGATCGGAGCCAGTTCCACTCTTTGGGTTTACCTACGAGGTGGGGGTCGAACCGGTCCATGTGAATATGGAGCGGATGGTCTTGCACTATCGGCAAGGCCTTGCTGACCTTAAGCCCATCTGGCGCCAGATCCTGGCCGACGATACATTCGCGCAACTCCGCGATCTCCAGGGAACGTCCAACACCGACTGTCGTATCCCCGATGAACTGTGGGTTCAGGTCGTCTACGATGCAGCGATTGCGCATCGCAAACGAATCATACGACGCGATCACCTCCTCAAAGCCCTCACTCCTCTCTACCTAGGTCGGACCGCCTCGTTTGTCCATGCGACCCAGGGCTTGACGTCCGTCGAAGCAGAGCAGAAGATCGAAGCGTTGTGCCACACGTTCGAACGCATGAAACCCTATCTGCTTGAACGTTGGCAACCGCCGGCGCCGCAACCTGCCGCTCCGGCTCTGTTGCATCACACCAGCACCGACGCAGGAGGTGATCATGAGTGACTTCATCAACCAGGCCCTTCTTGGACCGTTGGAACTGCTGGGCCGTCAAGTCTTGACTGTACTCCCGAATGTGCTTGCCATGGGCATCATCCTACTCGGTGGGATCTTCACGGCCTGGGCGCTCGGATCTTTTTCAGAACGGCTGCTTCGTGTAATCGGGTTCGATCATTTTTGCGATCGGGTAGGGATGAATGCGGCGCTCCTCCGCGGAGGAGTCAAAACCGATCCTTCTCGCCTTGTTGGACAAGGCATCTATTGGACGGTAATCGTGATGGCCTCGATCGCGGCGTTAGGAGCCCTCAACCTGACCCCTATCAACCAGTTTGCCCAGTCACTCCTCGCCTATGTGCCGCACCTGGTAACCGCAGCGGTGATTCTCCTGGCCGGGTACTTTCTCTCGAACTTTGTCTCCCAAGCAGTCCTGATTGCCGCCGTCAACGCCGGGCTCCCACCCGCCCGACTCATCGCAGCCTGTTCTCGATGGGGCATACAAGTCCTCGCGGGCGCCATGGCGCTCGAACAACTCGGCATTGCCCAACACATCGTCGTCGTAGGATTCGGCATTACCTGGGGAGGAATTGTGCTGGCTGGAGCCATTGCATTCGGACTCGGCGCCTCCGATCTTGCCAAAGAGCTCTTGGAACGACGACTGATAAACCGATCCAAATCCAACACGGATGACGATCTCCATCACTGGTAACGGCGCAAGACCATGCCAAACTTGATCGTCTTCACAGACTTGGATGGTTCGCTCCTGGACGGCACGACCTATTCCTACAACGCCGCGATTCCAGCCCTTACTGCCCTCCGCGAGCAAGGCATTCCCCTCGTGCTGGCGTCGAGTAAAACGCGCGCGGAAATGGAACCCATTCGACAGCGCCTCGACCTTCATAACCCATTTATTGTCGAAAATGGCGGCGCGGTGTTTGTCCCTCACGGCTTTTTCGAGTTCCCCTTGGAACGCATGCGAACCCGACCTCCTTATCAAGTCATGGAATTAGGCCTTCCGTATCACATGCTGCGAGAGGTATTGAAACAAATAGAGGACGCTATCGAAACGCCATTGCAAGGCTTTGGCGACCTGTCGGTAGAAACGATCATGCAAGTCACCGGGCTCCCACGCGCCGACGCCATCCTGGCCAAGCAACGGGAATACGATGAGCCCTTCCTCCTACAAGGCCCCCAGCCGCTCATTGAAGAAGTGTGCCGTCAAATCGTCACCAGGGGTCTCAGATGGACAAAAGGTGGGCGGTTATTTCATCTCACAGGAGATCACGATAAGGGGGAGGCCGCCTCTATACTCCTACGCTGCTACCACCGTCAACAACGCATGCGGGGAGAAACGGAACGGATCGAAACGATTGGAATCGGTGATAGCATCAACGACGCCACCTTGCTCGCGATGGTGGATTATCCGATTCTCGTTCAAAAAAAGGATGGATCCTATGACCCCGATATCCAACTACCTCGAATGATTCATGCGCCAGGAATAGGGCCGGTGGGATGGAATGAAGCGGTCCTGGAACTCTTGGCACAGGTACGATAAGAGACCGCTAGAACGACACACGCTAGGGAAGAACCTTGCTTTTCTAATAGTGTTGTCTCACGTGGTCACGGAATTTTTACCTCTCATTTTTGGTGCGGTGCCGCTCAATTACCTTACCTGCATGCATCTCGAGTATGTCCAGGACCCCACGGATGGGAATCCTCACCCAATCTGGCCGATTGTTGAGTTCATACCCGATTTCATAAACGGCCTTTTCAAGCAGGTGCGCATCCAGCAGTACGCGGAGCTCTAATAGCGTTCCAGGCCAAAAGGAAACGTTCTCTGCAATTCTGAGATACGACTTCAGAAACGCCACGCTGACCCAGCCATACCAGAACCGGATCCATGGTTCGAAGCTTGCTCCGGCATCCTCTGCATGCAAACCCAGCTGTTGATGCAACAGACTGGCATACGACGCGTAATAAAATGATCGCAGCATGCCCGCCACATCCATGATGGGGGAATGCTTCGTGCGTCTTTCGCTGAGTGGGCGGGCCGGCTCACCTTCGAAATCGGTGATGAGGAAATCCCGCCCAGTCCAGAGCACTTGACCGAGATGATAATCCCCGTGACATCGAATCCGGAGCGCGCGGGTCTCTAACTCAAAAAATGCTCGGAATCGATTCTGCATTCGAGGCTCATCGTTCAGTACTCGTCGAGCCTCCTGCTTCGTGACCGGAGGCAAATCGTTGAGTCGACTCTTTAAGATTGAACAGTTTTGCGAAGCCAGCCGGCACATGGATTCGTAGCGAGACCGACGATATTCCAACGAGAACGGCTCCGGCGTGAAATCAGGGTTGCCTCGAGCGTTCGCCAGCGCGACATGAAGTTCGGCCGTACGTTGTCCTAAACTGGAAGCAGAATCCAGATACGGACCGATGAGCTCGCGCGCAAAAGTGGGAATATTCCCCTGTGCCGTTTCCAGAAGCGGTCCAGCGAATGCCAACCCATGCTCTCGCCCAGTCGGTTGAGCACGACATCGCAGCACGTACTGATCGAAGGCCTCAAGGGTATATTTCCATGCATCGCCTTGATTGTGCACGAAGCCCTGAAGGATGGCCACCGTCACGGTCTCGTCATTTGCGCGGATATACTCGATGGATCCGGCCAGAGGTGGGCTATGGGGAAAGTTCATCGCCGTCAGGACTCGGCCGATCTCCACATCTGGATTTATTCCAGTCTCAACACGCCGATACATTTTCAAGAGGACACGATCACCATATGCCACAGACGTATTGCTCTGCTCCGCCTTCAAGACCGCAGGGTCCAGGGAGGCCCCGCCGCCTATCAGATCCCCATAGGCCTGCGTGGGGGACGCGATCAGAACACCCGCTTCGCCAGTGAAACGGCTACCTCTCTCGATGGCAGACAACAGCGTCCTCGAAAAGTCTGGGTTCCAAAGCGCATCGTACAATACCCCGATCTGTTCGCAATCTTTGGTTTGAACCTTCAGCGTCGCGACAATAGTACCTGGATGGTCCTGCTGAATCTGAGCAGCCTCCTCACCGAAGGCCGCCGTGAGGGGGAGCGTATACAATTCAGGAGCGCCGTCCACGTATTCCACCCGGATGAACAGCAGGACCACGGAACTGGACCGGGCAGGAACGGGCACGGACTCGGCAATACGGACTGATTGTATCGCGCGGGCTTTCCCGGCGAACCATCGCCGCGCCTTCAGGACGTCGGGCAGGCGAGCTTCCAACATGCTGCGGGCTTCCCCTTCCAGAATACGCTCCCATCGTTCGGTGACAATCAACATGATCAACTTCACGCCTTATATATGTAGTACTGAAAGTCTTACTCCGTGCGGAGCCGACGACGCACATAGAAAATATGGGCGGTCGCAGAGTGCGGATTGAGCTTGACATAGTTGCGCGGTCCATCCCACAGATACGAGGCAGTCGTCAGTAGATCCTGCACCTGGAAGGGATGATGCGGATCGAGCCATAAGGGGTCGAGGTCCAGTTGAACCCAGCCGCTGTGGGTGTGATACGGGCTCAGGTTCACCACGACCAGGATGATGTTGGATCCATCAGGCGTGCTCTTGCTATAGCAAATCAATTGATCGTTATCTGTTGCGTGGAAGTGCAGGCTCCCGTCGCTGTGAAGCGCCGGATTCTCCCGGCGGATTCGATTCACCAGGCCGATGAACTCTTTCAAACTGTCGTCCCGCTCGATATTCCACTGCGTGATCTCGTACTTCTCCGAATTCAGATACTCCTCACTCCCCACCTTCAGCGGGCGGTTCTCGCACAGTTCAAAAGCGGGGCCATAGATCCCATAGCTCGCGCCTAACGTCGATGCCAGGACCAAACGAGCCATAAAGGCGGGACGGCCTCCGTGCTGAAGCTCTTCTGTCAAAATATCCGGCGTATTGGGCCAAAGACTGGGCCGGAAATATTCGTGAACCTCGCTCTGAGTCAGTTCGGTGAAATACTCCATGAGAGCCGCTTTCGAACTACGCCAGGCGAAATAGGTATACGACGAAGTAAAACCAAGCTTCGCCAACCGGTACATCACTTTGGGCCGCGTGAACGCTTCGGCCAGGAAGATGACATCCGGATAGTCCGCTTGAATTTCGCGAATCAGCCATTCCCAAAATCCAAACGGCTTGGTATGTGGATTGTCCACGCGAAAGATACGCACCCCTTGCTCAATCCAATGGATCACGACGCGTTTCAATTCCCGCCAGAGCGGCTCCCATTGGTCGGTCTCGAACTCTAAGGGAACGATGTCCTGATATTTCTTGGGTGGATTTTCCGCATATTGCACCGTCCCGTCCGATCTGATCTTAAACCACTCCCGATGTTGCGTGACGTACGGGTGGTCGGGAGAACACTGAAAGGCCAGATCCAGCGCGATTTCGATCCCAAACGATCTCGCCTTCTTCAAAAGCCTCCTGAAATCCTTCGCGGTTCCTAGTTGTGGATGAATCGCTTCATGCCCCCCGTCCGGTGAACCGATTCCCCATGGACTTCCTGGATCATCCGGCCCTGCGGCCGGTGAATTATTCTTACCCTTCCGATGCGTGACGCCGATGGGATGGATGGGAGGCACATACAAGACGTCAAACCCCATGGATGCAATATATGGAAGGCGCGCTTCACAATCTTTGAACGTCCCGTGCTCGCTCCGCTGAGAACATGAACGTGGGAACATCTCATACCAGGCGCTGAACCTGGCCTTCTCTCGATCCACAACCACTCCGAGCTCTCTTTCATACTGCGTCGCGAAGCGTCGGTCAGGATACTTCGCCATTAAAACAGCCATGTTCGGATCCAATGCCTGTTCGACACGCCTTGGCTCTGCCTCATCTGATGACTTCAGTCTGTTTGCCCACTCCTTCAGCGATTGTCCTTCCACTCCCGGGGCGCGCTGACTCGCCACATCAATCAATCTGGCTCCCTGGCGTAGCTCGACAAGCACCTGTTGACCTGCGTCTACCTTCTTCATAAAACCCTGTCGCCACGTCTCAAAATGGTCGACCCAACCAGTCACGGTATACACATAACGGCCAAGCTCGGCCGCCTGAAATGATGCCTGCCATCGGTCATTCGTCAGAAACGTCATCGGTGTCTCACGCCACTGCAGATCACCGTCTCGGCGAGACAGAAGTGCCACGCCCAAACAATCATGACCGTCTGCAAAGACATCCGCCTCGACCACGACATCTTCGCCTATCGTTCTTTTGATCGGATAGCGGCCTCCATCGACTTCAGGCGTCACTCTTTCAATCACGACTCGACGTCTTCCCTCCACTCCCTCCATCTCCCTTTCACTCCTGACTCCCATCACTTATGTCCCCGATAGACGACTTCGACGCCTGCAAGAGGCACCGCATCAACTCCAATAGCTCCCTGGCGCAGCCTGCTCACAGGAATCGCCATCGCTGAGTCAAATACGGTTTCATGCTCTCAAATGTCTTACACAGTGCTTCGATGGCACGTTCAACATCCTCTGGTGGCCCATCCCTGGTCCTCAGGACAAGCGAGGCCGTTTGCCCGAGGTAAAGAGGGGTCAGAGACTTGAGCAAGTGTTCGCGATGGAGCGCCTTCTCATGATAGGCCAGAGCGAAATCGTAAATGGTCTGTACCCATAACTCCTCAGGGAATCGGAACTCTTCCGCCTCGACTACGCCTAAGGCGAGGATTCCAGCCAGCGTCTCGGGCGCCAGAATGATCTCCCAGATAGGAAGAAGATCTCGTAACCCCTGTCGGAATCCTCTCACCATCCGTTCAACATTGATGACGCCGCCGACAGGTCCAGATTCATAGGGGAAACCAAATTGCGGGATCGGCACCGACCCCGCTCTGCCTTCCCACACGTCCTGATACGTTTCCATGAGATAGAACAGTCCCCCGACTGCTTGGGCAAGCACCACCGATAGTTCGACTCCGGTCAGCTTGACGTCTTGAATCCTGGGTCCCAAAAAACCTTGAGAGACTTCACATCCTTCGGCGACCGCAACGGTGGTCAACCAGCTATCGATCCCATACCGTGCTCCCACTCCCTCCCATACATTCTTCTTCAAGTAGAGGCTCGTAAGCTTTCCGGAGAAGCCATAGGCGCCGCCGCTCTGATAACGGATCTGTTTCCCGTAGAGCGCCCGATTGAGAGGATACATGATGCAGTTCGTCAAACTGCCCTCATATCTCGCCCGACGAAAGAACGGGGCGACATAGTCGACGCCCTTTTCAAGGATAGGGTGAAGCAAGACGTCCATCCAATCGGACGTAAAGGAGCGAAGATTGGCATCGATTACGACGCAGGCTTTTGCCTGCAACGCTTCCGCGATCGTGAAAAACGCTTGAAATGCATGCTCGCGACCGGGCACCCCTGACTCAGACAGCACCTGGAGGGAGATCGGACCAGGAAATACACCACCTTCCAAATGCTGGATACACACCGTCGAAAGATCAGACCCTATCGTGCGTGTGATAGTTTCCGGTGTGCCGTCTTGTGAGCCAGCATCCGCATTCACCACGATAACAGACGCCTGGGGGCACACCTTGGCGATACCCGCTTTGACAGCATTCACCAGCGCCCCCACCGTCGCAGCATTATTGAACGTGGGGATTCCCACCAGCACTTCGACCGTTTCGATGTCTCCTACTTGCTGGCGAACCTGGCTCAACACCGTCTTGGGTATCGTCATCGCGGCTCATTATCCATGCCGGCACGCTGTGAACCTGACAGTCGCCGTCTCGCCATCACTGCGTATATATCTTCAAAAGCGTCAAATAATCTGCTAGGTGTCGCGTGATGAGAAAGTTTCGTCGCACATGCTCTCGGGCGGCGCCTCCCATACGCTGACTCAATCCTGGATTTTTAAGAAGATGCCTGACCCTGAATGCAGCCCCTTCTATAGAATGTACGATATAGCCGGTCACACCATCGATAATCTGATCTGCAATCCCACCGGCCGTTCCACCGACAACCGGCTTGCCTTTCCACATCGCCTCTGACACCGCCAAACCGAACCCCTCTTTAATGGATTTTTGAAGGACAATCGTCGCACCACGCTGAAGCGCATTGATCTCTCTATCTGCTTCAGGAGGCAGCTGCAACACATGAATATCGGCGTCGGATCCCGCAGCCGTTTGTACATCGGCCAGCACCGCTTCTCCTTCTGGATCATTCGCCACGCCTCCGCCGGCCAAAATCAGGCGGCAATCGTAATGTTTCTTGACCATCTTGTAGGTCGCGACCGCTCCAACCGGGTCCTTAAACCGATCGAAGCGCGCCACCTGCAACAGAATCGGCTTGTCTCTGGGAATCCCAAGACAGTCCAGCGTTTGGGATACTTCTGCTCGTGACAACTCCCGGTTTTTTTCGCTTAACGGATCGATCGAGGGGTAGATCAGGAATTTGGGAATCGGAAGCCGCTGAGCAAATCCGGTAACAGAAAAAATGGCGGCGTCATAGCGGACAACAAAGTGGCGAAGGAAGCTCCAGGCACGGCGCTGAGGCTGCGAAAGGTCCAGATAGCAACGCCAGATCCATTTCCCACCCTTACGGTGTTCGATCAGCGCAGCCGGCCCAGGATCATGGACCATCACGAGGTCGGCATCGAGATTGAGCACTTGGGCATTTTGGCGATTGATCTTGAGATAGACTTGGGACATCTGCTCGGTAAAGACCTGCTCCTGACCTTGCAGCGCGTTGCTGATCCGCTTGCTGACGTCAAAAAACTCCTGGTCGCCAGCAAGGACTTCCCAACGGGCATCGACTCCCAACGATGTCAACATCGGCACAAGACGACGTAACACCTCCGCCATACCACCCCCGTATCGGACGGCATTGACCTGCAAAAAGCTTCGCCCTTTAACCAAATCACTCAGCCGATACAGGAAATCGACCGTCCCCTTCGTCGCGCTATCCCGGTAATCATCCAACTCCAGTCGCATAGCTTTCGCTTCGCTCCCAATCATGCACCCATTAAATCACACTTCCCTCGATTCCATAGGCGGTTTCCTCAGAAGGCGCCTGACGCAACTTGAACCAGTAATACCCATACGGCGCAAGGCTCAACATATAGGGTCTATCGCCGATCGATGGAAACCGCGTCTCGCCGAATAATTCGACCGGCACAGCCCCGGCGAACTTTACGAGATCCAACTCCACCGCTTGCGCAGATCCGCCCAGGTTTTGGACCATGAGGAGTGTCTCATCCCGGTACTGCCGGAGATACACCAACACCTTGTCGTTTCGCGGACGGAGAAACTCGATCGTGCCTCGCCCGAATGCCGGATGCTTTTTACGGATGGCGATCATGCTTTTCATCCAGTGCGCCAGGGAATACGGCGTTTGGAGCTGGGCTTCTACGTTGGTCGTTTGATATCCGTAAATCGAATCGGTGATGACGGGAAGATACAATTTCGAGGGATCGGCCTTGGAAAACCCCGCATTTCGGTCAACGTTCCACTGCATCGGTGTGCGCACACCGTTGCGATCCCCCAAATGCACGTTATCTCCCATCCCGATCTCGTCCCCATAATAAATGATAGGACTGCCGGGTAGAGTAAACACGAGGCTATTCAGGAGCTCGATTTTGCGCCGGTCATTTTCAAGCAAGGGAGCGAGACGACGCGCGATGCCGATATTGCGCCGCATCTGGGGATCCCGAGCATAGGCATAGTACATGTAGTCCCGTTCCTCACCGGAACACATCTCTAACGTCAGTTCATCGTGGTTGCGCAGGAACAAACACCACTGACACTCATCGGGAATGGCCGGCGTGTGAGTGAACATGTCGACGATCGGATGCCAATCCTCGCTTCGAACACCCATGAATAGCCTTGGCATCAACGGAAAATGAAAAGCCATGTGACATTCATTGTTATCGCCGAAATAGGGACGGACATCGGCCGGCCATTGATTCGCTTCTGCCAGCAGAATGCGCCCTTGGTAGCGCTCATCGATCCACTTTCGAAGATCCTTCAAATACTCGTGTGTCTCCGACAGGTTCTCGCATATCGTGCCCTCACGCTCAATCAAATACGGTACAGCATCACACCGGAACCCATCCAGTCCCTGATCCAGCCAAAAGGCCATGACCTCCAACATAGCCTTGCGCAGTTCAGGATTGTCATAGTTGAGGTCAGGCTGGTGACTGAAAAACCGATGCCAATAGTATTGCTTTGCGACGGGATCCCAGGTCCAATTAGACCGTTCTGTATCGATAAAAATGATTCGGGCCTTCCCATACTTTTTCTCACTGTCGCTCCAGACATAAAAGCTGCGCAGGGGCGACTCGGGAGACCGTCTTGCCTCTTGAAACCAAGGATGCTGATCGGACGTGTGGTTGAGTACAAGATCTGCGATGACACGAATCCCCCGCCTATGGGCTTCCTGTAGAAAGGTTCGGAGGTCATCGAGTGAGCCGTAATCCGGAAACACGCCGCGATAGTCCGAGACATCGTAACCATCATCGCGCAAAGGAGAAGGGAAAAATGGTAAGAGCCAAAGGCAGGTGACCCCTAGCCACTCAAGATAATCAAGTTTCTGAATTAGGCCGCGGAAATCTCCAATCCCATCGTCATTGCTGTCGCAAAACGCTTTCACGTGCAGCTCGTAAAACACGGCATCTTTAAACCACAGCGGGTCGACGTTAGTCACAGCAAATATCCTCGTCTCTACGAGTCGGAATTCTTCGCGAGAAACTCATCACATACTGTTAAGAGCGCCGATCTGTGCCGCTCAAGACTTCCTCGATACGGATTGATGGCGCGAAACTTCCCGGCCAACTCCGGCATGTGCAGCTGCCCCTCTATCCAGGATGAAAAATCGCTCTCCTGCTTACCAAGACGATGGCGGGCTTCAAACATATGATAGTAGATCGCGCTCGCATCCACCTCGGATAACGCGTTGCGAAACTCTTGTAATGTCCATGCCTCCAGACCGGTAGAAACCTCCAAGATTCTGGACTGGTTGAAACTGAACGGCTTCCCGAAGATCACCCGAGGCACAATCGGTGTGCGCGACAAGTGATCGTCGATGACCGAAATAAGCTCTTCCCTCAATAGCTCAAGCCCTTGAAATTCGAACGGGTCAATGACGGCAAGCCGTTCGCCGAGGACATGATCGCGAACCTCCATCGCCACCCACTGGGCAAAGTCGTTTGGATACAGCTGTTCGACATGACTATGTCGTAATAAATAGGTATGCGTATGATAGTGGATGGAGTCGAGCGGGACCTCTTCGAGCAATTCTACCAACCGCTTTTCATCCTCCGCTTCCTTCCCTAGACTCTCTCGCAGCTCGCTTGACCCGGTGAAACAAAATGGCGTGTCAGCTTTGCGCACGTCTCTCCTCCCTGCTGTTCCAATCACAACCACAGTTGTATGCTCTACAGCTCGCCATCCTACCATCCAACCGGTAACTATGGGAGGTTTTTGGCTGGTCGCTTCAAATTTGAACTGCCTCAGTAAATGATGACGCAGTTATGTGTAGATCCAGAGGCCTACCGATATTGAGACCTATCCTGAGGCATATGCCAAGCGATGGATGATGATATTTAACATACAGGTAGGCTTACCCGGTCGACGACGACAAGATGCCGACGGAGTCGGCAACATAACCTGCTGTCATCCTCCCCACATCATGGATTCGAAAATGAGCAGGTGGGGGCTGGCCGTTGACGTGTTTAGCCATGCGCCTGCCACGTCGAACAAGGTGGATCTTGTTGGCATGGCATCGATCAGGGGCGCAGATAATTTGCCGATGCTCACGTCATCCGCTCAAGTAGTGCGACTGGACAGGAGCCCATGATCTCAGCCAACCGGAGGCTCTGTTTGCCTTCAGTCTCGGTCGAAGAAAGTATTTCTCCAGTTAAGAGATTCTGATAACAGGACGCCGCTCTCCAGGAAGGCACGATCACCCATGTGTCCTCCCATAAACTTGGATCGAATGGAAATGTTTCAGTCTCTTGGCACAGTCCTTTGACCAAAACCGGAACGATCGCGACGACGGCCCGATCCTCATAAATTCTGGCAAACGCGCATACATGCTTCTTCTTCGTTCCTTCGACCTTGAGCGGAACATATTCTCCGCTTAAAAACAACGACGCATGCGCACGACGATAATGGAGGCCGACCATCGTGAGGTATAGCTTAATCCGCCCGTCTGAGACCGTCGCAAGCAATCCCTGAACGAACTGACGCTGATCCGATCCCTGTATTCCACGAACGGACTGAAAATCAGCCAATACACCGGTCCGCCTCACATAGTCGACGGGACGACGGTTGTCCGGATCGACCAGGCTGAAATCCCACAGTTCAGTGCCCTGGTAAAAATCTGGAATGCCGGGCGCCGCAATTTTCAGGAGCACATGCGAGAGTGAGTTATAGACACCATGACGCGCGATCTCTTGTTGAAAGGGAAGGAAATCCGCCAAGAACGGATTGGGCGAAGAACGCACGAGAATACGTTCAATGAAATCACGCACAGCGTGGTCATACGCGTGGTTTGGATTGACCCAGCTCGTATGGATCTTGGCCTCTTTCAAGGCTTTTGCCATATAGGCCTGGATTCTGTCACTGAAGGTCTTGTACTCGTCATCGTCCAGCGCATGAAACGGCCAGGCACCGATCAGTGTTTGATAGAGTAAGTATTCCTCGTTGCGGTCAGGAGCAAGTGTTCCGTCCACTTCAGTTTTGCACCCTTTGTTGAGTTGGCTCCACCGTAGAATGCGGGTTTTCCATGCTTGCGGGATCTCTGAAAGAACATTAATCCTGGCTCGTACATCTTCGCTACGTTTCGTGTCATGGGTCGAAGTGGCGCAGATACTTGCCGGCCAATGGGCCCGGCGCTGACGCATACGTTCGTGGAAGGTGTGAATGGAAAGCCCAAACTGCAACGGATCGCCGCCAACCTCATTCAGTGACGCGAGCCGATTATACACGTAAAAAGCCGTATCTTCGGCCCCCTTCGCCATGACCGAGCCTGTGATCTGCTGAAATTTCATCGCGAACCTGAGCTGATCTCGGCGCTCTCGTTCGTGATGATAACTGGCCTGCTTGAGCAGAATATCCTGGACAAAGTCGAAGACAAGACCGCTTAACGCAGGATTTTTGCGCTTGGCCATGGAGACTGCCAGCCGGATGTAGGACCGATCCTTATCCGACACAGGTTCTTCGCCCGGTGTCACATATGTCCGGTAGACAGGAAAACACGCGATAATTTCGCGAATGGCGTGAATCAGACTGTTCAACGTAAAGTCCCTGAACCGTCGATTCATTTCGGAGAGATGGTTAAGCTGGTACCCCAGCACGTTGATCTCGCTCGACATGGACGCTCGCATAATCAGCTGTTTACTTTCATAGACGCGGGCTTCAAAGGAAACGCTGTTGCCGATAAAACGGGCATACAGCCGATTAAAAGCCTGTTCATGCGAGCCGTCCACGAATAACCCGTTGACGAGGGTGAGGAAGTCGTATCCTGTCGTACCATAGACAGGCCATCGAACAGGCAGCGTCTCATCCCTGGTGAGAATTTTTTCAACGACAAGAAAGAGCGACCGCTCAGCCTCCTCCGCGCGAGGCGCAAGGTCAGCTTTCGCCCAAGTCTGTAATTGCCCGAGGTAGGTACTGGGATCGTACAAGCCGTCGA
Source organism: Nitrospiraceae bacterium (assembly GCA_014379455.1). Lineage (GTDB taxonomy): Bacteria > Nitrospirota > Nitrospiria > Nitrospirales > Nitrospiraceae > Palsa-1315. The sequence goes on from JACMLT010000347.1 coordinate 21,531, forward strand.
CATGGTCGATGCGCAATCCGCTGACCGCTCCATGCTTCAATAGCTGAAGAATGAGCTGGTGAGAGGAGAGGAACACCGCAGGATCTTCCATACGAACGGCGGCGAGTTCGTTGACGTCGAAGAAACGCCGGTAGTTGATTTCTTCTGAGGCAACCCGCCAATAGGCCAGTCGGTACACCTGCTGGCTGAGGAGTTGATCCAGCAGATCAAAGCTTTTTGGGTCTCCCTTCCTGCCGTTATAGATGGCGACATTCTCTTGGACAAACGTCTTCACTGTGTGGTTCTCGCCCATGATCCGTAAGAGCCGCCGCCTGATAATCTCCTTCTCTCGATAACGCTCCGCAACCTGGGCAGGACCCGCCTCATTGCGGTCAGGCAGGTGTCGAAGAGCGGTCAAGATACTCTGCAACTCCTGCACATGCAGATCATCTGACTGCGCACGGCTGATCAACTCATCCAACCGAAGGGCGAGGATCATCGCTGAGTGCTTTGGATCAACAGGAAGCTGGTGATCGAAGTAACGAAAGAAGAACCGTCCTTCGTGGTATTCCAGAATAATCTCCTGGTTCTCCACGACAGTTCCGTACTGTTCGCCTAGAATAGGCAGCAGCACTTTCCCTTCCAGTTCAGCCTTGACGGGGCGCCAATCGATATCGAAGAACGACGCATAACGAGCGCTCGGACCGTTCTCCAAGACATCCTGCCACCACGGATTGCACGATTTTGCGATGCCCATATGATTCGGCACCACATCGAGAATCTGCCCCATCCCGTGCTGTGCCAGCGAGCCAGCGAAGAGTCGAAAATCATGCTCGGTGCCAAGATCGGGGTTCAACATAGTCGGATCGACAATGTCGTAGCCATGCAGACTCCCAGGTACGGCCTTTAAATAGGATGATGTATAGCAATCTGTTATACCCAACGCGTGAAGATACGGCACAATCCGAGCGGCATCGACAAATGTAAACGTGTTGTTGAACTGAAGCCGGTAGGTCGCGGTGGGAATCTTTGGGTGAGAGACCGTGAGGTTCATCGGATTCTCGGGCGGATTCTCAGGTTGTTTGGAAGCGCTCGTTCTCGAGCGTGTGAGAAGAAGTTCCGGCGCGATTCAACCACCCCGTAGAGGCCACAGTCAAGTAAACCCATCACTTCGATCACGACCATGAGCAATAGGCTCCTGATTGAATGAGGTGGCTCTCTCTCTATGATTATATTGACAGGATGCAGTCCAGATAAACCGCCACCCCGTAGGCCGGCATTAAAATCGTTGGTGCCTGGTCTCCGATTTCTACTGTGGCAGGAAAATTGGTGGTGCCTGGTCCTCCGAACTCTAGGTCGACCGAGTCCACCATCAACTCCCAAGTCCCAAGAGGTTTTCGCAGCGTGACTGAAGTCTGTTCCCGGTTAAAGCTAAGGATCACCAGTGCTGCCCGTGAGTTGAGAGCTCGTCGATGAAGAACTAGTGGACTGTAACGTTTAAATGGGAGTATTATCGTGCCCCGGGAGGGCCCAATGATACTGACCACACGCGAACGCAGAGCACTGCAACGGCAAGCGGGGGCACGGAACGGCCGCGCCGATCAGGCCCGACAGGCCCGTCTGATTCTGCTGTGGTCCGAGGGACTGACTTGGGCGCAGATTCGCGCCAAGCTTGATTGCGGCGATAGCTACATTGCGTGCTGGAGCACACGCTTTGCCACCGATCGGCTGGCGGGGTTGTATGCTCGTTACGCGGGGCGCGCACGCTACAAAGTGACGGATCGAATCGAGGCCAAAGTGCTGGCGTGGACCACTCAACGCAAGCCAGCCGACGGGTCCACGCACTGGTCCTCGCGTAAGCTGGCGGCAGAGTTGGGAAACCTCTCGCACATGACGGTGACGCGTATCTGGGCCAAACACGCTCTCCGACCGCATCGGCTGGAAGGCTACCTGGCCTCCAATGACCCGGACTTTGAGGCCAAGGCGGCCGATGTGATCGGCCTGTATCTGCACCCGCCACAGCACGCGGCCGTGTTCTGTGTCGACGAGAAGACGGCGATTCAGGCGCTCGATCGCAAAGACCCGGTGTTGCCCCTGTCGCCCGGGCGGGCCGAACGCCATGGCTTTGAGTACGTCCGCCACGGCACCCTCTCCCTGTACGCGGCGTTCAACACCAAGACGGGCGAGGTGCTGGGCAAGACGGCAGCACGCCACACCTCGGCAGAGTTCGTCGCGTTTCTGACCGACCTCGTGGTGAACCAGCCCCGCGGCAAGCAGATCCATGTGATCGCCGACAACCTCTCGGCGCACAAGACCCCACGGGTCACCGAGTTTCTGCAGACCCACGCGCAGGTTCATCTGCATTTCACGCCCACGTACTCGTCCTGGCTCAATCAGGTGGAACTGTGGTTCGCCAAGATCGAACGCGACGTCATCGCCCGTGGCGTCTTTACTTCGGTGCCCGACCTCAAACGAAAGCTCATGCGCTATATCCGGCACTACAATACACAGCCCAAACCCGTGAAGTGGAAGTACTTCGATGCGTCACGCCGAATTACTCCCGAATCAATTGTTACAGTCCACTAGCTATGTTCACACGATTATCGATAACAGGTTTCTTCGCTCTATTCCTCGTAACCGCTGCGTTCGCCCAGCCCACAACGCGTGCCATTTACGAGCAGAACAAGGGTGCGGTGGTGTTGCTTTTGGCGTATGACTCCCGTGGAATGCCCTCTGCGCTTGGTAGCGGCTTCTACTTTGAGACGAACAAGATTGCATCCAACTTCCATGTTGTTGAGGGAGCCTCACGCATTGTCTTTCGGGTCATAGGCTCGAAGGAGATGCACGAGGTTAAGCGAGTCGCATCTGTGTCGAAGGCGCTCGACTTGGCAATTCTTGAGGTGGGGCAGGCGCAGCAACCAGTGAAGATTGTCTCTATCGAGAAGGTGGGAGTTGGAGACAAGGTCGTTGCTATAGGTAATTCGAGGGGGTTGGAGGGTTCAGTCTCAGAGGGCATTATCAGCGCAATTCGTGGCACGGGGGGCGTTGAGGTATTACAAATAACCGCGCCAATCTCTCCGGGGAGCAGTGGCGGACCTCTATTCTCAGCTGCTGGCGAGGTGGTTGGGGTAACCACGGCTACGTTAAGAGACTCTCAGAGTCTCAACTTTGCTGTGCCAGCTGCTCTCCTCTTGACCCTTCGCGACAAGGGAAGAGAGTGGGAGCCAGTTGTCGGAAGGACATGCCCGCACCTCAGACGGGTAGTGCTGGCGTCGAACTCGTCACGCCACATATCAACGGCGTTTACGGCGAGGTTTCCTTTTCACTCTTGAATAACAACAAGCGGGCAATACAAAACGTGTCTTACCTCCTCATCTTCAGAAACAGGCAAACCGGAGAGGTTGTTCACTTTGTCACGCGGACCGCGCGAGACTTTTTACCACCAGGTCTGGCGAAACGATATGCGGTTACTGACAGAACGCTGGATGGCTTCATGCTTCGAGACGAAGGAACGTATCACCTAGGAGATGGCTACCTCACAGCACATGTTGACATGGAGCTACGAGTATTGACGTATGACTTCGTCGGTGATAGTCCCGAATCCACTCTGTTGGATTCAATCCAAAAGTAGAATGTGGGCTAACAAGCAGCGCTGCTGCACGCCGCAAAAAGAAAAAGGGGTCT
>JACMLT010000348.1 GCA_014379455.1 Nitrospiraceae bacterium
CTCAAAGGCTTTCATCAGGCCGAGCTATGCATCAGAAAGCCGACAGACTTGCAAGATTCCCTTAGCAGGAGTGGCAGGGTAATCGCTGGGGTTGACCTGTCGCAGTCACATGCAGCGTTCGGAACCAAATCGGTGGGTCGTCAGGTTCATCGGCATGGGGCGATGAGAACGCAGGCCTGGGAAAGACTGTAATCAGGCGTAGCAAGTACGTCAGGGCACACTTCATCAATTGAATAAGGATGGGTCTTCTTCAATCTGGGACAGGTACTCGACGATTCTATATAAGGCTTTGGCAGATAGCCGTTCGCCATACACTTTGGGGTGAGTGTCGTCAGGATATCCAGCAGACACGTAGAGGCTAGGAAACAAGATGGACTCGATCACGTATTCACGAACGGACGTCGCACTTCCATCATACGCAGGGTCTGCGAGTCGAAGTGCAGCCAGCGACTTCATGGCGAGAGAGGGACCGACTGTTCCGGTTGCCTTGAGAATGCCGGGAATGATGTGGCAATCCCCACATCCCACTTTGCCGAAAATCTCTTCAATCGGCTCGTCTCCGTATACGAATAGAGGGGAATAGACTTTGACCTTGGGCGTGGGTGGTTTGGGGGTAGGAGGCTCAATCGTCGTGACGCGTTTCCAATCTGATGGAGTCATGAATTTTCTGTACGCGAGGACGATCGTTTTTGGCGTCGGAGGCTTTTGGCCATCGTGCACATACAGCCACGTTGTCACCGCGACGAGATCATCAATCTTCAGACTTACCGGAGGTTTGGTCGCGTTAGCGATGTCAGAACTCTCCTTATCATTCGTTCCTCTGGTCCCATACCCCGGCACCACATAGCAGCTCCCACACAGCATGGTTTCGGCGATGTACTCCAGTGCTGTCGTCGCCGTTCCCGATCCTGGGAAGGCTTCTTTTTGAATGGTGTCTCGTGCCTGGGGCTTCCTGAGATGGTATCGAGGATCTTTCAGCCGTCCTGAAGCGCGTTGAGTGGCTCCAGAGAGATTCGGCGCACGTTCTCCCGGCATTCCCTTAAGGGTCGCATGGCAGAGGGCACATTGGCCTCTGCCGACAGCTCCTTGGACCTTGGCTAGCCCAAGCCCTCCAAAGATAATCTTCTCGCCCTCGTTGACGAGTTGCCGGGTGGTCATCTTGGAGTAATTCAACAGCTTCGGTGGATGTTCGCGTTGGTTGTTCTCTTGTGGGGCTGCGGCTCCGCTCACGGGCGGCACCATGATCAGAACGACAAGTGCAACTAATACGATATGAAGGTTGGCGCGCGTCAGTTGAGTGGAGAAGGGCATAGCGAACGTTTCGAGGACTATGTTGGTCTTAGGAGGTCCAGGAATATACCACGAACAGCTTTCATGGCATTTTGCCGTGAAAGTGTCCCATCAATGACCATATCGGCCAAACGGGCCTTCTTTGACAACGGCATCTGGGACCGTATTCTACGGATGGCTTCAACGCGGGAAAGTCCATTTCTTTTCTTGAGGCGAGCGAGTTGGGTCTCGCGATCAGCTGTCACGACAAGGGTTTTATCCACACGTTTGTCGATGCCAGCCTCGAACAAAAGCGGTACGTCGTAAATCACCACCGCTGTCGGATCTGTTCGAGTAGCTTGTTTCGTCAGTCTAGCCTGCTCGCGGGCGACGCGGGGGTGGATGATGTGTTCGAGTTGCCGGCGTTTTTTGGGATTGCGGAAGACGATGCTTCCGAGAGCCTGTCGGTTGAGCGAGCGGTCCTGATTGAGCACGGCCTTCCCAAAGAGTCCGACAATCTCTCTCCACGCCGGCTTGCCTGGCTTGACGACTTCATGGGCCAGTTCGTCGGCATCGATGACGACTGCGCCGCATTGCTTGAACATTTTGGCGACGGTGCTTTTGCCAGTGGCGACGCCGCCTGTGAGGCCGACCAGAATCATGGCGGCGGAGCATAGCACGCGAGTTCTCCGCTCACAACCGAGCTGGATTGACTTCGGACTGAAGAGGCTTGTATGAGTTTCGGCATGAAGCAATGTATTTTTTTCGGCCTCATCGCAGCGCTTGGGTTCTGGGGGTTCGGCCTGGCGTGGGCGGATGAAGGGCCGTCGCTCGTTCCACGGACCATCGTAGTTGCGCTCGATGGGACAGGAGATTTCGTGTCGCTTCAAGAAGCAGTTGATGCCGCCAAGAAAGGTGACACCGTCTTCGTCAAGCCGGGCCGCTATCCTCAGGATGTGACGATTCACAGCAAAGAGAAGATCAAGTTCGTCGGGGCCGGAGTGGATCAGGTGACGATTCTGGGGCGCGAGATTGTGGTGGGCGCTCTTCACGTGGGCAAGTGGCCCTATGGGGCGACGGACATTGAAATCAGCGACATGACCATCAATGACCGAGGAGGGCATGCCGTCGGCCTTTTCAATGGGCAAGGGATTATCCTCCGCCGTATCAAGATCAATGGCATGTTGTTCAGCCAGCAAGTTCACGATGTGCGGATCGAAGATTGTGTGATCGGCGGGAGCGAGACGACCGGCGTTCAGTTTGCCGACTCAGAGGCCATCCTGATTGGGAATGTGATCCATGATAACGATCATGGCGTCTCGATTGCCGGCAAATCGAACGTGCGGTTGGAGCGGAACGTGATTAGGCAGAGTCTTTTTGACGCGGTGGTGGTCAGCGGCCATGCCCGTGCCGTGATTACGAGTAATACCCTGGTCAAGAATGGTGGCGGCGCGACGTTTCTCGGGCAATCCCAGAGTGATGTCAGCGGCAATGTGGTCGCGCTGAATCGAGTGGGTTTTGTGATCGCGCCAACAAGCCAGACCACTAGCTCGTTCAACGCATTCTACAATACCGATGGCGATTATCTGCGCGTGGGTACTCCGAACCAGCCAGCTCCGGAACTCAAAGCCCGGTCAGATATTGCCGGTGACCCGCACTTTGTTGACCCAGAGCATGATGATTTTCGCCTACGTCTGGATACGCCACTTCTCAAAATTGGTCAGTTCCCCTACCTTGGAGCCCTTGCCCCTGCCTCAACTGCTACGAGTCGATCGACTCAAAAGTAGTTTTCAATCAATACGATAGGCCTCCCAGCAGGGCATGGATTTCCATATGCTATGCTACTTGTACGCCGTCAGTCACATCGATAGAGATCTCTGGCGTAAAGATTGCTAATCCAGCAGTCGGGGAATCAGGAGGCAGCTGTGGCAAGTTTTCGACAAGAGTTGGAAAAACGTGGACCTCATGGCATTCCGTCGCTCGACGACGTTGAGTCTGGCAAGCTGGTTGGTGCCGTTCTCCCTATGTCGGAAAAGGCGCAGATTCAGATGCGTAACAGCATCGAAGTGATCGACTACCTCCTCAATCAAGAACGCGTTGTCTGGAGCTGACCCTACCTTCTTCATCTCCTGAATCTTCGATCCGAAGCCGCCATCGTGACAGGCCCGCTCTTGCCTTCGTACGCTTATTCCCGTACATCATCCTTCTATAACCAGGAGATACCCCGATGGCATACGTTCATCCTCACTGTAGGGGGGCTGTACCAATGGTGCATCGGCTCATAATCGCAACGGCGTTCGTGATGCTGATGCCGTATACGGTGCTGGCTTCTGATGAATTGCCGAAAGAGTCGGTGCTGCCGCTTGCGCTGGCGGGCAAGGCGATTCAGGCATCACTGGATGCATGTAAGAAAGACGGCTACAAGGTCAGCGCGTCGGTGGTGGATCGAGGCGGGGTGCTCCGCGCCATGGCGCGGGCCGATGGAGCCGGGCCCCATACGGTCGATAGCAGCAGGAAGAAGGCCTACACGGCGGCGAGTCTTCGCCGTCCTACGACTGAGCTGGCTGAGTCCATCAATAAGATGCCGACCTTGCAATCGCTTCGTGAAATCAACGACCAGGTATTGATGCTGGGGGGCGGGCTCCCGATCGAGATCGACGGCGAGATTGTTGGAGGGATTGGTGTCGGTGGGGCGCCAGGCGCGCACCTTGACGATGCCTGTGCTCAAGCGGGCCTGGACGCGATTGGCGCTGCGCCGAAAGTTCCAGCACTCAAATGAGTGGATTATATCCGGCAAGGTGCTTCGTCGGCCTGTTCCTACTGCTGACTGCCTGTAACAGCGATGTGCCGGTGCCGGCTTCTGTCGAGTTTTCTGCCGATCAGGTGCGATTGACCATCACCAGAACTGCCACCAATCCGTTCCTCTCTCGGCACGATCTTCACCTCTCGTTCAACGGGCCTGGAGGCTGCTCCAGTGAGGTCGACCTGTTTCCGAATACGGGGTATGTGAGCCGAAGGAATCTCTATCAAGCGGGAGCAGGCGTACTCTATGTGGTGGGCCAGTTCGATGCCCGGGTCATCGATGTGAAGCATTGTACGGTCACACTGGCCGAGTTCCGCACCCTCGATCGCTACGTCACCTTTCTCGGTAGCTTCGATGAGAACGAGCAGAAGGTCTGGACCTATTTCCCTGCCAGTCAGCGATCAGAACTCCCCTTTGAGAAACGATAACTGGGCACTCCAGACCGCCGAAGGAATGGGCTGTGATGGTGGTGGGCTGTCTGTCTGGCCACATTCTATTCAGGCTCGATCAAGTGAGAAAATGTTTGTGGTTTCAGCAAGTGGTGGTACGCTTTGATCTGATAAGGAACGGCACCATAGATGCGTGACATGCAGTCTCCGTCGGGGAGCGATCCAAGGAGGATGATATGGCAACTGTGGCGTTGAACCTGTCTCGTCCCAATTCTGACCACATTGCAGTGGCCGTTCGAGAAGAGCGGAGAGTCTACACGTTCAAGATTGCTGTGAGTATGGCACTCTATGCCTGCCTGTTCTTTGTGCTTGCTTTCTGCGGGCCCTACGTCCTGCCTGCCATTACGCTTTTTTCAGATGCACCATTGACGGATCGTCAAATCGCCGCGAGCCAGCTGCTCTTGCTGAGCGACACGGTGTGGGTTGCCATTCCAGTGTTTTTCCTTGGGGCTATACTCTTCAGCTTACTGGTGATGCGTCGCGTTGCCGATGCACTCGAGCGTCTGGGTCAGAGTGCCAAAGCCTGGTCATCCGGAATCGTGTCGCATCGACTCCAGTTCAGGGAAGCAGACCGGTTGACGGACTTAGCGAAGCTTCTGAATCAAGGCTGGAGTCAAGTTGGGCAGGGGGTTGAGACGATACAGCAGGAAACATCCCGCGCTCGCACAGCCGTCGAGGGCGCGATGAACATCATCTCCACTCAGGGCGTGAGCGGATCGGAGGCGCTCAGGCAGTTACAGACTGCAACGGAGGCGTTGAATCGCATTCACGCTGCGGTGGGCCGATTTGAGATCGGGCCACCTCCTGAACCTCGACGGTTTTGACGATGCATCGGTACTCCCGCCCGCAAGGCCCTGACGGGTTCACCATGATCGAGTTGATGATCGTGGTGGCTATCCTGGGGATTCTCGTCTCGGTGGCCACAGTCTCATACAACCGCTTTGTGATCAAAGCAAAGGCTGTTGAGGGAGAGATTGTGGTTCATGAGGTCGAGCGCTTGGAGCATCTCTATCACGCATCGAATCATGCCTATACGGACAGTCTTGCCGACTTAGGATTCGCCATCATAGGAACGTTGAAGCACTACACACCCGAGGTGCGGATGGGATCCGCAACTGACAAAATCAACTATCAGGTCCGCGCATTGCCAGGTACGGCATCAGGGACCGACGCCTGGCTCTTGACGAACTATCGTGATGGCTCAGTCCAGGTGGACCGGATCC
>JACMLT010000006.1 GCA_014379455.1 Nitrospiraceae bacterium
CAGGACCGATATGGACTTCGCTCGTTCCGGACTGCGATGCCATAGCCAATCCAGTAGGGCTAATGATCCAGTACCTGGGCCACAACCGAGATCAAGCACCGCCATCGGACGATCCGGAGTTTCAAGACTGCTGTCGTTCGGCAGCTCATCCAGCAGGACTTGGACTGTCGAGAGGTTTACAGGGAGAAAATACGAGAGATAGGCGGTAGCATGTGCTGGATCATCCAAGTAACGGGCCGGCAACGATGGGCGTGAGGTTGTAAACAAACGTGAAAGGTTCACAACCGCCTGTGCCAGTGCGTCACCACGAAGATTTCTCTCTGGCGATATCCTTACCAGAACCTTGAGAATTTCCGATGACAGGCTAGCCGATTTCTTCTCGTTGAAGGGTCGCATGGGCATAGTGTAAGCTGATGGCGATTAGGAGGACAACTATGACAGACGCAATTTTATTGGCCTACAAAGATGTGGAGCGCTCGATGGAACGATTCACCGAACTCCTTCACAGCCATGTGGAAACGATGGGTGCAGCCCCTTCCCATAACCCCGACCAAGTCTTCCGCCTGTCGCAAGGCTCCAAAGCGATGAGGGATAGCGCGATGATCTATCTCTCCTATGCCAAGTATGTCGCCTACGGCATGCCGGAGACTGAAGAAATGGTGCAAGACGAACTGCAGGGATAACTCGTCGTTCCTATTTCGTGAAACGCGTTTCGTTTCGGACTCAGCCGCTTCACGGGCATCTACGAAACAAAAGAGCCCGTCAGGGTTTCATGCCTGACGGGCTCTTTGTGTATGATCGACTGCTTAAATGCTGCGCATAAAATGGGCGACGTCATCCTGATTGACGGCCCCACCCATAATCGAAGACTGGGCGACATTACTCGATTTCTTCCCTGTCAGACCGGACTCAACTTCGTCCACGATCAACTCGACCGGCATCGACTGACCGCCGTACACCCGCGGCCCACCGATGATCTTGGCTTTGGAGTATCCGTAAATCGCGGTGGCCACTTCTTTTGCCAGCCATCCGACATAGTTGAACTCGGGGACGACAATGAGTTTCGTTTTGCCACAGAGCTGCCGTAACTCCTGCGTCGGAAACGGACGGATCGATCGGACCTTGATCAAACCGATCTTAATACCCTTTTCTGCGCAGATCCGAACGGCTTCCCGTGACTGAGCTGCAGCACTGCCCGAAGCAATGATCACCGCCTCGGCATCGTCCACATTCTCAGCCGTGAGCAACCCACCCATATACTGATTAATGTACTTGCGTGACCGTTCGACTGCTGCCCACACTTCCTGTTGCCAGACTGCATGGATGTTGTAGGCCATGAAGTTCGACTTCTGGACCGGAGCATCACGGGATAAGCGGGCAGGAGGGTTCTCCGCATCGAGTACCGGCACCGCGCCACGCCACGCTTCACGACCAGGCAGCTTCATGCTGCGGTCCTGCATCCGGACGTACCCGCGGGCATGAGTCACAAAGAAGCCGTCGCAGCAGACACCGACTGGGAGCGTCACATCGTTTTTTTCGCTGATCGTAAATCCTGCCAGGATGAAGTCGTACATGTCCTGCTGATTCTCTGCATGGAAGACGATCATGCCGGAGTTCAATAAATAGGCCACTTCGATGTTGTCGGGCTGAATGGCCAGCGGGGCATTGACAACGCGGCAGGTGAACATGGCGACAATAGGCAGCCGATGCCCGGGCCAGGACGCGATGCCTTCAAGACCTCTCAGCGTACCGGGTCCTGCGGTCGCCGTAAAGCAGCGAACACCGGCTCGAGAGCCACCCGCCATCGCCGCCATCACACCGACTTCTTCTTCACCACGATAGTACTCTTTCACATACCCTTCTCCGTAGAGCACGCCGATGAGCTGCATCGTTTCGCTCTGCGGAGTAATGGGATAGGCAATGGCCAGGTCCACGTTGGAACGCCGAACAGCCTCTTTCGCCGCTTCGCTGCCCGTAATAAATTCTTTCGTTCTCGGGGCTTCGAGAAACAAGTATTCCGGCGTGACCACTTTCTGCCGTTTCGCTTCGGCATGGGGGTCTTTTCTTGCACCCGCCGTCTCGACCGGTTTAGGGGCCGCGACACTCGTGATGGGATCGCCCTGCGGATTAGTCTTCTGTTCTGCTTCGAGTGCTTCGCTCATTGTAACACCTCTTAGCTATATCGCCCGTGCGGTTCGACCCTACTCAGCCTTCACGCTTCATCTGCTCGGCCGAATGGCCAAAGGCAGCCGCGCCGGCAACACCCACGGCAACGGGCGCAAAGGTGAGGGGATTGGTGTGAGTTTTCCCACCGTGAACTCTCGTTTGCGTGCCGGTAAATCGCACGTTCTCGCCGTTCTCCGGTAGCTTTATGCCCATTTCTTCACGCACCCGCTTGAAGACCTGCGCGGTCTTCCTCAACTTGATCGTGTCTGAATCGCGAATCGTCAGCATCGCATCTTCGTGCCCCTGCTCCGCACAGATTGCCATGGTGAGACAGTTCGTCCCGGCACGAATCATTTTCAAGGTCAAATTGGCATAATGACAATGCACGCCGATGAAGATACAGGCCTCGATCTTGTTGCCCCAAATTGTCAGGTTCGGATGGTTTGGATTGATGACCTCTTCCGGATCGATCTTTGGATACTTCGGGCGATAGTCCGGCATGGGGATGATCATGACGTCAGGAATCTGCGCGGCGATTTCCAACACAGCCTTGGCCTTTTCAATGGCATGCTCGTTCCAAGCCCAGAGCACCAACGGTCCTGGGAAGATCGTGGCGTTGGGGCTTGTCAACATTTTACGGGCCATCTCCTCGATGACCTTGTCCTCATTCTCCTCCAGCAACCCATAGTATAGTCCTTGCCCTGGGTCAGGCAGTGCGACCCCCAACTGAGCTGCTGACGGCGGATGGAATCCGGCGGGACCAGGAACAATGATGCGTTCTCTTGTATCAGTCGTCGTTGCCACTCCCGTACCTCCCTAATTACCTATCACAATCATTGGATTGGACAGAACTGCAACGGTGGTTTTCTCTTCATACCGAATGTTATCGGTGACGGCGGCCAGCGGCAATTGATCGATCATGATCATCTTAATGGCATTATTTTTTGCCATCGTGTCGCACACCCATACACATAGCGCACAACCCTTGCACCGGTCCACCGCTATGTAGGCTGTGCCGTACTTGAAGCCCTTATCCGTCCCCATGGTTTCGCTATACTGAATAGTATTCGCTTCAGGACAATATTGCGTACAGAGCTTGCAGCTCTTCGAGGCACATATCTCGACATCGATATTGGCTACCAGATACATGGTACTCCTTCGTGCTAAATCCTAGTTAGGCGCTTACGGTCGCAGGAGCTTCCGACCGCTTGACCGATTCCGCAGCCCAACCGTGATCGACTGCGTAGTTCCAGCCGGCCTGAATCACCGCCACATTCTTATCGATCAGCTCCTGTTTCTTTTTGAATTTCCGTTCGACGACACTGTCCAGCGCCGCAGTTCCACCGGAAACGACAAATCCTTTACCAAGAAACCGATCCTTCACCGACTGCTCCAACGCTTCAACAGACGTCAGCCCTGTGATGGCTCCGATGCAGCCCATCAATGCCATGTTCGTCGCGAGGTCCATCCCCGCAACTTCGAGGGACAATTTTGTGGCAGGGAAATAATAGAGCTTTGCACGACGCTCTTCCAACTCACGTTGCTGATCCCTATGAAGACTCATTGGACCATCGTTGTTGATCAGTGCAATCCCATCTTCCTTCAATCCGAAGTAGAACGGCATCGTGTACGACTTGCCGTGGGTAATAACCTGAGGATGGAAAATAATAATGATATGCGGGAAGGTAATTTCTCCGATTTCATAAATCGGTTCATCCGACACACGGACATAGCTCTCGACCGGTGCCATCCGTTTTTCCGACCCATAAAATGGGACGATCGTGCTTTCACCGCCGGCATGGATTACTGCGGTGCTCAGAATGTGTGATCCCGTCACGACACCCTGACCGCCGACACCTGCCATCCGAATGTTGAAGCGCTTTGCCATATCTGAGCCTCCCTCCGAGTCGCTTATGCCTTGTTTGGAATTGCAGCGGCAGGAGCAGCCGCCTTCGGAAGATAGTCTTTGTAGCCATACCGCTCGGTCAGATATTGCTTGGCCTCATCGCTCACATACTCCGTAAACTGATACCGATCGTTCTCGACAGTCTTCGCGTCTTCCATCACCTTGTCGGTCGGAATCGCGTACTCGATATTGCAGGAAGTGTAGGCTTGAATGTAAGTCGAGCCTACCTCACGGGCAATCAACACGGCTTTCTTGATGACACTCTCGACGCGGCGAGGATTATTCGGGACCACCGTCGCCACATACGCACATCCGGCCACCTTTGCCATCTGCAACATGTCCATCTTCTCAAACTTTTTGCCCAACGGGGCCATCTTTAAGACGGCGCCACGATTGGTCATTCCGCTTTCCTGCCCACCGGTGTTACCGTACACTTCATTGTCCAACATAATTGTGGTGAACCGTTCCTTTCGGAACCAGGAGTGAAGTACTTGCTGGAAACCGATATCCGCCGTTCCGCCATCCCCCGCCATGACGACCACATCTTTTGGCTTGTCACCAAACCGCAGCCGTAACCCGCGGGATAACCCACTCGCGACACCGTTCTGATCGCCATAGTTGCCATACACAAACGGGATGGCAGCCTGTGAAATCGCTAACCGACCGCAGCCTGCGGTCCCAACCGTAATGGTGTCTTCAGGATTAGGGAAGGCAATGATCGCCAGTCGGATGAACAGGGTCATCGCGCAACCGGCACACATGGGATGTTCTTCAAGAATTTCCTTGAAGCTTCCCATTTGAGAGACCGAAATTTTCTTTCCAAATGGACCGTGCTCGACCATATCCCGATATTCTTTTGGCATGAACTTCTCGAATCCACCGGAAAATTTTACATAATCAAGACTCATCGGAACACCTCCCTGTATTGCGGCAATGAAAATCCATCGCCTATCGGAAAGATATAATTATATACAACAAGCCCGCAGGAGTTTGAGATTGAATGAGCTGGACTAAATTCCGCCCACAAGATGTTACATGGTAACAAAGCCTAAAAAAGACTGTCAATGAGAAACGTCCGTGTATCCCCTCAAATCATGCGCCTGCGAAAATATTATAACTTCCTGATAATCAAAGCTACTTCTCAGAAGGCCCACCATGCAAGAAAGAAGGCCTAGCATACTCCAAGGCTGTAGGCCATTCGCCCCAACTACTTGTGATTTACCGGATTTCCACACGAACCGAGCGTGTAATTGACTTCGAGAGAGTGGAAAGAGAGATTGCCGATTTCATTAAACCTGTCTAAACTAGACCCATATGTCAACACGCGTGATCATCCCAGGTGAAAGCGAAGGCGCTCAGCACGCCGGTGGAGTCCATAAGCGGCCTCCGATTCCGGACGATTCGCTCAAAGCCGAGTGCCCGAAATTCATGAGCCATGGCCCCTGCGGAGGCGTGCGAAAAGGGGGATTGTGTGAGGTATACCCCGAGATGGCTTGCCCCTGGGTGACCCTCTACATTCAATTAGAAAAAATCGGTCAAGTAGAATGGATGAAACAAGTCTAGTAGAAAGACGTGAGGAGTGAAGCGTGACACGTGAAACGGCTGGGGGAAAATCGAAGACCACCAAGCTTGGCTATAACGAGCGGCATGCAAAGAGCGGTATTACCGCCCCATTGCCGGACATCGAAACATTCCCGAACCAATACAAGGGCTACGACATCACGATCGAGATTCCTGAATATACCGCCATCTGCCCGAAGACCGGCCTTCCGGACTTCGGCACCATCACCCTGCACTACAAACCCGGCAAAAAGTGCCTAGAGCTGAAGTCGCTGAAAATGTATCTCCACGCATACAGAAACCTTGGCATCTTTTATGAAAACGCGGTCAACCGCATTCTGCACGATGTCGTAAAGGCCTGCCGGCCTGTGCACGCAAAAGTCACGGGAGAGTTTGCTGCTCGTGGAGGACTCCGTAGCGTGATCGAAGCCAAGTACCCCTGATCGTCCTGACAATCCACCCTCAGCCCGCGACAGGCCTGGCAGGGACAGGAGTACGACGCCATCCGAGGTGTGCCCCACACACTCAAATCGTCGAGCGCCGCCCTCGCCAAGGAATTGAAGGAAGCCTGCAGGACTGATCACGGCGAGCGAGCCGAGGACCTGATCGCCCTCATCGAGGGGGAACGTCAGCACGCCTGTGTCATTTTCCGCCAAGAACTCTCACCGTCACCCAAGGAGGCTGCATGAGGTTCTCGGCCAAATAGGGCGTCCGGTCGAAGACGCTGCCCACGGTTGACTGCGCAGCGCGATTGAAACCACGCACCTTCACAGATTCTTCGCCTGCCCCCATACCAGTCCTGAAACACAGCTCATTCGTCGTGACTCCCCAGATCATCCGCCGCAAACGCAAGACCGTTGAGCCCATAAATTCCTTTCGTTCTGACAGGTTCCCATCCGACCAAAACCGGCGTCCAGCCTTGTTCATCTTCCCCGCTCCGATAAGAATAACGAACAACCAGTAAGACTGGCTTACTCACGGAACCGACCGGCGAACACCGACTGGGTGTGTCCGATAGTTCCGTCACAAGCGCTACGTGAACATCGCCATTGGGAAAGGAAACTCGTTTATGTTCTGGAGCAGGTTAGGGCTCATCGGCTTGACTGTTCTCTGGTTGGCCGCATCCACAGCCAGAGCCCAGACGGATCTTCCGCTAGATCCAATTGCTCCCGACCAGACGAAACCGACCGAGACAGGGTTGTTTCTAGAGATCCCATCGGTCTATGGAGCAGCCAAATACGACCAGAAGGTGAATGAAGCGCCGGCCGCCGTCATCATCATCACTGCCGAACAAATCAGAAAATACGGCTACCGAGACTTTGCCCAAATTCTCGACAGCGCCCCGGGCTTATTTACTAACAACGATCGCAATTACGGATACCTGGGAATCAGAGGGTTCAACCGGCCAGGCGACTATACCTCACGCATCCTGTTGCTGGTAGATAACCACCGACTGAACGATGCCGTCTTTGACCAAGATGGGGCCGGCACAGAAATGCCGATTGATGTCGATTTGATTGACCGCATAGAGATCATCAAGGGTCAAGGCTCCTCACTGTACGGCACCAATGCCTTTTTCGGAGTCGTCAATGTGATTACGATACGGGGGCGGGATATCAAAGGAGCCGAGGTCTCCGGCAAAGCCTCCAGTTTCAATACCTACCGCAGCCGCCTCAGCTATGGCACAAGTTCTCGAATGGGGTGGAGATGCTCGTATCAGGTTCCTTCTCCGTCAGCGAAGGCCACCGCGAGCTGCCCTATCCGGCCTTTGCGTCCACGAATAACGGCATCGCCAAGGACGCGGATCGAGACAACTTGTACTACTACACCGGCAAGCTCTCCTATGCTGATTTCACCCTCACGGGAGGCCACCAGTGGCGCAAGAAGAACGTGCCGACCGCAGCCTTCGGAACGGTGTTCAATGACAATCGACAACATATCCTCGATGAACGGACCTATCTCGATCTCGTCTATCAACATGAGTTCGCACACCAGCTCAACGTGAAGGCGCGGCTCTATTATGACCGGTACTACTATAAGGCCCATCTCCCCTACGATTATGCCGGGACCGGCACTCCTCCATCGCGATGTCACTGCTGCTCGCCTGGCTCTTGAGCGCGACCGTGCTGGCGAATGACATGCGTGCGAGCATCATCACCAGCCAAGATGCCGGCCCCAATAAGGACTTGAGCATGGGCTTTCAACAATACCTCTCCTCACGTGGCATGCCCATCTCATTCGAAACCTCGAGTCTCCAGGGAAACCACGCAAAAGTGGCAGAGATTTTTCCTGCAATAAAGAGCAAGCCCCCGCATCTGTTGTTGACCATCGGGGCCTTGGCGACCCAGGCGGCTCTCAAGAATCTACCCGATATTCCACTGGTGGCCGGATTGGTTGTGGATCCGGACAGTCTGCTCAAGGGTGGCAAAGCCACAGGAGTCGGAGTGGAGATTCCTCTCAACATCCAGTTCCAATGGCTCCAGCTCATCATGCCCGGAGCCCGCACGATCGGAGTGTTGTACAACCCAAAAGAGAATCGGGCCAAGGTCGAAGCCGCCATCAAGATCGCCCACGGTTTGGGACTCAAATTGGTCACGCGAGAAGTGGAGACGCCGCGCGACTTGCCTGATACGCTCGACGGTATCGCGAAAGATGCCGATCTGCTCTGGCTGAGCGACCAGGTCGTCCTCTCGCCTCAAACCGCCGAACCCATCCTCCTGTTCTCCTTGCAACGCCGTGTCCCAGTGAGCGGTCTGACCACCTCCTGGACCAAGGCCGGCGCCCTCTACTCGCTCGATCGGGACTACAGCGATCTTGGAGCTCAATGCGGAGAACTGGCGTTGAAAATTCTTCAATGGTTCAACCCAGGTGCGCTGCCGCCGGTCCCGCCGAGAAAGGTCGTGTACTCCTTGAATCTGAAAACGGCAGACCACATGAGACTGGATATCCCGCAATCGATTATCGAAGGAGCACAGTCCGTATTTCGGTGATTCCAAAACGCACGGGGAAAACAGCATGCACGCGACATTGGCAACGAAATTCAACCTCCTGACCTGCGCGTTGATTCTCTGCGCCTCCGCGGCGATCGGAGGATTCTTGGTCCAGCAACAGATCACGGCAACCTCTGAGGACCTCGCCCGTCGTGGTGAGATCCTCACTGCTCTGATCGCCCAGAATAGTGAATACGGTGTCTTCACCGAAAATCTGGAGAGCCTGCTGAAGCTCGTCGAAAGTCTGACTGTCGATCCCGACTTCGCCTACGTCGAAATTCTGGGGAAGGACTCGAAAGTGCTCGCCGGGAAATCACGGATCGATCAACAGATTCCTCCACCAGAGAGCCTGCCCTTCGAGGCGGGAAAGGGAGCGTTCACGATCGACGTGCATGACGTCGCAACGGGCCATGCCTTTCTGGAATTCCATGCCCCGGTCACGACGAAACCGGTGAAGGAGCTCGATGGTCTCTTCCTGGACCGCTCCCTTGCCTCAGCCCAACCAATGGTCATCGGATCAGTCCGCCTTGGATTGGGGAAACAGCGCCTAGAACAGTCGACTTATGAGACTTGGGTCTCCACAATCTTCGCCGCGTCACTTATCGCCCTCTTTGGTATGGCGATGACGGTGCTGGTGACTCGTCGTATCACAGCCCCAATTCGTATGCTTCATGACGCCACGCATGAAGTCGCTCACGGCGACTTGACGCAACAGTTGACAGTCGTCACGAGCGATGAAGTTGGGGATCTTTCCCGGTCATTCAATCGCATGGTGGAAAAACTGCGCGCGGCCAGAGAGCAGGAGGCTACCCATCACGAAACGCTCGAAGCCACGGTCATGGAGCGCACGACCGAACTGTCCCAAACGGTCACTGCACTCAAAGTCGCGAAGAAAGCCGCCGAGTCGGCCAGCATCACGAAATCGCAATTTCTCGCCAACATGAGTCACGAGATCCGGACCCCGATGAATGGGGTTCTCGGTATGGCCGAACTGTTGCTCGCGACCCCATTAACCGAGAAGCAACGCCACCTGACCAACAGCGTGCACCGCTCCGGCACCGCTCTGCTCAGCATCATCAACAGTATTTTGGATTTCTCGAAGGTCGAGGCCGGGAAGCTGGAACTCGAGCAGGTGGAGTTCGAGCTGCGCGAGACGATTGAAGAGGCGGTTGATTAGTTCGCCGATCCAGCTGAGCGAAAAGGGTTGGACTTGACCTGTTTTCTTCCTACAGAGATTCCCGATCGAGCCATCGGCGATCCGGCCCGGCTCCGCCAGGTGCTGCTGAATCTGGTCGGCAATGCTGTGAAATTCACCAACCGCGGCGAGGTCACCGTGTGGCTCCATCTCCTGGCGCAGGACGCCCGAACATTGACGGTGAAATGCGCGGTCACCGACACCGGCATCGGCATCGCCCCCCAAGCGCTGGCAGGGCTGTTCACCCCGTTCTCTCAGGCCGACGGATCCACCACACGGCAGTTCGGCGGCACAGGGCTCGGGTTAGCGATCGTCAAACAACTCGTGCAACTCATGGGAGGGGAGGTCGGTACCGTGAGTAGGCCAGGGCAGGGCTCTACGTTTTGGTTCACCGTCCAGCTGGGTTCTGCGACGCCGCGGGACAGCAGCCAGCCCGTGCACGATCAGTTTCTCCGCGGCCTGCGGGTGCTCATCGTCGATGACAATCCGACGAATCTCTTTGTGCTGAACGCGCATCTCACGTCCTGGGGTGCCGAGGTCGTCAGTGCAGACAGTGGTGCCGCCGCCCTGGAGCGCTTAACGCAGTCCGCGCATACCCCTACCCCCATTGATCTGGCCATGCTCGACTTCCACATGCCCGGCATGGACGGCCTCACGCTCGCCCGCGCCATCAGGGCGGATCCCGCCCTCTGCCGTGTCGACCTCCTGGCCCTTAGCTCCGGGGAGAACGATGCCCACCGTCGGGCAGCCGACCCCCTCGGCTTCGTCGCCTGGCTGCAGAAACCAATTCGACAGTCGACGTTGCGAACCTGCCTGCGCCGCTATCGTCAGGGGGCTGTCACGATACTGGCCGTTGGCGGGCCGCAGCCCCTCGCGCCTCCAATGCTCGATGGCCACGTGCTCCTGGTCGAAGACAATCCGGTCAACCGTGAGGTCGCACTGGGGCTACTCGAACTGCTCGGCTGCCATACGGACAGCGCCGAAGACGGCCTTCAGGCCATTGAGCTCTCCGCCACCGACACCTATGCCCCCATCTTCATGGACTGCCAGATGCCCATTATGGATGGGTTCACCGCAACAGCCCATATTCGTGAGCGGGAGCGGCAAACACACGCGACGCGCATCTCAATTATTGCCCTGACGGCCAATGCCATGGCAGGCGACCATGACCAGTGCCTGGCCGCCGGGATGGACGACTATCTGAGCAAACCATTTTCCCAAGATCAGATGAGGGAGATGTTGAGTCGTTGGCTCAGTCGGACAGGCACCTCATCATCACAAAGCAATTCTGGAGCTGCTTCGGTGAAGGAGGCGCCCGAGCCTTTGACGCCGACAATTCATGCGGAACAAACCGAGTCTACCGGTGTGGTCGATTACAGCGCGTGGGATCCCATCCGGATGCTGAAACGACCGGGACATCCCGACCCGCTCGGAAAGTTGCTGGCCAGATACGTGGAGGATTCCCGGAAACTGGTCGACCAATTACGCCACGCGGTCGAATCGAACGATTCGTCTACACTCCACGCCGTGGCACACCGCCTCAAATCCAGCAGCCCCACGCTGGGTGCCATGACCGTCGCAGCCCGTTGCAAAGTACTAGAGGCCCTGGGTCGCAGTCATCAGATCGAGGGAGCCTCAGACCACTTTCGGCACTTAGAACGGGATTTTGAGGCCGTCTGCGCCATCTTTCTAGCCACAATCAACAAGGAAACAGCCCATGACGCCTGATCAACGGGACACCCACTTGCCTTGATTGTGGACGACGATGCCGTGAACAGACTCATGGCACGCGCAGCGCTGGAGAGCGTTGGATGGGGCGTCGAAGAAGCCGAGACTGGGCGAGAGGCACTGGCGAAGTTTCAGCAGCTCCACCCGGATATGGTCCTGCTGGATATCATGATGCCGGAAATGGACGGGTTTGCGGCCTGTGCTGCGCTCCGAAAACTTTTGGGGGGAGAACACACGCCCGTTCTCATTATGACCGGTCTGGACGGTTACGACTCCATCACGAAAGCCTACGATGCCGGTGCCACCGACTTCCTGACCAAACCACTGAACGGACTGTTGCTCACACACCGCGTCCGATACATCGCACGGTCGAGCCGGGTCTCGCAAGAGTTGCGGGCCAGCCAAGCGAGCGTGGCTCAGGCCCGCGATGCGGCGCTCGAAGGGACACGCCTCAAATCGGAATTTCTTGCCACCGTGAGCCACGAAATCCGAACACCCATGAACGGCATTCTCGGCATGACCGAGTTACTTCAGGACACGTCCCTCACGCCTGAACAACGTGATTATGCGGACACTATTCGCACCTCGGGTGAAGCACTCCTCTTGATCATCAACGACATTCTGGATTTCTCGGAATTCGACTCCGGCAACCTACAGCTCGAAGAAACCGACTTCGACGTAAACCGACTGCTCAAAGACGTCGTCGGCCTGTTTCAAGAACGTGCGCACAGCAAGGGAGTGACACTGTCCGGCCTGATCCAAGCGGAGGTGCCGACATGGCTTCACGGAGACTCCGGTCGATTGCGCCAGATCCTGAATAATCTGCTGGCGAACGCCGTCAAATTTACCGAGCACGGCGAGATCGTGGTCCGCGCAGACGTGGAGGAGAAACCGGGCAAGCAAAACCCGCTTGACTCGGAACTCCCAGCCAGGTTAACCCGCGTCACGGGAAGAACCGGACATCTCGTCAGCGTGCATTTCTCCGTCTCCGACACGGGGATCGGCATCGCGAAGGAATCCTGTGCGCGGATCTTCCAACCCTTCGTGCAAGCGGATGGATCGAACACAAGAACTTACGGAGGGACGGGATTAGGGCTCGCGATCTGCCAGCAGCTTGTTGAACTCATGGGCGGATCCATCGGTGTTGACAGTGCACCGGGCCGTGTCAGTGTCTTTCAGCTTACAGTCCCCTTTGAACCCAAGGCGGAATAGGTCAAGGACGCACAATATTCTCTAGCCTCGCGCGACAATCCTCGCCTTGTTTTCCCGCGGCATGCAGGGTAGGCTCAGCCCGTCACGGGAACCCTCTATTGATGGCTATTTACGCAATCGGCGACATTCAAGGTTGCCTCGATCCATTCAGACGGCTCCTCGATCGGATTTCCTTCGATCCCCGGACGGATCGATTGTGGCTGGCCGGCGACCTCGTCAATCGAGGCCCCGACTCTCTCACCCTCCTCCGATTCGTGCGTGGGCTCGGCGATGCGGCCCAGATTGTACTGGGCAACCACGATCTCTTTTTGCTCGCAGTAGCCGAACACATAGCCGCGCTACGACACAAGGATACGATTCACGACATCTTGGACGCCAACGATCGCGATGAACTGATCGCCTGGCTCCGCCGCCAACCGCTCCATCATCGCGAGGGATCGTTCCTGATGGTTCACGCGGGACTCCTCCCGCAATGGACCATCGATGAGGCCGTCGGCTTGGCGCGTGAGGTCGAGACCGTGCTGGCAGGCCCAAACTATCGTCTGTTCCTCCAGAGCCTGTTTCATGGACCGGCTCCACAATGGAATCCATCGCTGACAGGCTCGGAGAGGCTGGTGAGTATCGCGAGAGTCTTCACCAGGCTACGCACCTGCACCCCCACCGGTGAGATGTCCGGGTTCTCCGGCCCTCCGGATCAGGCGCCCGCTGGCTATTTCCCTTGGTTCCGAATTCCAAATCGAAAACAGACCGAGACCACGGTCATCTGCGGACATTGGGCTGCGTTGGGATTGCACATCGAGCCCAACCTATTGGCCATCGACAGTGGCTGCGTATGGGGAAAAGAACTGACTGCGGTGCGGCTGCACGATCGCCACGTCTTCCAGGTCACGGGCATCCAACGAGCGTAATCGTGATTGAACCTCAGCCGCCTGATCCGACTTGGCCTCGTTACTCAACGAGGCCGTTTCCATCCTATCGATTCCTTCCGGGGAACAATCCACATCCGCGGCGCAGTCCCCTCGGCCATTCCTACGGTCAGCCGGACTCGAAGCTCCTCGCCTTTCCGCGAGAACATTGGCAGCGGTCAGAGGATTACCTCTATGGGATCGACCTCTACAACTACGCCTACTGGTGGGAATCCCACGAAATCTTCGAAGGACTTTGGCATGCCGTTGGCCACCACACTGAACAAGGGAACTTCTTCCAAGCCCTCATCCAGTTTGCCGCCGCCAATCTCAAACGATTCACCGGTAACCACCGGGCAGCGGGAAATCTGGTCACCAACGGCATAGTCCGATTGCAAAAGATCCCGACGCTCTACATGGGGGTCGACGTGGCCAGACTCACACAAGATTTTCGGCAGCCCATAGTCGATTCAGACTTTCGCATACCACTCATTCGCCTGTATGAGCGGGAACAGGCGTAGGACTTCGCCGCGCCAGCAGCCCTCAGACACCCAACGCCAGACGAACAAGTGGCACCTTCTCGCCGATCCCGAACGATAGCGGCTCCTTCACCTCGTCCGGATTCACGTAGGTTCCAAACAAGCGATCCCAGATGGTAAACAACGCCGCAAGATTCGCCTTGTAGTGGGCAGGGTTGTCGCTATGATGAATGTGGTGATACCGCGGCGTCACGATCAACCACTCCAACCAATTGGATCGCCACGTCACGTTGACATGCATCCAGTCGTTTTGCAGGGAAATGAACACGCCGATCATCAACCCCATCCACCAGGGTCCCCCCGCGAGGAACGACCATGCGAAAATATACGGCAGATTCACCAGAACCTGTTGCGGCACGGTGGCACGCGTTCCCGCCAACCAATACATATAGGTCGGGGCATGATGCCATTTATGAATCCGCCAGACATGCGTCGTATGCATGAGGCGATGTATCCAATAATGGCCGAAGTCTGCGATTACGAGATAGCACAACACGCGAATCACGAACGGGATGGCCAGAATCGTATCGGGCAGCTGGGGGCGGAAGGCGATATACCGGTCAATGTAACCCGCCGACGGAAAGATGACAAACTGAAACACGACGAAGACCGTCAGATCATTCAGAATCACCTTACGATAGGACACCTCTCGAGCCGGCCGCCACAACTCAATCGCGGTAATCCCGATCAGTCTTCCGAGAAACAACAATGGGAAAAGCAGATCGTGATCGAGTAGAAATTTTCGGAATTCGCTGCTGAGCAACCACTCAATCCACTCCATTACGCACCACCTCGATTCCCTGATCAGCCCGACACGAAGTGTATCAACCCTCGGCAAATCTGCCCAACGCTCGTCAAGGGACGAGGGAGAGGTCCGTGAATACGGGAGAGCGAGGATGGGCGGCACGAGGCCGAACCGGCTGGCCTGTCAAGTTCGTCAAAGGTCAATGATAGCTCTCTGCTTCGCTCGGGAACCTACCGTCCTCCACTTCTTCCTTGTAACGGCGAAGAGCTTGGAGCGCATCCGCCTTGAGATGGGCATAGGGTTTGACAAACTTCGGCACGAAGTCATCGAATAGTCCCAGGAGGTCATAGAGGACCAGAACTTGGCCATCACAGTGTGGACCGGCGCCGATTCCAATGGTGGGAATGGTCACCTGTTCTGTGATGGTCTTGGCCAAGTCGGTGGGAATCGCCTCAAGCACGATGGCGAAGGCACCGGCGGCTTCGAGGGCCTTGGCATCATCGAGCAACGCGAGGGCATGATCCGATTCTTTCCCTTGCACTTTGTAGCCGCCAAATCGATGGACAGATTGAGGGGTCATGCCGAGATGCCCCATCACCGGAATACCGAGACTGGTCATCGCAGCCACTCGATCAGCCATCAATGCTCCGCCTTCCAGCTTGATGGCCTGTGCCCCGGCCTGTAGAAACCGTCCGGCGTTGCGGAGCGCGTCTTCCAGGCTGGCTTGATAAGACATGAACGGCATATCGCCGATCACGAGCGCCTGTTGCGCAGCCCCAGCCACCAGCTTGGTGTGGTAGAGCATGTCGTCCATCGTCACCGAAAGCGTATTGGCTTTCCCCTGCACGACGACTCCGAGCGAATCGCCGACTAAGATGGCCTCGATGCCAGCCTGCTCCACGATGCGTGCAAACAGCGCATCATAGGCCGTGACGACGATCAGTTTCTTCTTATCGCGCTTGTGGCGTTGAAACTCGAGGACCGTCATTATCCCACTTCCGCTTTGGTGATGATCTCGGCCAGCCGATGCGTCGCCTTGATCGCCATAATATGGACCCCGTCGCAATGAGCCTGCACGGCCTTGATTGTTCGCACGGCGATGTCCACGCCTACATCCTCAGCCCGCTCGGGGCCGGCCGCCCTGAGTTCATCGATCATGTCCTGAGGAACCGACACACCGGGGATATTAGCATTCATGAACTCCGCCATCTTGGCGTTCCGGAGGACGAGAATACCCGCCAGCACCTTGGCCTTGAATGGCCGAACGGCTTGCATGAAGGACGCGAATTGCTCCGGATGATAAATCGCCTGGGTCTGAAAAAACTGGGCGCCTGCCTTCACCTTGACTTCAAACTTGGCAAGCATGGGGCCGAGCGGATCGGCCTCCGGCGTCACAGCAGCGCCGATCGTAAACGCCGTCGAGCCATCCAGCTTATTGCCTGCCATATCCCGCCCATTGTTCAGCCCCTGCACAAGTTGCATGACCTGAACCGAGTCGAGATCGTAGACCGGCTTCGCTTCTTTATGGTCCCCAACGGTTGGATAGTCCCCCGTGAGACACAAAATATTGCGGATGCCAAGCATGGCGGCGCCCATGAGGTCCGACTGCATGGCGATCCGATTCCGATCACGACAGGTCATCTGCATCACGGGATCATGGCCCAATTCGTAGAGAAGTCGGCAAACGGAAAGAGATCCGGCTCGCACCACGGCAGCCGTGTTGTCCGTGACATTAACGCCATGGACACGCCCCACCAATTGTTTGGCATTCTCTAATACGCCAGAGATGTTGGTACCTTTGGGAGGATTGTACTCAATCGTGACAGCAAACTGTCCCTGATCAAGGATTTCTCGTAGTCGCCGCGGCTCTCGACTCATAAGCTCTTTCCTAACTTTGTCCCTCTAAGAGATTGCTGGGTTGCTCCGTCTGCGCGCGCGTTGTGCGAGCACAGGCGCACCCAGCCGCCTCACATCATTCCCGCCATTCGCTTTGCAGACTCCACCGTGTTGTCCAGCAACATCGCAATCGTCATGGGCCCGACGCCGCCCGGCACAGGACTGATCCAGCTTGCTTTCTGACTGACCGGTTCAAAATCGACATCGCCGCACAATTTACCCTCAGGGGTTTTGTTCGTACCCACATCGATCACGACGGCCCCCTCGCGTACCATGTCGGCCGTGACAAACTTGGCCTTTCCAATTGCCACTAGCAATAGCTCAGCTTCGCGGCAGACCGCCGGCAGATCCTTTGTCTTGGAGTGACAAATCGTGACCGTGGCGTGGCGCTGAAGCAGCATAAGCGCCAACGGCTTGCCGACGATGTTGCTCCGTCCCAAGACGACGGCGCGTTTCCCTTCGATACTCACGCCGGTGGATTCAATCATCTTTATCACACCCTTTGGCGTGCAGGCTTCAAATACCGGATGCCCCTCGACAAGCCGACCGAAATTGTATGGATGAAAACCATCTGCATCCTTATTGGGCGACACCGCCTCAAGCACAACCTTGCTGTCGATATGCTTCGGGAGCGGCAACTGGACCAAAATCCCGTGGATCTTGGGATCGGCGTTCTTCATCTCGATCAAGGATAGCAACTCTGCCTGTGTCGTGCTCGCCGGCAACTTGTGGTCATCGATATAGATACCTGCGGCATCACAGGCTTTCTGTTTGCTCTTCACATAGAGATGCGAGGCGGGATCGTCGCCCACTAAAATTGTTGCCAGACCGGGCTTCATCCCGGTCTTCGCCAAGACCGCCGCTGATTCCGTTGCCAACCGCTCACGTACTTGCAATGCCAAAGCTTTGCCGTCGATCAATCGTGCCGCCACGGACTCCTCCTTCATTGAAAGACTGCCAGGAAATCAGGGCACCATAGCAGGGCATTTTTGAGCAAGTCAACGACCGCTCAGGCATGACACGTGAGACGTAAAAGATGAAACGAGAAACGGGGGAGTCGTGCAATCGATCAATCGCACGGGTACGTTTTCTCCCCTACGTCTCACGCTTCACGCCTGTTTCTTGACAGGCTCTTCACCTGGCGGCTACGATGCGTTGATCACCTACAATTAACAGCCATCCATCTTGTGAGCAACACCTCCTCCGTGATGTCCCTTCTGACACGCATCATCAGCCATCCAGCAGCCTGGCTTATCGTGATCATACCCCTTGTGATCGCCAGCCCTCTCAGCGCCCAGATCACCGTCACAGAACTGCAATCTCCCTATAGCTTTGTGAACGATCCCCTCGACAAGGGCTACTTCATCTCAAGCGTCAACGGTGATGCGGAAACTGCCGATAACAACGGATTCATCACCAAGCTCGATCCCAACGGCAAACTCCTCGACCTCAAGTTCATCCAAGGCGGCAAGGGGGACGTCATCCTTCATGCCCCCAAAGGCATGGCCTTAGTTGAACACGTGCTCTACGTGGCCGATCTCAATACCCTACGCGGCTTTGATACGACCACGGGCAAGCCGGTCATGGCGCTCACCATCCGACCGCCTGCGACCTCTCAACCTAAGCCCATACAGACATCGTTGAGTGACGTGACCTTCGATGGCAAGGGACACCTCTACTGCTCCGATCAGAAGGCGAACACCATCTACCGCGTCGATCTGGCTACTCAGGCGGGGTCTGTGCTCATCACAGACCCCGCCCTCGCGGGCCCCTCTGGCCTAGCCATCCATCCTAAGTCAGGTCAAATCATCGCCGTCAGTTGGGAGAAGGGCAAGATTTCAGAAATCTCTCCGGAAGGCGTGGTGACGGAGATTGTCTCCAACGGATTTTTTTCCAACCGCTTCCAGAATCTCCGCGGAGTAGACTTCGACCGCTGGGGCAACATGTACGTGTCCGATTTCACAACGGGAAAAGTCTGGCGCATGAGCTGGGACAAGCGGTTTCAAGTCATCGCCGAATTCTTGCCCTCGCCGGGAGATCTGAGTATCGACCGTGCAAACAACCTCATCCTTGTTCCGTATGAATTGGCTCATGCGGCCGAGATGAACGGGCTCGAAACCCCCAGTGATGGGAAGCCTAAGAAAGAAAAACGGACGCTGGCAGACTACGGCTTCATCCCGCCTCCACCGAAACCAGCAGGAGAAGGGCCCGTGAACAAATGAGCCAGTGCGCCTATTGCACACAACGAAAAGGCAAGCGGCCTTGCCCTGCCTTAGCAGGGCTGATCTGCAGCCAGTGTTGCGGCGAACACCGAATCGTACGGGTCTCATGCCCGGCTGACTGTATCTATCTCGAATCCGGGAGCGACTATCAGCAGAAGCGGCTGGCCGTACAGTTCATGCCGGTACGCCGAGATTTCTATCGTGAACTGGAGGAGTTGGGCAGCAAGAAGGCAGTGGCTCTCTTCAATCTCGTTGAAGTGGTGATTTTCGGTTACTTCCACAGCCGCCGTGACGGGCAAGATGCGGAGATTGTGGCAGCGCTGCAAGCCTTGCGGCGAACACTCAGTCCCCTGCACGTGCCGGCCGGCGCGATGCCGGTCTTCGCAGAACATTTGAAGA
The DNA here is from genome assembly GCA_014379455.1 of Nitrospiraceae bacterium. Taxonomy (GTDB): domain Bacteria; phylum Nitrospirota; class Nitrospiria; order Nitrospirales; family Nitrospiraceae; genus Palsa-1315. Next base: position 19,464 of record JACMLT010000006.1, read on the forward strand.
AGGAATACGACACGTTCAAGAAGCAGAATCCTCAGGACATCGCCGACATGTC
>JACMLT010000349.1 GCA_014379455.1 Nitrospiraceae bacterium
AGGTGCTGCTCTCCATGCGTGAGATACCATGACGCATCGTGAACAGAAGCGTGCGACCGGTCAAATCGCGCGGCAAGAGCCAAAACCGATCCTCGCCCAAGTCCAGCACGATACGATCCTCGACCAATTGCGGCGTCAGTTGAGCGCGCGGTACGATTGCCACCGGCCGACGATGCGTCGGCTTCTGCACTGACTTGATTGGCATACGGAGGAGCGGAGCCAACTCGCCTGCTGCGAGGAGCACATTCCAGGCGGCAAAGAACACCAGTTCGTCACCCCGGCAACCCTCTTCGATCAGCGTGCGACGGGTAGTCCGATACTCCTCTGCCCCAGGAAAGCCCCCTTGCGCACCCTGTACAAACACCCTGATCTTCTCCATCGCGTCACGGGTTCGCTGTGGTCGATCGACTGAGGAAGTTGGGAGGGGTGGGAATGTAATTCCCTCACTGGCAGTGCGACGCGCCAGCATCTCCCCGTAAGTCAGGAGTCCTTCGACTGTCACAAATTCAAGCCGGTCTACTGCAGATTCCAATCTGTACCTCGTTGGCTCGTCTTAGGAGCCTGCCCGCACGGTGGCCGGGAGATGCCTGACAGGAGAACATCATCAGCAAGATGAATACGTTGGATGCTACGCTGGCAGATGAACGATAGCAACAATTTCTGGCCTCGCAGGCTGCGAAACAACCATTTTGACACAGCAGAACTTCGAAGGTTCCCACGTGTGCTCCCTCAGGAACACACTCCCACAGTATGCTCCTCTTACGCCCGTTGATCCTCCAAGATCGTGCGTGCTAGGGTTCGTATCGTGCTGCCTCTCCTCGTGATACGAACGCGAAACTATGGATCGAATTTGGAAGATTTGTGGAATACTCGTCGTCCTTGCGGGGCTACTGTTCGGCGGCCTTACAGGTTCTCCCTACGCCGGCTCATCATATGAACCGCCCGTTCCGCCTACCTCTGTCCCATCCGTTCTCCCCGCAGGGCCAGATGCCACACCACCTCTCAATCGACAATTGCATCGAGCCCCGAAGGATCCTCTACAAAAAGCCAACGACCTGCTTGAAGCAATTCAGCAACATGAGGGCAAGGCCCTCCCTGGATATATCGGCGGCAGGGTGTTTCAGAATCGCGAACGTCGCCTTCCCCAAGGCCACTATCGCGAGTACGATGTGAATCCCAAAGTACGCGGCCGCTCGCGGGACGCAGAACGGATCGTCATCGAACAAGACACTGGCAGAGCCTACTATACCGGCAACCACTACCGAACGTTCATCCCATTGAATGAGACACCATGACTCCAAAATCCACACCAGCATTGACCGCCTATCTCCAATCGACGAAAGCCCCCTGGACCTCATTGCTCATCGTCACAGCCGAGCAGCGCGCCGAATCGCTCGTCCACTCACCGCCTGGATTGGCGCTGAAGGTCATCAAAGGCCGTCTCTGCAAAACACCGGCAACTCTGTTTGCGGAATTTGCGCGGGCATTGGAATTCCCCGATTACTTCGGCCACAACTGGGACGCCTTGGAAGAATGTCTCGCTGATCTGGAATGGCTGCCGGCCAAGGGCTATATTTTACTCATCACCGATGCTGCCTCTGTCTTATCCAACGACGAGACTGAGTATGAAACCTTTCTTGAGATCTTGTGCGATGCAGGGGAGGCCTGGGGAAGCGGACGGGCGGGAATGGGCGCGCGACGAGCGACGCCGTTTCACGTGCTGTTTGCCGTATCCGAACGGGAAAGAATCCAACGGGCCCACTGGGGGATGAACGCAATCAATGCGGAACCGAACCGGAAGACGAATACCCGACCGCGGCAACCTAAACGTGGACCTTCACCCAGCTAGCATCGATTGATAACGAACATGCCCTTTCAGTAAGGTAGAAGTTCTGGTTGAGGCCGTAGACCACCGATCGTAGGACGGTCACACAGGCTACTGCGAGACTGCAGCACGCGTACAACGCCGGCGGTGTTCCTCTACATCCGGGAAGGAAAGGACTCAACGATGGGACTCATGGATCAATTGGGACAGGCGGTCGGTGGAGCGATGGGCGGGCAAGCAGGGCAAAACCCTCTCTTGCAGGCTCTCACGAGTTTGCTCGGGAAGAATAGCAGCGTGGGAGGATTGGCCGGCATTGTCCAAGCATTCCAGAAGAACGGACTCGGCGACGTCGTGAACTCCTGGGTGGGCACGGGAAAAAATCTTCCTGTCACACCGGATCAGATCAAGCAAGGCCTGGGAAGCGATTTTCTGAGCCAGTTAGCAAGCAAGGCCGGTGTCTCACCCGATGCCGCAAGCACGCAACTATCTAGCTTGCTACCAGATGTGATCGATAAGGTGACACCGAACGGCAAGATTGAAACCGGCGGGATCGATCAGTTGCTCAAAATGTTTCAGGGATAAACACGAGCGCGTCTTCCGACAGATCGGCAAGAAGATGCGCCTGTCCTACGGGCGCATCTTCTTGGTCACGTTCAGTACACCTCTCCATTTGCGGAAAAGCGCGGAAGACCATCTCGTCGAAACTCCAGAGCTGGAATCCGTGTGAAGCGATGTCCGCAACCGGACTTCAACATGGTGGCGATGAACCACGCAAATCCCATGTGTTTCCCGTGCATCGTCGAGCGGGGCTTTCTCGCATACCAGCGCAGCTTTCCCTTCTTGTCGGCACCATGAACAGATAATCTTCATCGCTAAATCCCTAAGGTGGCTGTCTAGAATTTCGGCTAGTACCCGCATGATCTGAGCAAGAGTTAGGCCCAATCGATTTGTCACGTATATAGGCCTGACTACAAGGGATTATGAAAATCCTCTACCTCGAAACAACACCGTCTGTATCAAACAATGCTAACGAGTGTATCTCTTCAGTCAGTGGTTAGACCCCAGTTGTTCCATTACGTCACGTGAGCCTTCTCTTTCTTGACCAAGGCTCAACTGCGTGGTACTGTGCGCGCCCATCATGAAAACCACTCGTTCTGCCAAGCTGTTTGCCGACGCGCAGCAAGTCATTCCTGGAGGCGTGAATAGCCCGGTGCGCGCCTTTCGCTCTGTCGGAGGCCAACCCCGGTTTATTGCGCGCGCCAAAGGGGCCCGCCTCTACGATGTCGATGGGAACAGTTACCTCGACTATGTCCTCTCATGGGGCCCAATGATTTTGGGCCACGCCGCTCCATCGGTCATCAACGCGATCAAAAAGGCTGCCACACGCGGGACCAGTTACGGCGCGCCGACCGAACTGGAAGTTACGCTCGCCCACATGATCCGCGACGCCTTCCCCTCCATGGAAAAGGTCCGGCTCGTCAGTTCCGGCACCGAGGCGGTCATGAGCGCGATTCGTGTCGCGCGTGGCTTTACCAAGCGAGACAACATTCTCAAATTTGAAGGGTGCTATCACGGCCACAGCGACTACTTGTTGGCCAAGGCCGGTTCAGGGTTGGCTACCTTGGGGATTCCAGATTCGCTTGGAGTCCCGGTGGACTTTGCAAAACACACCTTGACCGCCCCCTACAACGACATCCGGGCAGTACAACAGATCGTCAAGGATCAGCGGGACACGTTGGCCTGCATTATTCTGGAACCGATCGCCGCAAACATGGGTGTCGTACCGCCGGCGCCTGAATTCCTTCATGCGCTCCGTCGACTCACCGAAGAACAGGGCATCCTCCTGATTTTCGACGAAGTCATCTCCGGGTTTCGCGTGACCTACGGGGGAGCCCAAGCGCTCTACGGCATCAAACCTGATCTCACGGTGCTGGGGAAAATCATCGGCGGAGGGTTGCCGGTCGGTGCCTACGGAGGGCGAAAAGAGATTATGGATCTGATCGCGCCGCTGGGGCCGGTCTATCAGGCGGGGACGTTGTCGGGAAATCCGTTAGCCGTGTCTGCAGGCATTGAAACGCTCAAGCAGCTCAAAGCCCGCGGGGTCTACAAGAAACTGGAAGAGCAGTCGTCAGTTCTGGCCAAAGGAATTGGAGAGGCCGCAAAAAAGGTTGGCGTGCCGCTCACGCAAACCAGAGTTGGCTCGATACTTGGGGCCTTTTTTACGTCAGGCCCTGTGGTGGATTGGAATACCGCGAAACTGTCCGACACAAAACGATATGGGCAATTCTTTCACGCGATGCTGGAACAGGGGGTGTACCTGGCCCCTTCTCAATTCGAAGCCGCCTTCCTTTCAACCGCTCATTCAACCCGCGATATCGAACACACGATCAAAGCCGCACATTCTGCGATGAAGAGACTCTGATCGCGTCGCCAGTGGATCTCATTGGATACAGCTCTGAATCCTTTCAGATACAGCACCGCAATCCTGGGAAGTCGTTCAAACCGACTAATCAGCAAGTCCGAAGCTAAGCTCAAGGGCGAGGCATAACATCACTGAGAGATGTACCAAGCCGGCAGGATGCTCAAAACGAGTTCATTGCTAGGCCGCAACGAGCGAGAGCCCGAGGCGTACTCGTTGTGGTACGTCGAGGGTTTGAGCGAAGTGAGAACAACGCAAGGCACCGTTTTCAGCATCCTGCTTATTCGTCGTCCTCGTCTTCCGCGTCGAGTACTTCTTGTCGCTTCTGCTCTTCCATGGCGTTATGCAGGAGCATTCGTACAAACATCGAATAGAGCGAACCTTTTTCCAGCGTTCCGCCTGGAGGAATGGCGATCTTGCCTTCCTTAATCATGCGATCCATCCAGACCTTTTGATCAGGTGCGATCAAGATCGGAATCTCGACCAGCCCCACACGTCCCATCATATCCATAAGCAACCTCCGTGAAATCGTGAAACAGAACTCGTGAGCTGTATCTCGTATTTTGTGAGGCATACCTCGCGAGCGACGAGAGACATCGCTATAACAGCACGCGGATTTTTGCATTGTCAACCAAACCACTCTGGCATGGTGTGTGCTTTCCACAAGAAGCATGGCACAAAGTCAAACCATGTTCGCTGTACTCATTGCACTCGGCGTCATCCTGATCGTTCCTCATCTGGTCTCAGCACAACAATCGACTGCCCCTCCCTCATCACTATCCACAAGACCCTTAACTCCAAGTCACACCGAATCCGAACTTCGCCCGTCTTGTGACCTCTGCCGAAAACCAGAGGCCAAACCAGGAAGCGACCTGCGACCTCAACGACTTCGCCGTGAGAAAGGATTGCGCCCGCACAAGCACGCAAAGGGAACCCATCGCTCAATAGACCAAAGCATCAAGTCAACGTTGCCTCGCCGTCCACTCGCGGCCCCAGAAAATTCAGGGACAGGGGATTCGCAAACAGGAGGACCTGCTGAGTAACTGAGC
>JACMLT010000042.1 GCA_014379455.1 Nitrospiraceae bacterium
ATTGTCGAACGGAACGCGCATCTAGCCCACCGGGAAGATGAGGATGTCTGCGAAGGCTTGGAAACTCTCTTCCGAGACGAAGGGGTCGAGGTCGCCCTGAACGCGCAGATCACACAGATTGAAGGAAAATCGGGAGCGTCGGTAAAGGTTCGGTTAATGCAGGCGGGTTCCGAGCACGTCGTGGAAGCAACCCACCTTTTGGTTTCTGCCGGCCGCACGCCCAACACCGATGGCATTGGCCTTGATCTAGCAGGGGTGGCATTGACGGCTCGCGGCCAGATCAAGGTCAATGAACGACTTGAGACCACTGCAACCGACATCTGGGCAGTGGGTGATTGCGCGGGTAGTCCCAACTTCACGCATGTTGCCCATGATGATTTTCGCATCGTCCGCGACAACCTAGCTGGCGGGCATCGCGTCACGACCGGACGACAGGTCCCATATTGCATGTTTACCGACCCCGAGCTTGGCCGGATCGGTCTAAGTGAGAGAGAGGCGCAGGAGCAAGGAATCGCGTACCGCCTCACTAAACTGCCCATGATGGGGTTTCCTCGCCCAAATACCCTCTCGGAGACGCGAGGCTTTATGAAAGCATTGATAGAGACAGACGGGGATCGCATCTTGGGTTTTACGGTGTTCGGAGTTGGAGCTGGTGAAATAATCGCCGTTGTTCAAGTCGCGATGCTCGCGGGACTTCCTTACACCACGCTGCGCGACGCCATTTTCACTCACCCGACTTTGCCAGAAGCTCTCGGCTTTCTATTCGCCAATGTTCCCCCTCGGTCACACTAATAAAGTAACTTCATGAACATGCAAATTCCAGGGCTTATCAACTTGGAGTGTAAGGATGCGGTCGCCACGATTGTGGCTCGGCTCGAAACGCTGCTGAAGGAGAATGGAATCAAAATTTTCTCCCGTATCGATCAGGCCGAGGAGGCTAGGCTTGTCGGCTTGCAAATGCGCCCTATGGTGCTTCTGATCTTTGGCGCTCCGAAAATGGGCGTGCCGCTAATGATCAAGTATCCTTCTCTCGCGATCGATGTTCCGTTCAGAGCCCTCGTTTGGGAATCGGCTGAAGGCAAAGTATGGCTCACTTACAATTCCCCTGAAACCTTGGAGCAACGGCATGGACTCAAGGAATCCCCATTCGGGACGATGGTTGATGTTCTTAAAGCTGCGGTGTAAACGGGAACCGGCACAACGCTTCCACGTTGCCGCTCAGGACCGCGGAACTCGTCCAAACAGAGAGGGCACCTTAATGGTAGTGCACCCGGCGTACATTCGGATCGCCGCGCGCAGGGGTCGATAAATCCATCGTCAAACGAACGACCTAAATAGCCGTCTTTTGAGAGCAGCCAGTATGCGCGGTGTGTTGCACCTCCTTTGGGGAGGAGCGGTCGTCACAGAAAATACAGCTCCGGTCGGATCGATGGTGCAGCTTGCAGCACCGAATCGAGCGGCGCCACTTCATCCGGAGGTAGCATTCTGCGGCCAGGAGCATTCCGAGAGGAGCGGCTGTAAAATAGATCCAAAGGGCCGTCCAAATGCCGCTGGGGATCGCCGAGGCCAAGGTTCTGGCAGGGTTCATACCGAAACCAGAAAGCGGTGCCTCAAAGGCTACGTAACACATAATCAGCAGACCTGCGAAGAGTCCGGTAAAGCGGGCGACCGAGGCTTTGTTCGAGACGAAGAGGATCATGCCCATCATGGCGAACGCGATGACCAGTTCGCCTGTAAAGGCGGCCAGGTTGCCTGCGGGGCCGGGCACGGTGACGACATAGTTGACGGGGCTTTGTGTGAACGGCTTACCCAGAGCTAGCGCCGTCAATAGCACCCCTGCGAGCCCCCCGAGGAATTGAAAGGCGATGTAGAAGAACGCATCCCAAGGGGGAATCTTGCCGAGACGAAAAAAGGTCATCGTCACGGCCGGATTCATATGCGCGCCCGAGCGCTCACCCCAGGGGGAATAGACCAGGCTCGTCGCGGTCGCGCCCATCGCCACGCCTATCAGTGCGCGTCGCACATCGCTGTTCGGGAGAGCTTGGTGGACGAATGAACCGGGATATTCAAGCAAGGCGGTGCAGGCCCCGGCGGAAATCATGAAGATGCCAAGGGCCGCCGCCTCCATCAGATATTCCGGCCAATGTTGTCGCAGC
>JACMLT010000043.1 GCA_014379455.1 Nitrospiraceae bacterium
AACAATGACATCGTCATCGGTCATTTCACTGTCTGTCGCATGGCTGGGCTTCTTATAGTTCACATATAATGTGTCGGCTTCCGCGTCGTAGGTCAGCCAGACCGCATGTTTCGGCGCTCGATTGACCGTTGGAATCAACTTCAAGTATTCCTGAAAATCGGCTATGGCCATACCTGCCTCCTCTTTACCAATGACCGCACCCTTCGTGTCACAAAGGCCGTGATGATAAACCCGTCATCAGTTCCTTCTCGATAGATCACTACAAGGTGCTTGCCCTCTTCCACCTCACGGATAGCCAGATGCTCCCCATCTCCACCAAGCACAATACGCTCTGGTTGAACCACGGCATCCAGCACTTCGGATCGTAACCCGGCAAGTTCACAATGTTCCTCCGTAATGTGTGACCACCGCTCATCTGTGAGGCGAATAGGCACACCATGCTTCGACAGAACCAGATCGACCATCGCCCTCCTCAGAATCCGATCATAGGGTAGCTGATACCCTGCGTAGTATCAATTGCAGCGTGTAGACTTCGTCCAGTTGCGCTGTTGTCCGTATGCATGGGGTGCCCCTGACAATTGTCATGTCCAGAGTTAAAGAAACCTGGCGGATCAGAGAGACCTACTCTTCCTCTTTAGGCGGATTGCCGCCTGACCGTCGACTCATCACCACCAAAGTGAGGATGGTCAAGCCCAGGAGCCAGAGGCTCGGACGGCCATAGGAGGGATCCGTGAACTCGATAAGGTCGGTCAATCGCCCAATCAAGAGCGACATGCGGGCCATCACGGTATAGCCGAAGGCTGCGCCGAAGGCGATCATCAGGAACATGATGCCCGTGCGGGCCACAACCTTGCCTGGGCCCGTATGTTCGACGGAGAAAAAAAAGTAGAACAACACTGAGCTGACGCCGATCAGGATGATAATGCTGTTCAGGCTGCTGGCCGGATTCAGGAGACTCCACGTAAAAGTGACGCCTTCTCCCGGCACCATTGTCAATAGCGGACGGACCGTATCCTCGATCTGTTTCAAGATGAAGGACGAGATGGTCCGTGGAATGGCGAGCCCTGATCCGACGCCCACGATGAAGGCGAATGCATACCGCGAGATCCAGGCGGCCTTCGGGACATAGCGCGTAAGCATCAGCATCCCGATGGCGACAGGAATCAATAGTGCCCATTCCCCATGTTCGACGATCGGCTTCCAGATGAGCTGAACAATAACCGTGTCGTAGGTCTTGACGATCGTATACCCCACCGATACCCCGACGTAGAGATTTTCCGCCAGCTTGAACAGCGGGTTATCCTTGTAGAGAAACGTGAAGATGAAGAGGGTCAACCCCGTTGCCACCCACGCCCCGATAATCAATTCAATCGACATCGTTCGTTATGCCCCCGCCTGGCCCTGCTGTCTGGCTCTGCTACGCGATGAGAAATAAAACAGGTTACACATAATGACCAACACGATGATTGCCAGATGGGTGGCCGACTGCGCATCCATTCCGGCGACAGCCTTGCCCTTCTGGTCGATAAGAATTTCATATTCCGCCGCGCCACGCAGGCCGCCGATCAGGCCGTTGATCTGTCCGCTGCGCAACAGCGGATAGAGCCCCGGAGCCATCACGCCCGTGCAGCCGCCGCCGAGTTCGAACTTGTACTTGTCCCTGCCGAACACATACCACTCTTCCACACCGGGCCTGCCTGCACCCAGGCTGACGGCATAGTTCACATCGCGCAGACTCTGGACGCCTTGCAACACGGGTAAGCCCTTCGTGGGTTTGCCGTTGTAGTCGGCTGGGAACGCGCCGTAGAGATCTTGGCCCATATTGATGATGACGGCGGTCCCGCCGGGGCTCCAACCAAGGAACACATAATCCTTCCCGTTCTCCTTGCCCATTTCGCGGGCAACCTGCGTGACAACTTGATCGGCCATACCGGTTCCTGAAACCCAGAGCGTCAACGCGATCACCCGGAGGTTCTTCCTGAAGGCGTGGCGCAGCAACGAAATCGATTGGGGATGCAGTTCAGGCTTCGACGCCGGATCGAAGTCCAGCGAGAGCAGGAATGTGGACCCTTCAGGAAGCGACTCGATGTGGTCGTAGACCCCACGGACCTCCTGCGAAATTTTGATCGGCAATCCCACCGGGTAGAGCAGCGGCAAGAGCGTGCAGACGCCGATCACCAGGAAGATGATCCGCCGGTCGATCTTCAGCATGCGTTCAGTGAAGGTCATGCCAAGGCTCCGTGAAACGTGAAAGGTGAAACGTAAAATGTTTCAAGAAGTCTCAAGGGCTCGGACACGTTCCTTCGTTTTACGTCTAACGTTTCACGTTTCACGCTACTCTTTGCCCCCGCCCAAATACGACCGCTCCATGCCGAAGATGATCTTGATGGAAAGCGCGACTGTCCCAAGGCTGACACCAATCAAAATTGCACGCCGCACCGACGCGTTCAGCACGTTTAAAATCCACTGCGAGAGGTCGCCGCTGAGCGGAATCAGATATTCTCCGAGCGGAACGCGACCCATCATGACAATCACAGCCGCAATCAGCAGCACTGCGGCCTCCCGGCTCCTCGCGCGAAACGACCGATAGGCTGCCGACGCGATGAAGAACGCAAGGATGGCGAACATCGTACTCTGCAGGGGGACCATCATGAAGTTATAGACCCACCCAAAGGCCGTCATGGTGCCGTCGACGGCTTCCTTGCCGTTCGACCACAGGCCGACTGCAATAGTGCCCAGCATGCCGACATAGAGCACGAAGCTATAGCCCCATCCTGCTTCTTTGCGCCGAATCTTGACGGCATGGACGTGGAACAGGCTGCTGACCCCCAACACCAGTGCGAACCCTCCGATAATCTGAAGCCACTTCGTGACGGAGGTCAGCATCTGCTCCGATGCCGGGTGCGGCACATAGTATTGCCCTGCAAACACCAACCCGGTGATGAGCGTAATCAGAAGCGGGACTTGCCGTCGAAGGAAGATCATTTCACGTCTCTGAAAAAGTCCAGAAATAATTTCGGCCACTGCGCGTCGAACATCACCCCGAGGGTAGCCAACACGGTCCCAACACCAATGACGCCGAGAATTAGCGCTTTGCCGATGTCCTGTCCTCGCAGCGTGCCGACCTGAACCGGTTCTCTGGAGAGATAGGCGCTGGCCGCGTAGAGTTCCTCCCCGATCAAGGTGTAATCGCAGGTGGTGACGAAGAACGGCAACTGGTGATCTGCGTCCGTCCCGGCGATTTGGATCGCGCCGGTGCTGGCACCCGTTTCCGTCAACAGCAGCGCCTCGGCGAAATAATGCCCCATATAAAAGTTCGCCGCCGGCTTTTTGCGCAGCATGATGCCGTCCACCGCCGCGGTATAACTGAATTGATCCGACGTAATGAAGAAGTTAGAATCCTCTTTGTAGAGGTCGGGCTTGCCGGCTTCCAAATAGGCCTGTTTCGTAATTTCCTGACAGACGGCCATGGTAATCGGCTCACGGTGGGGCACAAGTAAATCGGTCTCATAGGCGGCCGCGCGTGTGGCCACACGTCCAAGAATCACTGCCGCCGCAATGGTGGAGGGGTCGCTCATGTCATGGGCGCCGGTCATATACAAGATGGGCTTGCCCAACTCCGTCGCGCGGCCAATAGCCTCATCCACCGCATCCAGGCCTGGAATGCGCCGGAGGAAGATCTCCCGTTTTCTGGCGGTACTGATGGCGTAGAACACGATGCCGCCGAACAGGAGCGCCAGCAAGAGATTGTTCATCTGATTCCAATTGATCCAGTTCGGTTCCGGCGTGGCCTGAACCGGCGTGGCTACCTCTCGACCTTCGTCCGAAACCCTCGCGACGGTCACGAAGTAGGTGTTTCCATTCTTAAGCTCAATCCCTCTTCCATTCTTCAACGTGAACTGGTGCATGCCCGAGTCTGCTGGCCTCGTCCACCAAGGCCACTTGGATTCACCAACATAGCGCTGGTTCGCGGGAAACTCCGCCACGACTTTCATCGAAGCCGGATCGGATACCCTGGCGCCATCACTGAGTAAGACTTGATACTTAGTTGCGGCGCTCTCGTCGGGAGCAGGAGACCAGAGCACCGTCAGGCTGCCGCCTCCATCGCTCGGGGTGTCGAACACACGAACATCTTGAGGGGGAGAGAGAGACTTCTTCGTCTCGGCTGTTTGCGCAAACACCGGCAACCATGACTGACTCAGAACAGCCACGAGCAGGAACACCGATGCCTTCCATAAGGCGGGATGCTCAAAACGGCTGTCCAGCAAGGCCGCAGGCGAGTCGAAACCGGAGGAGTACCCTCCGGGGTACGTTGAGGATTTCGAAGAGCTGAGAACGAAGCTGGCAGACGTTTTCAGCATCCCGCTAGGCCCCTTCGATCAATTCAATGTTGGTTCGCGGAATAACCGCCTTGCTGCCGTCGGCAAAGCGAACTTCCATCACCCGCACCTCACTCTCAGTCGGAATCTTCTGGAGGTCGGCCGGCATGCTCGCGACTTCGCCGATTTTTCCGAATAGGGGGTCTCGAATGATACGCACCTGGTCACCGATCCTGATACCTTCCCGCTGCGGTATGGTAGCTGCGTCGTGACCGCCTAATACACCGGCCTGTCTGGGA
>JACMLT010000044.1 GCA_014379455.1 Nitrospiraceae bacterium
CGGGTTTGGTTGACCTCGGTGGATTCTCCCCACTCACCCCCTTCGCCGGCAAAGGCTTGTCTTCCCGTAACAGCGACGTGGCTGGCCCGCATTCGCACGGGAGAGCGGGTGAAACTCATCGACGCTCGGGACGCCAAACGGACCTTCGAAATTGTCGACGTGACCGACCACGGCTGCTGGGCGGAAATTTCTCAGACGACGTATGTCGTTCCCGGCACAGTTCTGCGCCACGGGCCTGGGACAGCGGATCGGGATGACCGAGAGTCAGTCGTCGGTGAACTGCCCGCCGGCGAGAACCCCATCGTACTCCGGCAAGGGGACCTCCTCATTCTACAGCGAGACCTCAAACCCGGCCGCCCTGCAACCCACGACAGTGCGGGACAGGTACTGAGCCCCGCTTCGATTGGCTGCACAATACCGGACGTGTTCGATGATGTTCGGTCGGGGGAATCAATTTGGTTCGACGATGGCAAAATCGGCGGCGTGATCGAAAAGGTGGAACGCACAGGGGTTCTCGTCAGGATCACCTACGCACGCGTATGCGGCGAGAAGCTGAGGAGCGACAAGGGAATCAACCTGCCCGAGAGCGACCTTCGGCTGGCGGCCCTGACGCCTCAGGACCAGGAGGACCTGTCCTTCGTGGCCCAGCATGCCGACGTCGTCGAGTTGTCCTTTGCGAACAGTGCCCAGGATGTGGAGGTGCTCCAGGAGCACCTGGCGAGTCTCGGAAGTCGGCAGCCCGCCATCGTGCTGAAGATCGAAACGCGGCGCGGCTTCGAGAACTTACCGGAGATGCTGCTGACAGCCATGCGGGCGCCTTGCTGTGGCGTGATGATCGCGCGAGGCGATCTGGCCGTCGAATGCGGATTCGAGCGCCTGGCAGAGGTCCAAGAGGAGATCCTCTGGATCTCGGAGGCCGCCCATGTCCCCGTGATCTGGGCCACACAAGTCCTGGAGACCCTTGCCAAGAGCGGGATGCCGTCCCGCGCCGAGATCACGGACGCAGCCATGGGGAACCGTGCCGAGTGCGTGATGCTGAACAAGGGTCCTCATATACTCAGCGCGGTGCACGTTCTGAACGATATCCTGCAGCGGATGCAGACGCACCAATCCAAAAGACGGGCCCTGCTTCGTGAGTTGCGGTTGGCCCGGGCGCTACCGACCGAGTTTAAGCTCGGAACCTGAACGGGGCAAGGATCCTGTATCAGGCACTATTCTCAACCCCTTCTTATTCTTAAGCAGAACGGCGCACAACTCTCTCCTTGTGTCCACATCACCTGTGTCTTAATCTAGAATTTACTGCCCCTTGACTCTTCCCGACTGAACTGATGGGGTATTCGCAGATGGCGTCGGGGTTCCTGTCACAGATCGTGACTGATCTTTCAACTCTTTGTGATAGCGAGCCACCAGGGATTTGAGCGTATCGTTATGCTGCTTCACATCCGCGTATTTATGACGCAGTGCCAGATTCTTGGCCGAGAGCAGCCTCATTTGAGCTTCGAGTTCCTTGGTCCGACCCTCGACACTGCGGCGTTCCTTGTCATGGTCATGTTGAATACGTTCAACCTCGTCGTGGGCGACCTGGGCTTCGTGTCCAAATTTCATATTGAGATCCTTGAGCGTTTTATCTTGTTGCTCTAAGGCATTCTTTTGGGCGCGGGCCAGTGCCAACTCCGACTTAGCCAAATCGGTGTCGACCATTGCCTCTTCATACTTCTTTTGACTGACACAGCCCCCCATTAAAATTGCCCCGATAATCACGATTGCCGCCATCCATCCTGACGTCACGTGTGCCTCCCTCTATCGCCCGTGATGTCTACAACCGATGTCGGCCACACTCTTTAACCACCAAACCACAATGTGGGTCAGCTAGAAACGACACCTGACGGTGAGCACCAGCAGAGCAGCGACACCGACCACAAATGGAGTGCCAATTGCCGGATTGCCATCGTCGTCATGATTCCACCCCTGGTGGCTGATCCAAGAGAGGAATATTTGGACCGGATCAACCCTGAGCAGAGGTTTAATCTCAATCGAGCAAGCTCAATGAGAAATGGGTATCGGAGTCGAACATTTATGGTGGTGAAAGACGCCACGACCATTCGTGCGATTTCTCTCACACTCTCCCCACGCGCGTACCATCATACGCCATCCGACCCACGCAGAATTACGTGCAGATTAAATTATCCTCAATGTTGAGTTAGGCCCCGCACTTCATCAGGAAGCGACAAAATGGACGAATCTAACTTGTTTATGAATTTGGGAACAGTGCGGGGCTCGAATCCACTGCCCACTGATTAAGAGTGACAATTGGGCATTTCTCACAAAGCTCGCTATTGCAATGGTTTCCCCAAAGTCCTTTGCAGTATCGAAGTCTTGGAGCGTTCCATTAGTTCCATATCTTCCCGTTCGTTCCTTCTATTCCGGTCTTTTCTGGTCACAAAACTGGTCACACCCGTGTCAGGGCGAGGGGAGAGTATTGTCCACAATGTTCCTTTCGGCCCGACCTAACATACGGGTGGGCTCCGGGTAAGTGAATCGGGCTGCGCCGTTGGGGATGTGGCTAGTGCGGCTTAATAACAAGTTCACCGCAGTCACTACAGCGACAGTGGCCCGTTAAACAGCCGTGTCCGTCCAGTTCTAATTCCTGGTTCCTATGCTCGCAAGCCTTCTGCGACTTCGACAGCCTCCGATGTGTCCGCCGTACCTGTATGGCCTCGGCTTCAGCCTTCGTCATTGTCATACCCTCCTTTGAAATACCAAACAGTAGAGTCCTTATGATATGCAAGGAGGGGATGAGACAGCAAGGGGGGCATTGAGTGAGGTTACATCAGGTCCTTGGATTTCAGCTCTTGAAGACCAAACGTGGTAATCGTCACCATCTTGTTAGAAGTTACGTCAATATATCCATACTCTTTCAAGGTACGGAGGAGAGGCTGGAGTTCGGCAGTATGCTGCGAATCGAATTGAATAGAAAGAGCGTCATAGACCGATCCGCCGTGCCTCATCAGATGTGCCAAGACTGTTCGTTCAAGATCACGTCTCTTTTTCTGCCTTCTCGCGTATTTTTGGCCGGGAGATAATGCCATGATCGTTCGTTCGCACAAGGGCGATCCAACCAAAGGCCTCAGTGAGGACCCTGTCAATCGTCCACCAACGCGAACGCTCTCCTCTCCCTCGTGCCTATTTTCCTCGTTTGGTTTGCCTATTCAGACGGCAGCAATCATCAGTTGGCCTCAAAAGATGACGGTGGCAAGGTGGTAACCAAACCGCTCCGTGTCAGCAATCCGTACCCCGGGCAGATGTTTTTGAAGTTCGTGAAACACGTCCTTCGCATTCTTGGTGAGGAGGGCGGTAATGAGGCGTTTGTTCTGAGCCACACCGAGCGGGAATAGTTTTTCTTCAAGCAGCCACTGTAGGCATTGCGCGCATCTCGTAGCAGTGGTCGCAGCAATCCGGGCAAATGATGAAAGTGCAATCAGCCCTGATTGACCGAAGTTGATTCCGAACAGATAGGATTCGATTCGAAAATAGACGCGCTTGTGTTCAGGAAGGGCCCACATCTCGCCTTTGTCGTACGTACGGGAGCGTTCCTCAAGAAACGCGGCTTGGAAGATTTGAAAGAATACCCCTTTCAGGGACTTCATGATCCGATCTGCTTCTTGCCGTGAAAGGTCCGTAATGCTCAGAGTATCCATTTCACGAATCCCAAGCATTCCAACTCGCGGAGTAACTGGAGAACCTCATTGAGGGAGATCATGTCTTCATAGTTTACCGCCGCCTCGGTCTTCGATGCACGCATGGATGCCTCCTTTGAGAGAGAGGGTGGATACTTGATCCGTATCTTGCACCGCACCGCCGCTTGGATCAATTACGGTGAGGTTAAGTTCATGTAAAAATGTGTCATGGGTATGCCTCCTGGGCACAAGCCCCTTGAAGAACGAATGTCAGGAAGGGCTGTACTGCACCGCTTAAAGATCCACAGTGGCAGAAGATAGCCGAAAGATTCCTCACCAGATAAACCAGCGAGTGCAGCCAGCTTCGGAGGAGGAATTCATAGCCGTGCTTGATGAAATCGCCACAGGCATGAAGATGAATAGCGTCGACCCGCAGGCACAAAACGACCCTTCTGGATTCCCTATGGCATGAAGGGGGACATCGTCCGCGGCTGAGGCACATGAGACTGTCGTACCGGTTAAAATAGACAGGCAGCTAAGGCAGTCGGATGTAGGAAGACAGGAAAGTGCGGAGACTTATCCGGCACTTGCTTAGGGATATTGCATTTGGAGCAGGCGCGATTGGAGGGTCGCCGCAATTCCTGAGACAGCCTTCGCGGAGCCGTCTCTCCTCAGGTGTAAGGACGCTGAATAAGTAATATCTCCTAACCCTTGACTCGCTTACTATTCAGTGGTTCGACCATGCCGATGGAAAGCACAGAGGTATCTTGCGGGAGCTCGCGCACACCGTGAGCCATTTCGAGGGCGCCGTTGAAGACCACGCCATCTTCCATCGAGAGGATCGGCGTCTTGATACTCCCCGTGATGATAGCTGGAGCACGGAGCTTGATGCATTCTGTTGCGACGATATCTCCTGTAATCTTTCCTTTACAGATAATGGTTCCGGCGGTAATTGTTGCTTGGAGAACGGCCTCATCACCAACAAGCAGCACGCCATCCGTATGAATTTCTCCGTCGACATATCCGTCAATTCTCACCGTGCCGCTATAGGAGATCGACCCCTTGAATTCGACTCCTTTTCCCACAAAGGCACTAATGTCCCCAGCCCCCTCGGTATTTGTTGAGTTGGCAGCACCCATAACAGCCTCTTTGCCTTCCTGCTCGCGTGAGCTCGTCCCTCTTTGTTTCTCCTGCCCCCACATGAACACGCCTCCATCGAGTTGGTGACTATATTATGCTCCCCGTAACGGCAAGAGCCCGGCCAGAGTAGTGAGACCTGAGGACAGATACAAGGCCACTTACGTAGGGGATCTGTATCATTAGGTATTTATTTTTGCGTGGGCAGATCCCTGAGGACCTTATGCCTGCACCTTGTAGCCCACGCCCCTGACGGTCAGCAGGAATTTCGGATTGGCCGGGTCCGCCTCGATCTTCTGCCGCAGCGAATGAATGTGCACATCGAGTGCGTGCTCTTCGAGCGCATAGCCTTCCCCCCACACCTCGTTGAGCATCTCCTGGCGAGAGAACACGCGGCGAGGTGATTTAAGGAAATGCTGGAGAATCTGGAATTCCTTGGGGGTGAGGTCGACGACATGGCCGTTGATCAGGACTTCGTGACGATCCAGGTCCATCCGAAGATTCCCCGCACTATACTGGAAACGCGACTCAACGCCGGCTCCTGGGCGTCGAAGCATGGCGCGCGCCCGTGCAACCAGTTCACGGACACTCTCCCCGCACACGACCAAGTCTATATCCTGATCATACTCCTCAAGACAGTCCTCATCGTGGCAGGAGAGGCCCTCTTGCACGGCGATGATGGGAACTGTGTTCAGCGTTCTGATTCGACGGAAGTTGGTGATGGAAATAGATCGACGGTCGAGAATAATCAACGATGGTACACTCGCTTCCGCCTCTTTGAGGGCAACCGACTCCATGGTCACCACTATGCTGCGATACCCGCTCGTTTCTAACGTTCGCTTCAACGACTGTGCGAACGGCTCGGACTTCAGAAAAATGAGGACCGAATCGCGCACGAGTACGATGGGTGATGGACCGGTGAGCATGACGAATAGGGATAACACCAGGCCAACAACAAATCGTTACGGCAGAATTAATAGTCGGTTAACTCGGTTGAAGGGTGCGTTCACCCATCAGTCTCTGTGTTAGTCTACTTAGGATCGACTCTTCGGTAGGGAGGTGTCATGGCTGTGTTTATTGAGGATCTAACAGCTGTCCGGCCGACTTTTAATTGGACGCTCCTCTTTGTCCACCAACCAGACTCGGATTTGGAGCTCACAGAAGAGGAACTCGATCACACAATCACCCCGAACGCAAGAGGTTCGGTGAACCGTCGCAAGAAATCTGGGGGAGGAAGCCCGATGCTCTGGGTCCTGCTCCTGGCTCTTGTCGTCGGCATAGCCTATGCCTGGATGGAGCCCGAAATGCTGACAGAATGGCTGAAGCCCTCCCTGGGTGAGAATACCCTTACACCAATGACCATGAAGCCGTCGGCCCCATCACCCGCGGAGCCGCCCCTCTCCGCACCGCAAGCCGCTCCGCGCCCGAGGGACGGAACCTCGGCCCCCTTGGGTCCACCGGCTCCTCCCTCCACTGCCGCTCCCCCTGCGTCTCCAGCAGTTGTTCCACAACCTCAAACGGCAGCCAGACCCGCTGTACCAGTCGCACCTTCCCTCGACCCGATGTTCAGTGAAGGACAGAAAGTGACGGTCATGGTGGACAGCAGGGCTCGCGGCGAAAACATGCCATTGTTCGCCAATTCATCCAGCAGCAGGCCTGGGTCGATCGTTCGGCCAGGAATTGTATTAACCATCATGGACGGTGAGCTCCAGGCCGGCGACTGGATGTATTTCGTGCGTGGCGATGAAGGCATACAGGGCTGGATATCGGAAAAACGGATTCGCTTAAAGTTCTAATGGTCCCGTCCTCGCAGGCGAACGGCTTGCAGAGAGCGATGAAGCGCTCATAACTCCTGTTTGTACACCAGACGGTCTTGTAAGTTGTTGAGTAGTTGGCGGCCATGTAGTCGGGATACAGAGAATCGTCACCTCTCCCGTACCATGTTATCGCGCCGCACCGTAAGCACGGTGGTTCCTCGCCTTACCGCAACTGGGACTTTCGACCGTCTCCTGATAGGGGCGAAGGTTGTCAACGAATTTGGTGGAGGGCACAGTTTCTGAACCTCTTCGGCGCCACTACATTTTAGGACTCGCATCCAGAGATCTTTGGCTTCGCCTCAGGAAGTGGAATCGTGCCATTGTCCGGATTGGATTTCTTTCTCGATTTTTCAGCTGATCCTATCAACGGTCAGCCGAACTACTTCGCCATAAACGGGACAGGTGGGGCGAACCCGGATCTGCTGTCTGGAGACACAGGCTCTTTTCTCGTGCAGCCAGTTCTCCTTCCTCCTGCCCTGGCCCTCTTCGCCACCGGTATAGCGCTGTTGGGGCTGTCAATAAGGCGGTGGACACGGTGAAAATTGATCGGGAGTCTTCTTTGAAGATGATCGCTCAAAACAAGATTCCCCACCCCCTTTGTTCCGACTCAAGGTCTCTCCACACCGGCGAAGACCCTTTAAATCGACATCGAGAGGCGCGCCGATCACATATGCGAACGTCCAACGCCCCTGTGCACACCGCGTCGGGGGCCTCCGAATCCTGACAAGGCCACGCTCTGCTCGCCACTCGTACGAAGACGAGCTTGATGTATATTTTACCTCTCCTCAACCTTGCCCCAACCAACTCGCAACGCGGGTCGATTATGCTCCGTCCAAGCACGGTGTACCACCAGATCACTGTGCGCATCCCATGAGCCTCCATTGAAAGAAAGGCGCAATCCCATGCGGGTCAGGCACATGCTGAAGAAGATGGTTGTCCCCCTTGCCCTAAGCGGGCTTGTCTTCGTTGAGGGCGCGTGCATCTCTCAACTCGCATTCGCCGGCCTACTGCAAGAGCGATATTCTCTCGAATGGAACCGCGACGGTGACAAAGACAACTCCATCGAGATGCGCTACGCCGCCGAACGGCGAATGGAGTGGCAACACCCCGATTTTCACAAGCAGAATAAAGACTCGTTCCTGCATGTGCAGATACTCGGCATCAACGATTTTCACGGACAGATCTCGGCGGGACGGCGAGTGGCAAATCGCCCGGTCGGAGGAGCCGCAGTGCTGGCGTCGTATCTCACCGCAGCC
>JACMLT010000350.1 GCA_014379455.1 Nitrospiraceae bacterium
CGATCGTGCCATAGCCCCTTACTTGATGATAATTGATTCCGGCCGCACGCAACCGCTGATCCAGCAACAGCCTGGCCCCCGACCCCTCTTCCCGATTCACGAGGGTGACGGAGGAATCAGCCACGTCGCTGACCGCTCGGATAGACTTGGGATTACCCCCTCGAACGAGCAAGCCCTCTTCCCAGGTTGCGAACGTGACGACCTCATAGTTCGAACCTTTTAGCACACGTCGGAGGAACGGCAGGTTTGATTCCCCGGTCGTCGGGTCGAAGAGATGCAGACCCGCGACATGAACCTCGCCCTGTTGCAAGGCTCGAAGCGCCGCCATACTTCCCATCGTCCACCCGACCAGAGAAGTCTGGTCCTTGCGCCGTCGCATGTGCTCACCTGCAAGGAAGATCGCAGGGTCACAGCCAGCCACTGAGATGGCTTGTTCAATTGCCTGACGATCGCGCGAGAGTTTCACACGCACCATAGCGCCCGAGGTCTGGCCATGTGCCTCGACGACATATCCATCAGCAGGAACGGTGAAGGAAAGCATTTCACCCAATCCGGTTACCGGTCGCACGACTGTCTTTGAACCCACCGTCGACACTTTGACTCGGATGGGTGAAGCCTTCATGTCGCGTTGCGGAAGATGGCCGATCAACTTGCCCTCAACGATGTCCTCGGCTATCCCTAGACTGAACAGATCTTCCACGCGACAAGCCAGCACCGACGCCAAATGGAGGGCAACGGCTGTTGTCGGCAAATACAGACTCGACTCAATAGCAGAGATTGCTTGCCGCGTGATGCCTGCGCGAGCAGCCAGTTCGCCCTGCGAAAATCCTTTCTGGGTCCTAAGCAATTTGAGGTGATTGGAAAAATTGGAGGTCGTTTCGGTCGGCTGCTTCGGGGTCTTCATGGCCAGTGAATAGCAAGTATACTTGCTACATGTCAATAATTATGTCTCGCATAATGTAAAATTATTGGAAAAACTTATTCTCCATTATCATTGAATATTGCCTGAAATAAAATATACTCAGCCATTAAATTATATTGTTGACAAAGTTGATTAACTAATATTATAAAGCCAATACTTAATCACGATCGGAACAGTAGGGTATTGAGTGTCCCCTTCTGGGAAGTACAAGAGAACAAGAAATGGCTATCAATCGGCAACACCCCAACGGGCTCGTAGATGAGACACAACGTCAATTGACACAGCAGATCCTTCAAGCACTTCAAGAGATTCGTTACGGCTCAGTGGAAATCATCATCCACGATTCACAAGTGGTCCAGATCGAACGCAAGGAGAAGATCCGCATCGACACGGACTCTTCCCGGATTACCAGATGAGTAATCTGAATGTGATCGCACAGTACTGTTGTCGGAACTAAAGGAGAACACCGTGTCGTCCAGACAACTGGAGACATAACGCCCCACATTTCAAACATTCAATTTGATTGGCCACTGACCGGACAACCGGAAGTTCCCATCACGAGAAGGAGGTTCTCAGATGAGGAAGTCATGGTTGTCCATGGGAGTATTGGTATTGACCAGCGCTGTCATCGGATTCGGGTCGACAGCGCGAGCAGAAGAGGCAGGGCCGCCCGATAAATCCATCGAGCAGCGGTTTGAGGAGTTGGATCAGGAGATCCGGATCTTGAAACGGAAAAACGAACTGGGACAAGAAGCGGCAGAAACCGCGAAAAAATCAACGGCTGTCGTGAAGGCCGGTAATACCGGATTTTCATTAGAGTCCGCCGATGGCCAACACGTCATCAAGCTACGCGGCTTGTTGCAAGCCGATCACCGTCTCTATTTCGAAGGCGCGAGCGACGTTCGCAACCGCACCGATCAACGCGCGGGTGATCTGAATGCTGATGGATTCCATGACGCGGCCGACTCATGGCTGGCCCGCCGCGTTCGTCCTACCATCGAAGGCACGCTGTTCGGCAAATATGATTTCCGCTTTACCCCTGAATTTGCCGGTGGCAGCGCATCGGTGGTGGATTCCTACATTGATGCCCGCTTCGATCCGGCCTTCAAAGTTCGCGCGGGGAAGTTTAAGAGTTTTGTCGGATTGGAGCGACTGCAAAGCGGCGCAGACATCAAATTCCTCGAAAGAAGTTACGTCACGAATGCCATTCTGCCTAACCGCGACTTCGGCATTGCCGTACACGGCGATCTTGTAGGAGACAGATTGAATTACGCATTTGGTTTGGTTAACGGCGTCAGTGACGGCGGCAACATCAGCACCGGCGCTGAGTTTGACGGGCGCCACGAAGTCACCGCGCGTCTATTCGCTACCCCATTTAAAAATGACTATTCAGTGTTGAACGGCTTGGGCTTCGGTGTTGCCGCCACGTACACTGATGCGCAGGGCGAAAGAAACCTGAACTTTACCGACACGTCTGCCGCAGACGCGACAAGAAATGGTCTGCCAAGCTATCTCGCTGATGGTCAAAATGTGTTCTTTCGATACAGCAGTGCCGCGGTGGCTGATGGTCAACGGCTACGTCTCTCGCCTCAAGCCTACTATTACACTGGCCCCTTAGGTGTCATTGCCGAATATGCGCAAGTCAGACAAGACGTGAGCTTAACCACCGGCGGTTCGCCTGCAGGAGGTGGAGCGGGTTCCAACACGAACATCACCCCGAATACAAACAAAAAGTTACGTCATGATGCATGGCAAGTCGCTATCTCCTACTTGCTCACTGGCGAAGATGCCTCCTTTAAAGGAGTCAAACCAAAACAAGACTTTAATTTCGGATCAGGTTGGGGTGCCTGGGAGCTGGTCGCACGGTATAGCGAAATCAATCTTGATGATGACACATTCAGAGACCCTACCGGCACGTCATTCACTGGCGCCTACGCAGATTTGTCGACAAGTGCACAATCGGCTCGCTCCTGGACCGGCGGTGTGAACTGGTATCTGAATCAAAACACAAGAGTAGCATTGAACTATTCGCATACAACATTCGATGGTGGCGCTGGTGTCGGCACGTCGCCGATCAACGCAGCAGGAACAAATGTGCGGGATCGTCCGGACGAACACGCCTTACTCACTCGTTTACAGCTTGCATTTTGACCAAACAACTTTCATTAACCGTACATGGAGAAATGGCTTATGAATATCAAGACACTCTGGAAGGCGTTACTCGCGATGACCGCCCTACTGCCTTTTGCGAACCCGCTCACCGTTCATGCCGAAGACCTCACGCTTCTCAACGTGTCGTATGACCCGACACGTGAGCTGTATCAAGAGTTCAACGCGGCGTTCTCGAAACACTGGCTGGCCAAGACAGGCCAGTCTGTCTCTATCAAGCAGTCGCACGGAGGTTCGAGCAAACAAGCGCGCGCCGTCATCGATGGCTTGGAGGCCGACGTCGTGACACTGGCGCTGGCGTACGATATCGATGCCATCTCCGAGAAAGCCAGGCTGCTTCCCGCAAACTGGCAAACACGCCTTCCCAACAACAGCGCGCCCTACAGCTCGACGATCACGTTTCTGGTCCGTAAAGGCAATCCCAAGGGCATCAAGGATTGGAGCGACCTGGTCAAGCCAGGAATCTCCGTCATTACCCCGAACCCCAAAACCTCCGGTGTCGCCCGCTGGAACTACTTGGCCGCGTGGGGCTATGCCCTGAAACAGTCAGGCGGCGATGAAGCCAAGGCGCAGGATTTTGTCTGGCGCCTCTTTAAGAACGTGCCGGTGCTCGACACGGGCGCCCGCGGCGCCACAACGACATTCGTGGAACGAGGCATCGGCGACGTCCTGATCAATTGGGAAAACGAGATCTTGTTGAGCATCAAAGGCTCGGGTAAAGACAAGTTTGAAATCGTCGTGCCGCCGCTTAGCATATTGGCAGAGCCGACGGTCAGCCTCGTAGACAAGACTGTGGACAAGCGAGGCACCAGGCAAGTCGCTCAAGCCTATCTTGAATACCTCTATTCTGAGGAAGGCCAGGACATTGCCGGGAAAAACTACTACCGCCCGCAGCTTCCATCGGTCGCAGCCAAGTATGCTGCGACGTTCCCGGCGGTGGAGCGGTTCACGCTGCAGGAATTCTTCGGCAATTGGCAAAAGGCGCACAAGACGCACTTCGCCGATGGCGGTAGCTTCGATCAAATCTATCTGCAGGGCGCCAAGTAACGTCAATGAGACCCGTGGCTTTGGTATTGAAACAACCCAGCGTCCTTCCCGGATTCGGCCTGACACTGGGATTTTCGCTGCTCTATTTCAGCCTCATCGTCTTGATCCCCCTCAGCGGTCTCGTTATCAAGACAACCACGCTGACCTGGGAACAATTCTGGCACACGGTGACGGAACCGCGTGCGCTCGCCTCCTACCAACTGACATTCGGCGCGTCACTGCTGGGGGCCTTGATCAACGGCTTCTTCGGATCGGTGGTGGCCTGGGTCCTTGTGCGATACCGCTTTCCCGGGCGTTCGATCGTGGACGCGCTCGTGGATCTGCCCTTTGCCCTGCCGACCGCCGTCGCCGGAATAACCTTGACCGCCATCTACTCGTCGAATGGATGGATCGGACAATATCTTGAACCGCTGGGGATCAAGGTCGCGTTTACGCCCTTGGGCATCCTCGTCGCACTGACCTTCATCGGATTGCCGTTCGTGGTGCGGACTGTTCAACCGGTACTCCAAGATTTGGACATGGAGGTGGAAGAAGCCGCCACCACGCTGGGAGCCAATCGATGGCAAACATTCAGGGCGGTCATCGTGCCTGAACTATGGCCTGCCCTGCTGACCGGCATGGCGATGGCATTCGCACGCTCCGTCGGGGAATACGGCTCGGTCATCTTCATCGCGGGCAATATGCCGTTCAAATCGGAGATCACTCCCCTTCTGATCATGACCAAGCTGGAACAGTACGACTATGCCGGAGCCACGGCCCTGGGAGTCGTCATGCTCGTGGTGTCGTTTATCCTCGCCCTGATGATCAATCTCATACAATGGTGGAGCGGCAGGCGCCACACCGCTCGTTAGAAAGAGAAGAACATGTCGACAGAGACCGTTGCCAGAGTCAGGAACGAGGAGTGGAAGGCTTCTTTGACCAGCGAACGCGCCGTGGTTCGCTGGTCGCTTATTGTCGCGGCTCTCGGATACTTGACGCTCTTCCTGTTCGTCCCCATCGCCACCGTCTTTACCGAAGCGTTGAAGAACGGGCTTGAAGGCTACTTCGCCTCATTTACGGACCCGGATGCCCTGGCGGCGATTCGCCTGACCTTCCTCGCCGCATCCCTGGCCGTTCCACTCAACCTCATCTTCGGCATCGCTGCGGCCTGGGCCATCGCCAAATTCGAATTCGTCGGCAAACAGATCCTCATCACACTCATCGACATCCCGTTGGCCGTGTCCCCCGTCATCTCGGGATTGATTTACGTGCTGCTCTTCGGGGCACAGGGCTGGGTGGGCCCCTGGCTGATCGAGCACGATATCAAGATCATCTTCGCCCTGCCGGGCATCGTGCTCGCCACCACTTTCGTCACCGTTCCGTTCATTGCACGTGAGCTGATCCCATTGATGCAATCGCAGGGACGAGAGGAAGAAGAAGCGGCGCTCACGTTGGGCGCGTCAGGATGGCAAACATTTACACGCGTCACCCTTCCGAATATCAAATGGAGCCTGCTCTATGGCGTCATTCTCTGCAATGCGCGGGCGATGGGAGAATTTGGGGCAGTGTCTGTCGTCTCGGGCCATATACGAGGGCTCACCAATACGCTGCCGCTGCATGTCGAGATCTTGTACAACGAATACAACGCGGTCGGCGCGTTCGCGGTGGCCTCACTCCTCACCTTATTAGCCATTGTGACGCTCATAGCGAAAACGATGATCGAACGGAAAACTGCTTCATCACGATCGGCGCATGACCCTGCATGGAGCACTCAACCAGGGAGCCCGTCATGAGTATCCAGGTCGATCATGTCACCAAGCGATTCGGCAGCTTCACCGTCCTGAATGACGTGAGCCTGCATGCACAGGCGGGAGAACTCATTGCGCTCCTCGGCCCATCCGGTTGCGGCAAGACCACTCTGCTGAGAATCCTGGCTGGACTAGAAAGGCCCGACCAAGGACGAATTCTCCTGCATGGCGTCGAGGTGACGGATCAGCGTATCACCGACCGCCGCGTAGGATTCGTGTTCCAGCATTATGCGTTATTTCGTCATATGACCGTCACACAGAATGTCGCGTTCGGGCTGAGCGTGCTTCCCCGTGTGCAACGACCCTCTCCTGAGAAGATCCAGAAGAAGGTCGATGAGTTGCTCTCATTGGTCCAGATGCGGGCGATGGCCGACCGCTATCCGAACCAGCTTTCCGGAGGGCAACGTCAACGCGTGGCTTTGGCCAGAGCGCTGGCCGTGGAACCGAAGCTGCTCCTGCTTGATGAACCGTTTGGCGCATTGGATGCTAAAGTCCGAAAGGAGCTGAGACGCTGG
Source organism: Nitrospiraceae bacterium (assembly GCA_014379455.1). Taxonomy (GTDB): domain Bacteria; phylum Nitrospirota; class Nitrospiria; order Nitrospirales; family Nitrospiraceae; genus Palsa-1315. The sequence continues at coordinate 6,441 of JACMLT010000350.1, forward strand.
CTTCGACGCCTTCATGACGAACTGCACATTACGAGCATCCTGGTGACGCATGACCAGGAAGAAGCCTTGGAGGCCGCGGATCGCATCGTGGTGCTAAACCAAGGGCATATCGAGCAGATCGGCACACCAGACGAGGTCTATGAGAATCCAGCCACACCGTTCGTCTACCAGTTTCTCGGCGATGTCAATGTGTTTCATGGCCGGGTTTCTCAAGACCGGCCCTCGCACGAAGGAGCGAGCGAACATGAACAGGACGCTTTGGGTGAACACGAAGTCACGTTTGTCCGCCCCCATGACCTGGAACTCAGCCTGAGCCGAACCACGCCGACACAGATCGAAGCGACCGTGCGATTTGTCATCACCGCCGGATCACGAGTCCGGCTCGAACTGGTATCGAAAGACTCCTCTCAGACTATTGCGGTCGAACTCACCAGAGAGCGCTATCGCGAGTTGAAGCTTCGACAAGGCGATATGGTGTTTGTGCACCCGAAACAACTCCAAGTATTCAAAATACCAAGCCCCTAGTTCATGCTACAGCGTACCAATGGATCACGAACAGGGATACAATGAAACTCGCTCGGTCGGAGACCGATGTTCGTTCACATATAGTGAATCCAGGATAGGCGAATCAGATGCGTATTGGATAAAGGACGACGACTGCGCGGGCCTGTCCATTGTTGCTTTCCTGGGATTTAAAAAAGACTCCCGACCCCTTTGTTTCGACCTATTTATTTTCTGTCTGCGTGAAGTTTCTCGGGCGTGACTTCACTGACTTTGGCGATTGATGAGAGTGGGAATCAACCGAGCAGGCGAGCCCGTGGAAGGACGCTTACTCTGGCTTACGCTTCGCCAACAACTTTTGACGCCGCCGTTGCGCCTCAAGCTGCTTGGATTTCTTTCTGACGCTCGGCTTTTCGTAAAACCGACGCCGCTTCAGTTCGCGGAAGAGTCCTTCCCCCGCGAGTTTCTTCTTGGCAATTTTGAGGGCTTTCTCGACGTTATTATTGAAGACTTTGATTTCCATGCTTTCAGTCTGCGTGCTTTCCCAGGCGATGCCTGTTATAGGTTTTTCTCTCGTGCCATATTGACCAACGAGTGCAGTATAACATAGCCCCCCAAGTTCCTCTATTAGTATGTCATGCTGAATCGATCAGAAGGGATGACCTAAGCCGGCATTGTGTTGGATATGCATGATGTCTGTGGCATAGAGCGAACCCTCGATTACCCTGAGTACGACACAATTTCCGTCACATTCAACTTCGCCCGTTGAATTACTCTTCTGTGAAAAGCAACCTAACCCCATGTCCGTCTCCTAGGACTCATGGTAACGTGGGGGGCAAGAAACACCATTACCATTGAGCAACTACATCTTGCCTGCTGCCATGTTGAAGAAATGAAGGTTGCAGGTGTCTAAAAAAGACTCCCGACCCCTTTGCTGTTCTGTGCCGCTGGCTATTGCTGAGCAGTTCGGCACGCCAAAAGAAAACGAGGGAACCAGGATTTGACTGGAAGCGTGAACGATCGCACGCCTTGGGATCACCTCGATTATGCCGGCAAGGTCTAACACCGGTACACGGCACGATTGACGGCGGGCCACCCGGACAGATTTCGGTGATGTAGGCGGTCGGCGCCTGCGCTGCTACCTGGCTGGTTTTTATCCTCTCCAAACACATCTGAAGAAAGACCCCACGGCTGACACCCCTCCGTGCGCTGTGCTAGGCTACGCTATAGCTGCCCGTTGGCTTGGTCGCCTTGGGCTGCTGCCGGTTTAGTTGACACCAAACCTACGCTAATTCTGCCTCCCTTTCGAACTCCATCGGACTGAGATACCCCAACGTCGAGTGCCGCCGCCTGGGATTATAGAAACGCTCGATATAATCGAACACGTCAGCTTTGGCCTGGGCTCGCGTGCGGTACGTCTTGCTCGCCGTGCGTTCGGTCTTCAGCGAGGAGAAGAAGCTCTCCATCGCGGCATTGTCCCAGCCGTTACCGGATCGGCTCATGCTACAGGTCACGCCATGGTCAGCCAGCAGCCGCTGGAAAGGTTCACTGGTGTATTGGCTCCCTCGATCGGAGTGATGCAGGACGGCCTCAGGCTTGCCGCGCCGCCAGATCGCCATCACGAGTGCATCCGTGACCAGTTGCGTGGTCATCGTCGCATGCATCGACCAGCCGACGACCCGTCGCGAGAAGAGATCGACGACCGCGGCGACGTAGAGCCAGCCCTCGGCGGTCCAGAGGTAGGTGAAGTCCGCGACCCATTTGCGGTTGGCCGACGCGGCGGTGAACGTCCGGTCGAGCACATTCGGCGCGACGGCATTCGCCCCTCGTACCCCGGTATCCGACGGCACCCGCCGCCGTCTGGGACGGGCGCGCAACGCCGCCTGTCGCATGAGTCGCTCGATCCGATGTCGGCCGCAGGAAACCCCATCCGCCAGCAGGTCGTGCCA
>JACMLT010000045.1 GCA_014379455.1 Nitrospiraceae bacterium
CTTCGGTACGTTGAGCTTCTGAGCGACGCGAGAACAAAGCTGGCGGACATTTTCAGCATCCTGCTAGGAGTAACGTAATGCCGAGTGAAGCAGCGAAAGAAGCCACACGCCGGGCTTGGCGCGAGCTAGGGTTTTATTGCGGTCGAAACGATGCCGCGAAGGAGTGGCGCATTGTCGGGTCGGTGAAGGGTTTGAGGAAGTTTGCATCCGAGATACGCAAGTACGCCTCCAATCCGGCGCACGATCGGCTGTCGGAATACACCCAGTTCGGACCGGCCATGAATCTCGAAGTTGGCACCTCGCATCAAACAGAAATCACTGAGCAGTGGATTGGCGGTCCGTTGGTGGATCTACTCCGTCTCGCGACGTTTATTGAGCGGAGCGCGCAAGCCAATGTGGTCGGGAAGTGCATTGCGTTGCGCTCGAATTTCTCGCCCATGGCTCCCTATGAACTCATCTTGGACGTTCGCGACGATGCGTTTGATCCTGGGTCCACCGACTCAATCAAGAGCGAGAGGCAGGCATGACTGTTGAACAGATACCGGCGCTGAAGATGTCGAGATCGTGAAATGAACAAGGGGCTAGCTCAGACCCCTTTGTTCCAAGGTCTGGAGCACTTTCGGCAGCGCAGGAACACACGCGTCTGGGATCGACGACATCTCCTCGACTGGAAATTTGCATTCCCTTTTCTCCCTCACAATTCTTCCTGTCAGGAAAAGACAAAATTCTTTGAGGAATGTAATCCTGCGGCCATACTACGGGGTGTACTCCTTGCAGGCTGCGGAAAAACAATTTCAGCACAGTAGAACTTCGATGGCCTGCACATCTGGGGCACGAGGAGTATGTCCCCGAAGGATGTTCAAAAAGGCCGTCCAGCAAGGCCGCAGCGAGCGAAGAGGCGAAGGCGTACGCTGCGGTACGTTGAGCTTCTGAGCGACGCGAGAACGCCGCTGGCGAACTTTTTCAGCATCCTGTTAGAGTGAGTGATGGAGTGGAGGGGACATGATCGGTCCGGCCAAGATCGTCGTACGGTATGCGAATGGCAAGACGCTGAAGGGATACTCGCAGGACTTTTCCCCTGCGTCTCCTCATTTTCATGTCAGGACCAATGAAGCCGCTGGATCCGATCCCGGGCAGCAAGTGTCGATTCGTGACCTAAAAGCTGTCTTTTTTGTCAGAAATTTTTCAGGAGATGATTCCTACGAGGAGCGGAAGACGTTTGTGGCCGGGAAGGCCCTCTCCGGGAAGAAAATCGAAGTCACGTTCAAAGACGGAGAAGTATTGGTCGGTACAACCACGGGATACGATGCCCAACGCCCTGGATTCTTCCTCTTTCCTGCCGACGACAAGACCAACAATACCCGAACGTTTGTGGTGGCGGCCGCGGTCAAGAACGTCCGATTTCTCTAGCCTCATATCCCCACTTCATACTGATTCACGACGTGACACCTAGTTGTGGTGACCCCAAGTCCAGTGGAGCGGAATCCCAAAGGTCAGGGTCAGCATGACGATGGACTTATGCGAGCGAAGGTGTCGTCAATGAGTCTGCCATCCCCTGTTGATGCGACACTCAGAGATGATTCGTCTGTTCGGTTGGTGCTGGCCGATAAACGGGATGTGGGCCGTTGCGACGGCTCTACCGGGTGATTGCCGACGGGTTATCTTCGGTGCATTTTGCGAGTCTTCGTCGGAAGGGGTTTGTGTGTTTTGGTGGAGGCCGGCATGAACACCGCAGGCGAGACGCCGAACCGTTCGGCGAGCTGGGAGATTTGGCGGACGTTCAGGTCGCGCTTGCCTGCTAAGATCTCCGACACCACGCCTTGGCTGCCGATCTCGGGCAGGTCGGATTGTGCGAGTTTATGGTCCTCCATTAGGCTGCGTAGAATCGTAGGTCCGGAGGCGTTCGGGATGGGAATATGGGTGTCTTCCTATGCTTCGATAGAAAGGGCCAAAGTCTCAGCCAGGTCGGCGAGAGGGTGGGTTTCCTGTTGACCGATTTCGTCAAGAATGTCGTCGAGCACGGCCACGGCTCGGTCGTATTCCGTCTTGGTATGCAACACGCCCAATGGAATTTGTTGCCGAATACGGTGGTAGTCGGCATTCACGTCATGGATATATTTGGCGAGCATGAATCAGGTCCTCCAGGCGCCTCGGTCGTACTCGGCGTGTGTGAGTACGTGCCGGATGTAAAGTTTCTTCCGGTTGTAATGGATGGCTGCGATCAGCCTGAACTTATTGCCCCCGATGTTAAAGACGGTGAACCGGCTCACCTGATCGGCAGAGGGGAATGTCGCCAGTAGATCGGCGAAGGAGGTATAGTCGGTTTTCCGAACGATGGTGAACCAGGCGTTCAACGGGGCCCGTGCGTCCGGATGTGTCCGCGCAAACTCCATCAGCCGCTTTCGCGTAATGATGTGCACCAGGCTAAAAATATCTCAAAATGAGATTTGTGTCAAGCGCACGAAGGCAGAAGCGGTGTTGTGAACCATTTCAACTCGGAATCAATAAAGAGATGGATCGGTTGAATTCATGGGGCGAGAGCTCTCTAAGATGAGTCTGGCATTTCCTGTCGATGGAAAACTCAAGGACGGTTCGCCGGCTCAGTTCGTGCTGGCCAATGAGTGGGATGTGGAGGGGCCGTCTAGATAGGACGGTTCATTCGATGGCCGCAGTCAGGTCTGATGGTGTGTACTAGTTCGGAGTTGGTAAACAACAAGCAAGCCCGGAGAGAGCTATTTCATTGGAAACTGAGTTGACGTGTGCAGTTAGCGACCATTCGGGCAGCGCGCCTGCGACCGATAAAGGCGCACCACACACACAATAAGCCGCCGAACACCATGCTGGTCGCAACCACAGTGATGCTGCCAACAATCCATACGATGAATAGTTCGTATAACATGCAGGGTACCCCCTTAAAAATTGTATCAAATACCTCTATTTTATCCAGTAAAGGATAAGAGATCGCTTTCCCCTTATACTCCATGTGCTTAGAGTCACGCCTGAGCAGAAAATCCAGCTCATCGCAGGAGCAAAAGTCGGTGTCAGACATAACTATCGCTGTATGCCAACGAAGGGTTAGTCAATGAGTCTTGTCGATGCGACACTGAAAAACGGTTTGCCTGTTCAATTGGCGCTTGCCGGCCAGTAGGATAGTGGGCCGTTACGAACCCTCTGCCGGATCATTGTAGACGAGGGGACTTCCTACACGCATGACGGGTTCCCGGATCGAGATGATTTCATGGATTTGCCGCGTGAGGTATCTTGTCGCGGTGATCCAACCGAAGCAAAGCCGCTTCTGGCGTGCACTCGTCGGCGAGCGCGCGGTCGCGGGACGTCTTCATGATTGCTGAAGCGGATCGTGTCCAGTGTGAATTTTTCTTGCGGGGTTGTCGTGTCGCATTCGGTCACCTATCAAGCCTTTGTTCACGTTGTTCGGTTGTTCCAGAAAGTGGAGTAGCTCAGTCTGTCTCATTTTATACATTTTGAAAATGATGAATTCAGTAGAATGAGCCAGCTAGAGACCCGTCGAACCAACCATGGAGGGGATTACCATGCTTCGTAAAATATTCTCGCTCTTCTCGCTGTTCGTGATACCCGCCGCCCTGCTGATGTTCCCTCTGAACGCGCAATCCGATCCCGCAGACCCCGAAGACGTCGCGCATATGAAATC
>JACMLT010000351.1 GCA_014379455.1 Nitrospiraceae bacterium
CGTTCCTGTCTCTCGACCTCTGACAGACACGTCTCTCAGGTAGCCCCACACCAAGCGTTATATCACACGTCTGCCTGCTGGTTGGTCAAAAAGTCCTGACTTCTCACCCGCCCAACCCGGCGCGCCGAGACGCGCCTTGTCCCAAGCAAGGCCGCAGCGAGCGAAGAGGCGAGCACACACTTCGGTAGGTTGAGCCTCTGAGCGATGCGAGAACGCCGCTGGCGGACTTTTTCAGCATCCTGTTAGAGGTCTGGCTCTCTCCTTCCATGCAGTGGTATCATGCGCCCACCACTCACGAGGAGACCGACGTGGATCTCGATGCGTTCAGACAAATGGTTGCCAAAAACCCAAAGGGATTTCTTGGCCGTTACGGGCTGGGAAATAAACTCATCCAGGAAGGCGGCAACCTCGAAGAAGCCATCGAACATCTGACTGTCGCCACGCAGTTGGACCCGACCCATGTTGCGTCCCACCTCCACCTCGGGCGTACCCTCATTTCTTTAGGACGAAAAAACGAAGCGAAGCCCATCTTGCAAGCCGGTATCGACGCCTCACGCTCCGGTCGTTCGAACGGAGGTGGAGACCTCGTCCCTGAGATGGAAGCGTTGTTAGCCCGCATTATTCAAGAGGGTTCGTGACGAAACCGTCGAGACGCACAACGAGACGGGCACGCGGAGCCGTAAGGAAGGGAAGCATACTTACACAGTATGTTGACCAACCGAGGGGCGAGCCCGCCTGCCGTCAGACTTGTCGCAGCGTCGTATCGGCGGGTGCAGTAGAAGCTTTCGTGAACGATGCGGGCTTATATATTGGGATAACGAATCGGATGGTGATGGCGAAAGGAGAACCCTATGAAGATTGAAGAGGCCCGACAGCGAATCGAATCGGCAATGACGCAGTACGGGGCACACGCGGGGGTAGCGATCGATCTTGTGATCAGCGAAGTGAAGTCGGATCTCGGCCTTTCCACGGCCAATGAATTGATTGATGAGTTCGACCTCGAATTACAATATAACATCGCCCCGATAGAACCTGGGTTCTCCAGCAGCTAAGCCATGTGCGTACGGCCGAATGCATCTCAATTCAGGGTGCTCAAAAAGTTTCTTCAACTAGGCCGCAGGCGAATCGAAACCGGAGGCGTGCCCTCTGGGGTACGTTGAGGAGCTTTTTCAGCACCGTGCTATGCCGATAATTTGGTGCGCCATCTCCGGACATGGCTTCGGTCACGCGGCACAAGTGGTCCCCGTACTCAACGCGCTACGCGATCTCGTCCCCGGAGTGACCGCCATCCTCCGCACGACCGTCCCGGCCTCGTTTTTCCAAGACCGCCTGACGATTCCATGGGAACTCAGTCCCGCGCAACAAGACATCGGTTGTATCCAAGACGGACCTCTCAAGATCGATATCGACGGGACCTGGATCGCACACCAGCGTTTCCACGACACCTGGGACGCTCGCCTGTCCAACGAAGTCAGTGCCATAAGCGCGGCATCTCCCGCGTTGGTGATCGCCGACATACCTTACCTTGCCATTGAGGCCGGTTCCCGCGCACACATACCGACCATCGCCTTGGCAAGCCTGACCTGGGACCTTGTGCTCAAGGAATACTGCCACGCATCAGACCTTGCACAGCCGCAGTTGATTGACCGCATCCGTGAGTCCTATGCAAACGCCGATATGGCCCTTCGTATCACCCCTGCTCCAACAATCGATGTCTTCTCGAACGTCATCGATATCGGACCGATCGCTAGCCCCAGCCCCCCTGAACGAAATCGACTTGCCTCAGCCCTCAATCTAGCCCCCAATGAGAAAACAGTCCTTGTTGGATTCGGCGGCATTCCGCTCATATCCCTTCCGCTTGAATACATCGAACGGCTGAACCGTTATCGTTTCCTCTACGATGGCCCAATCCCACCGGGCTATTCACGGATTCACTCTATCAATACGCTCCCATTCTCATTTAAGACCCTGCTGGCTTCCGTCGATCTCATCATGACCAAACCCGGGTACGGCACCATCGTTGAAGCTGTCGCGCTGCAGCAACCGGTTCTGTACGTCCGCCGATACAATTTCGCCGATGAACAATCGCTCGTCGACTATCTCCACCGCTACGGACGCGGCATCGAACTCTCAATCGATGACTTCGCGAATGCCCGTTGGGAGCCGGCTCTCAGCAAGGCCCTCTCCATGCTTACGCCACCGACTCCACCACCGCCGGCGACCGGCGCCATGCAAGCAGCCTCCATTCTTATGCCTTACCTACACAGGAGAGGCGCCTGATCATGCGTCTGCTGAGCTTGCCAATCATCTACCTCTCTCGCATGTGCGCTCGCCTCGGAGGCCTTGCCTACGAGGTCACTGAATTCTTGA
>JACMLT010000352.1 GCA_014379455.1 Nitrospiraceae bacterium
CTGGAAGAGGTCATCAAGGATCATCCGATTCTGCTGAACCGCGCTCCCACCCTCCACCGCCTTGGCATTCAGGCGTTCATGCCGGTGCTGGTGGAAGGAAAAGCCATTCGGATTCACCCGCTGGTCTGCACGGCGTTCAATGCGGATTTTGACGGCGATCAGATGGCGGTTCACATTCCTCTCTCGCCGGAAGCGCAGATTGAAGCCTCGACGCTGATGCTGGCGTCGAACAATATCCTGTCGCCGGCGCACGGCGCGCCGATTACGTTTCCGACCCAGGACATGGTGTTGGGCCTGTACTATCTCACGAAGTCCCGTGCCGGGACGAAGGGCGAGGGACGTACCTTCGCGTCGATCGACGATGTTCTGATCGCGCTCGAGATGGGCGAGCTGGAAACGCTTTCCCCGATCAAACTCCGCTACACGGGCCGCGTCATCGATATCGCCAAGGCGTTCGACAACCAGAATGTGATGCATTCCGAGCCGGTGGAGTATCAGAAGCAGTACATGGAAACGACCGTCGGCCGCGTGATTCTGAACGATGTTCTTCCCGACGAGATGCCGTTCATCAACGGTCTGCTCAAGAAGAAGGGCATGGCGCAACTGGTGCATTACTGCTATCTGAACTTTGGTCTTCAGGTAACGGTCAAGATGCTGGATGAGATCAAAGCACTCGGGTTCCTGTACGCGACCCGCGCGGGCATCTCGATCGGCATCGACGACATGGTGGTGCCGGAAGAGAAGGCCAAGCTGGTCAAGGATGCTGAGAAGCACGTGATCGAGGTTCAGAATCAGTATCAGGAAGGCGCGATCACGCAGGGCGAGCGCTACAACAAGATCATTGAGATCTGGTCGAAGGTGACCGAGCGCGTTTCTGAAGAGATGTTCAAGTCGATGGAGGAGGACGACCGGACCGGCCGTTACCTCAATCCGATTTACATCATGGCCGATTCCGGCGCGCGCGGATCGAAGCAACAGATCCGGCAGCTTTCGGGTATGCGCGGACTGATGGCCAAGCCATCGGGCGAGATCATTGAAACCCCGATCACGGCGAACTTCCGTGAAGGGTTGAACGTGTTGCAGTACTTCATCTCAACGCACGGCGCCCGTAAGGGCCTGGCGGATACCGCGTTGAAGACGGCCGACTCCGGATACCTGACGCGACGGCTGTGCGACGTGGCGCAGGATGTGATTATCACCGAGGCGGATTGCGGCACGGGCGATGGGATCTACGTGGAACCGATTATTGAATCGGGCGAGATCATCGAGCCGTTGCGCGACCGTATTGTGGGGCGGGTGGCTCTCGAAGACCAGATCGACTATGAAGGCAGCGTGATCGTCCAGGTGAATGAGGAGATCACGGAAGACCTGGCGAGCGCGATTCAATCCGCAGGAATTGAGCGGGTGAAGATTCGGTCGGTGCTTACGTGCGAGTCCCGGCGCGGCGTGTGCCAGCTCTGCTACGGCCGCAACCTGGCGACGGGCCGGCTGGTGGAGCGCGGCGAAGCGGTGGGCATTATCTCCGCGCAGTCGATCGGTGAGCCGGGAACGCAGCTGACCATGCGTACCTTCCACATTGGTGGAGCGGCGACGGGTTCGAGCGAACAGTCCAAGCAGGACTCGAAGTCGGCTGGCTTCCTGCGCTTCATCAACGTCAACACGGTCCGCAACGCGAAGGGCGAACTGATTGCGATGAACCGGAACGGAATTCTCGCCATCGTGGACGAGAAGAATCGCGAGAAGGAACGCTATCCGGTGGTATACGGCGCGAAGATTCTGGTGGAGGATGGCGCGCCGGTCAGGAGCAACCAGGATCTGCTGGAGTGGGATCCTTATACGTTCTCGATTCTGACTGAGGTGACGGGAACCATTCACTTCAAGGATCTGGCGGAAGGTCTCACCCTGGCCGAGCAGGTGGACGAGATCAGCGGCAACATGCAGCTGGTGGTGGTCGATTCGCCGGATGAGAAACGGGTGCCGTCCGTGTTGGTTCGGCCGACCGGCGGGGCCAAGCACGACGAGAAGAAGTACCTGATGCCCACGCACGCTCACTTGATGGTGCGGGATGCGGAAGAGGTGCATGCGGGCGATGTGCTGGCGAAGATCCCGCGTGCCACTACGAAGACCAAGGACATTACGGGCGGTCTGCCGCGGGTGGTCGAATTGTTCGAAGCGAGAAAGCCGCGCGAGACGGCGGTGATTGCGGAGATCAACGGAATCGTCAAGTATGGCGAGGTGAGCAAGGGTCTCCGGAAGATCTACATCACGGGCGACGACGGCGATCAAAAAGAATACTCGCTTCCACGCGGTGTCCATATCAATGTGCAGGAGGGTGAGCGTGTGCGCTCGGGCGATCCGTTGATGGACGGCCCGCGCAATCCGCACGATATCCTCCATGTGCTCGGCGAGCAGGAACTGCAGAAGTACCTGGTGAATGAGATCCAGGAAGTCTACCGTCTGCAGGGCGTCAATATCAACGACAAGCACCTCGAAGTGATCTCGCGGCAGATGATGCGGTGGGTGAAGGTGGAAGACATCGGCGATAGCGAGTTCCTGCCGGAAGAGGTTGTCGACAAGTTCAAGTTCCGCGAAGAGAACCAGCGTGTGATCGAGGCGAATGGCACTCCGGCAACGGGCAAGGCGATTCTTCTCGGCATCACGAAGGCGTCTCTGTCTACCGACTCGTTTATTTCGGCGGCAAGCTTCCAGGAGACGACTCGCGTCCTGACCGAAGCCGCGATCAACGGCAAGGTCGATTACCTGCGCGGCTTGAAGGAGAACGTCATCATGGGCCGCTTAATCCCGGCGGGCACTGGCATGGACTACTACCGCCATGTCAAGATTGCCGGCGAGGATGTGGTGGAAGAAGAAGTGATGGGCGACAGCGAACAGGCGCTGCTCGAAGGGATCCCTGGTTACGACGAAGATGCCCGCGTCCAATACACCGGCGGGTTGAGCGAAGGAACGCCGGACGAGCTGGCTGAGTAAGTTTTCTCCGAAC
>JACMLT010000353.1 GCA_014379455.1 Nitrospiraceae bacterium
GCACCGCCGCTTGAAGAATAATTGGCCCTTCATCCACGCCTTCCGTGACAAAGTGGACCGTGCATCCAGCAAGCTTGCAGCCCCACTCAATTGCTTTCTTCTGCACATCCAGCCCTGGAAATGACGGCAACAGGGACGGATGAATATTCATCATGCGATTGGCAAAGGCCTCCACGAGGACTTTGGTCACAATCTTCATGTACCCTGCCAGCAAGACCAATTCCACATCGTGCTGCCGAAGCACCTCGAGGAGTTCGCGATCGTAGGCCTCGCGACTATCGGGTCTTCCCGCATAGGGCTTGGGATCGACGAAGAGGTCGGAGAGTCCATGCCGGCGGGCGCGTTCTATCGCTGTAGCGTCTTTCTTGTTGCTGATGACGGCCACGATCTTCGCCTGCACCGTCCCAGCTTCGATCGCATCGATGACCGCCTGAAGATTCGACCCGCGTCCGGATGCCAAGACGGCCACTCGTAGCGCATCCGTCCGTTTAATCGACATACTCCACCAATGGTTCGGTGCCGGTCGATGGCACGATAGTTCCGATCTGGCAATCCGGATCACCCAAGGATGTGGCGCGTGCGATAACAGACTGGGCGGCTGACGCCGGCACCACGAGAATCAAGCCGATCCCCATGTTGAAGACACGATACATTTCCTCACGCTCGACCTGTCCTAGTCGGGCAATCGCGTGGAAAATAGGCGGCACAGACCAGGCACTTCGTTTCACCTGTGCCCGTACGCCGGATGGAAACACTCGCGGGAGATTTTCAGTAATGCCGCCGCCGGTGATATGGGCGATGCCGTTGATGGGAAATTCCTGGATCAATGTGAGAACCTGTTTGGCATAAATTCTGGTCGGTGTCAGCAATACATCCCCAAGTGGCTGATCGAGCTCAGGTAGGCGGCTGGTCACGGTGAGTTGTGCCTGATCCAACAAGACGCGGCGCGCCAGCGAATAGCCGTTGCTATGAAGACCGGTCGAAGCCAGCCCAATTACGGCATCGCCCGGCGCGATGCTGCGGCCATCGATAATCTTGGGGCGATCCACCACTCCGACGGCGAACCCTGCCAGGTCGTACTCGCCCTCCGCATAGAAAGAGGGCATCTCGGCGGTTTCTCCACCGATCAAGGCGCAGCCGGCTTGGCGGCAGCCCTCGGCAATCCCCTTGAGCACGGATTCAGCCTTGGGGACGGCAAGCTTGCCCGTCGCAAAATAATCTAAGAAGAACAGCGGCTCGGCCCCGCTGACGACGATGTCATTGACACACATGGCCACTAGATCGATTCCGACGGTATCGTGGCGATCCGTAAGGAAGGCGATCTTCAGTTTCGTGCCGACTCCATCGGTGCCGGAGACCAGGACCGGCTCGGCATAGCGATGGGCCTGAAGTTTAAACAATCCGCCGAACCCGCCAAGGTCCGTGAGGACTTCCGGACGGAACGTGGATCGCACCAGCGGTGAAATACGGTCGACAAACTCGTCGCCCGCATCGATATCGACCCCGGCATCTCGATAGGTGGTCATAGGGTGGGCATCTTAGCGGAGCGCTGGCAGATCGGTCAACGAAGAGAAATAAAAGAGCTTTCTCTTGCAAACTCGCATTTGCCCCGTATCATTCATGAATGATACCCTAGGTCGTTATCCCTCCTTCATAGCAGGCGACTCTGGAGGGGCAGGTGGTCGTGGCTTCTTGGCAGGCACATGAGCTGTACCGCACTGACCGACATCTCGTCATGGCAATCGCATGAACATCCTCCTGGTTGATGATTCCCCCGACGCACGACTGCTTCTCCATAAGATTCTGAGGGAGGCAGGGTATCGCGATACCATCTCTGCGTCTACAGCCTACGACGTGTTCAAAAAGCTAGATCTGGAACATGGAGGCGCTGGCGCGAGCGAGATCGACTTGATCGTGATGGATGTCAGGATGCCGGAGATCGACGGAATTGAGGCGTGCCGTCGAATCAAGGAGGTGGGGGCCTTGCGAGATATCCCTATCATCATGATGACCGCGCGCAGCCAACCGGAGGTCTTGCGTGCCGCGTTCGAAGCCGGCGCCATGGACTACATCAAGAAACCGTTCGAGGAAGTGGAACTACTCGCGCGGATTAAATCGGCATTGAAGCTGAAACAAGAAATTGATGCGAGAAAGAGTTGGGAGCAGGAGTTAAATAAAACCATTCAAGATTTGGACACAGCCTTGCAAGAGATGGGCGTTCTGCAGCAGCTCATTCCAGTCTGTCCCGTTTGCAAGAAATCGTCGGGAGACCAGACGGTAGTGTCCGCACTCGAATCGTATATCCAGGCTCATCCCAACGCCAAGTTTCATGACGCGGTCTGTTCCAGCTGCTCGACCCTTAAGGGGTAGCCCTGCATAGTTCAGAGTCGAAACGCTGCCCGTGCCGTCTCCTCCTGCGCACATCAAACGACCACCACCGATCGAATTGATCCTTCCAAACTCGCTCGTTTTCCTTCTTTTGGAAGGGCACTCATGTTGGTCTATGTGCGGCCGTCGAACGAGGCCCTTCTTAGGGCGCGCGTTCCGGGAGCACAGGGCCAACGAGAGCGTCATTCCATCTCCCTATCCTTCGGGCCGCATCTCCACGTCCAAGAGCTTAATCTTTCGATGGAGGTGACTCCGTTCGATTTTCAAATCTTCAGCCGTGCGAGAGATGTTCCAATGATGCTCGCGCAGTTTTCGCGCAATGTAGTCCTTTTCGAACGCATTGCGGGCGTCCCTGAGCGAGTCATACGATTGTGTGAAGAGTGGATTAACCGTGGGAGTAGGAGTCGTAGTCTGGGATGTGGACCCAACAGGACGCGCCTGCAGCGAAAGACCGGCTTGTGCCGCCTCGATGACGGGCCCCGGCACCATGATCATGAGCCGTTCGATGAGGTTCCGCAATTCTCGAATATTCCCAGGCCAGTCGTATTGTTGAAACACGATCATCGCGTCCGGTGAGATGTCTTTCATCCGCAGTCCCTGCTCTTCCGCATGAACTTTCATGAAGTGGCGAATGAGCAGCGAGACGTCTTCGCGGCGTTCCCTGAGCGGTGGTACGATGATCGGCACCACGTTAAGCCGATAGAAGAGGTCTTCGCGAAACATGCCTTTTTCGATTTCCTTGATCAAATCCTTATTGGACGCGGCTAAGACCCGGACATCCACCTTGAGCAGCTTGGTGCCACCGACCCGAGTGAATTGCTGTTCCTGTAACGCCCGCAAGACTTTTGCTTGGGTGTTCAGGCTCATGTCTGCGATTTCGTCCAGAAACAGCGTGCCCCCGTCCGCTTGCTCAAACTGCCCACGTTTCATCGATGTGGCACCAGTGAAGGAGCCCTTTTCGTGTCCGAACAGCTCACTCTCAATCAAGGTCTCAGGGATGGCGGCACAGTTTACCGCCACAAACGTCCGACCGGCCCTGGCACTGTGCTGGTGGATGGCCCGCGCGACAAGTTCCTTTCCCGTTCCATTTTCTCCACCGATCAACACGCGACTATTGGTGGGGCCAGCCGTCTCGATGAGTTGCCGTAACTGTTGCATTGCAGGCGCCTGCCCCACCAACTCGAACTTCCGCTGGACCGTGGTCCGGAGTGTTCGGTTCTCTTGTTCCAACCGGTGTTGGTCCAACGCATGTTTGACTCGTAGCGTGACATTCTCGAGCGACAAGGGTTTTTCAATATAGTCATAGGCCCCCAGCTTGATCGCCTTGACCGCTGTTTCAATCGAGCCGTGCCCGGACATCATCATGATTTGTGCCGTTGGCGCCACCTCGCGAACCCGGCGCAGCGTTTCCATGCCGTCCATTTCCGGCATCCAGATATCGAGGAGCATGAGATCTGGCGGATCCATGGTGTAGACGCGCAACGCCTCCAAGCCGTTCTTGACCACCGCCACGTCATACCCTTCGTCCCGCAGAATGCTGCTCAAGGATGTGAGAATTGACTCTTCGTCATCCACAATTAAAATCGATGCAGACATGAACCCCCCGTGATGTGTGATCGGTGATAAGTGATCGGTGAGGCGGTGAGAATCTTGCCGCGCATCCCCCGTCACTCATCACTTCTTCAGCTAGACTGGCAATTCGAACGTGAACACGGCCCCTTTCGGCTGATTCTGGCTGGCCTGAATCTGTCCTTCGTGATCGGTAATGATGCGCCGCACGATCGCCAATCCCAGTCCCGTTCCCGTCTTCTTCCGCGTAAAGTAGGGCACAAACAGTTTTTCCTGGTCTTCCGGCGCAATGCCCGGGCCTTCATCTGCTACGCTCACCACGGCCCGTCGACGTTTCGTATCATACTTGGTCGACAGCCACACCGTCCCTTTTTGTTGTATCGCCTGGATTGCGTTGTCCAGCAGATTGACCATGACCCGCTTCAGCTGCTCTCGGTCGAAATTGAGCGACGGGAGGTCTTCGTCCAGCTCCACGATGAGTTTCACATCCTTGTGGGCCCCTCGATAGAGCGCCGTCACTTCGTTCACCACATCGTGGAGCGACTGATGCGCCATCTGTGGAGTCGGCAGGCGGGCAAACTTGGAAAATTCGTCGACCATATGCTTGAGACTCGTCACTTCGTTGACGATCACGTTCGTGGACTCGTCGAAGATCGCATCGAAATCTGGCGACTTCTCAACATACTTCTTTCGCAAACGTTGCGCGGACAATAGGATCGGCGTCAACGGATTCTTAATCTCATGGGCCACCCGCCGTGCCACCTCCTGCCAGGCCGCCACTTTTTGCGCCTTGATCAATTCCGTGAGATCTTCGAACACCAGCACGATACCGAGGTCCTTATTCCCTTCGTCCTTCATGCGCGAACCGTGAAGCCCGATGATCAGGAATCTGCCTTCGATCTCCATCGGTCCCTCAAGCGCCAGCGTATCGCGCTGATCCGCCAGCATCCGATCATAGACTGTCTGGAACAGATCGAGACTGAATTCTTTGAACACTTCATTGGCGGGTCTGTCACGAAATCGATCAGCCACAAGCCCAAGGATCCGTTCACCGGACGGATTGAAGTTGGTGATCAACCCGTTCTTGTCGATGGAGAGCAAGCCGGCGGCGATCGTTTCAACCACCGTCTCGATGTACGCACGACGGCGATCGAGTTCAAGATTGCTGTGGCGCAACGAAATATTAGCCGCCTCGATCTCGGACTTATTCCCCTGCAGATCCGAGGTCATACGGTTGAACGAATCGATGAGTGTGCCGATTTCATCGGTGGCCTTGGCTTCGATCCGGACAGAGAGATCCCCTTGGGCAATGGCTTCGGTGGCTTCAGCCAACCGTTGGATCGGCACCGTGATGCTGCGCGCGACATAAAATCCAAACCAGGTTGCCCCGAACAAAATGAGCACGGTGATGACGGCGACGAAGAGATAGGCTCCGACCTTAATGGGGTTCTTCATGGCCTTGGTCTGCTTATACTCGTCGTACTGATGGCCGATCCCTTCCATTTTGGCCAGCAATGATTCCGGCACATAGGCCTCCACCACGACCACGCCGCCGATCTCGCCGTTCCGTCCGCTGGCAGCGATCGGGGCAGCGGCTCGAACCAAGCGCCCGGCTTGAGCCTCCTGGACCGCATTCACTTCCTGCTTCCCGGTGATCACTTGGAGGACCAGTTGGCCGATCGGCAGATCGAGCGCAGCGGAAGGGACGTCGAGATCCAGCGCCTTGGTGAGCGTTTCCATTTTAGCCGAAAAGACTTCAATGCCTGCCACGCCGAACTCCGTTCGCTTGCGCGCCATCGCCGCGACCAGCAGATCGCGGTGCTCTGTCAGCAGCATGTCCTCTCGATAGATTTCATGGCTGATGGCCCGGGCACTGTTCACCGCGAGGGTAATGTGGCCGGCGTGTTGCATCTTGGCTACGTCGTACGAGTCACGCATGACCTGTTCAATCTGATCGCTGAACCACACGTCTACGGCCTTATTGACCAGTCCGCTTGCGACTAGCGCGAGGAGCACCGTTGGAATGAGTGAAAAACCAATAAAGGCCGCTACCAATTTTGTTCGAAATCCTGACCCGAACAGGCGATGTCGCCGCTCGAAATAGGCCTTAATGAGGTTGCGGGAGAGCAGGAGCAGCAGGACCACAAATCCGATCAGATCGAGATTGAGCAGCAGGAGCACGAAGGCATAGCTGGTTGTCGGGAGAAAGGAGTCCGTTTCTTCGCCGCTGGGGGCCAAGAAATGTGAATAGTAAAAGGTCAGCGCCAGACAGGGGAGCAGCAGAATGAGGACGATCCAGACCGGACGCAAATGTCTTTTCTGGCGTTCCGGCTCCGGGGTACGCTTGGATCGTGGGGAAGGTTGTTCGGCATGAGGAAGCGGCGACGTGATCCCGGTCATAGAACGACGGTCCGGTTTTTCCCCGGATAGGGAGCGTGAGTTCTTTTTCGTATCATTCACATCCAGCATCACTGATTGTCGGCGCTAGGAATATGGAAGACGGAATACGCACGCTCACCGAATCAGGGGAGTGTTCCCCACGCCGTATCAACCCTGGTGGCTGACAGATACGTTTGGGGTCGGCAAGTGGCAAGGGGGTGCGGCTACTTGGCAGCCAAACTCACGTATTTCATCCGAAGGGCGTAAAGCATATCCCGCAGTACCGCCTGTTCTTCCGTTGTGAGATTGCCGTTGGTCTTGTTTTCCAAGACCGAGAGTAAGTCGATAATGTCTTTCGCTTGCGGTAGATTCGGCGGCATCGGAGGCTGCTGGGGATCCAGCTGTTCCCCCATCAACATCATGGAGGAGCTGCCCAGTGAAATGACAAAGGAAGAAAAAGAGACAGGAATTCCCGAACTCTGGTGCGGATCGGATGGTGCCGCCTCCTGGCGTGGTTGTTCCCCCGACAGGGCAGGCGACGTGGTGGGGGGACGGTCGGGTCCACTCCCGCCCCGCCGATCCCGAACGACAAATCCTTCTTCTTGTTCTGCGGCCACAGGCCTTTCCCCCGCTCTAGATGCAGCGCTGGTACCCTACCATAGGCTTTAAAGCGGCGCAAGCTGCACACCCGATTGAAGCCTGCCGCGAACCGGGTATAATGAGCACCCAACTCCGTGTACGATGAGGGCAACGATGTCGGAACGATTTCATACACTCGTCGATTTGATGGCCGCGTTACGTGCGCCGGACGGATGTCCGTGGGATCGCAAGCAAACGCATGAGTCTCTGAAACCCTATCTGCTCGAAGAAACCTACGAGGTGTTAGAAATCCTCGACCGGCAGGATCGGACGAAACTGCCGGAGGAGCTGGGCGATGTGCTACTCCAAGTGCTCTTTCATAGTCAGATCGCGGCAGAGGCGGGCCGCTTTACGATTGAGGACGTGCTTGAGCAGCTGGCCGATAAATTGATTCGACGGCACCCTCACGTATTTGAACAGGGGGCGTCAGATCTGACCCCGAAAAATGCCGACCAAGTGCTCGCGCGATGGGAAGAGATTAAACGGACGGAGCGCCAGGCTTCTGGGCGACCGGACTCGATGCTCGACGGTGTGCCACAAATGCTACCGGCTCTCCTGAGAGCCTATCAACTTCAAGCTCGTGCGTCGCGCGCCGGCTTCGATTGGACCCACGATGCAAAAGGCTTCGATCAGGTCCTTGGCAAGATTGAAGAAGAAATTCAGGAACTCCGTGCCGCGATCCGAGCCCCGGCGTCGGACCAGGCGGAGCCAGACGCCGGCGCTGCAACTGCCCGACACGCGCAGATCGTCGCGGAGTTCGGCGACGTGGTGTTCTCACTTGTCAATCTTGCCCGTTTCATCAAGGTGAATCCGGAAGACGCTCTGCGCCAATCCGCGAATCGATTCGTCGAACGATTTCAATTCATCGAAGCCCAGGCGGCCACCTCTGGCCGCGCGGTTGGAGACCTGTCGCTCGCAGAAATGGATCGATTGTGGGAGGAAGCCAAGAAGAACTCTGCCACCGTCACCGAGGAACGCCGTCATGAGCGATGAGCCCAATCCCTACCAAGAAGGCAAGCGTGCCGGAATTCACCCTCTCATCGTGGTGTTCGTCGTATTGATTGGGCTCTGGCTATTTGTGTTTCTCATCGTGCCCGGCTCGAAGAACAAGCAAGCCACCGGGACGGAGGGGCCAGCCGGACCGATCACCGAAGATCCTGAAGCGTCGGCGCTACTTTTTAAAGTCCAGGCCGTCGTCTCAGACATGAATGCTATCAGCCTCTCGGTTCCTCCGGAAGCAACCGACAGCCAAGTCGCAGGACTCTTGAAGCGGTTTAAAAGTGATCGGCTTGCCGGCACCTTGACCGAACTCCTTCCCCCGACAACCCCAGGCCACAAACTAGGGAGCCATGCCGTCGCCGACATCTACGTCGTGTCCGATGCCCAATACGCGCAGGCTGACATCATTCGCACCCTGACCCGTGGCGCGCATGCACCAGGCAACCTCTACCCCCAGGCCGTTCCCTTCGAAACGGCAATGGAAGCCATCCGCGGGCACTATCGCATCGATCTTAACGACACCGGCAATCCTGACAGTGCCTCCCTCGGTTTTGCCGATGAGTCGGGGGTGCATTCACGTCAGTATCGAAAAATCTTCTAACAGGCTGCTGAAAAAAGGGGTGGGGTAGCCTGGCCGTCCTCCTGCTCGCGGAACGCGCACGATAAGAATGTGCTCGTTCGACGCGCGCAATCGAGGATCGACCAGGCTACCCTTGAAAGTGAAATAGGGGATTGGGAAGCCGCGCGCAGTTGGGATCATCCCAGCCACCCCTTATGAAGTGATGGTTCGTTGCGGCCTTGCTGACAGCCTTTTTGAGCAGCCTGCCGGTGTCTTTTTTTATCGTGTCATATGTGAGGATTATCGAAATTCTCGCGCACTAAAATAGCCTGACAGCGCCTCCCCCGGCTTTGCCGATGAATCGGGCGTGCATCCGAAGCAAGATAGGAAAGTCTTATAGTAGGATATTGAAAGGAATATGTGGGTACGACAGAAGGATCATCCCGCAGGAGGCTCAAAAAGGCCGTCCAGCAAGGCTGCAGCCGATGAAAGCACCGGAGGCGCAGCCTCTGGGCTACGTTAAGGACGCTTTCGAGGTGAGAACGCCGCTGGCGGATTTTTTCAGCCTCCTGCTAGGCCTAACTACAGTCCCACCAGCTTTTTGATTTCTCCCCGCAACATGCCTTGTTGTTCTCCCGCCCAGGTGTCGAGTCGCAGATACCGGGGAACCATTCGTACTGTGTAGAACGCGACACCGTTGTCGGACTGCTGCACCAGGGCGATGGTGTAGCTGACTTGTAAGCCGGGGTGATCGGATCAGAGGGGAATAGGAGTTGCCTTCACCCGGTACACCGGCTAAGTTATTAGGATGAAACTTGACGATGTCCGCCCTGATCTTTTGACTCGGACCTCCGAGGGAACATTGAGGATTACCGGGACCCGAATTACTCTGGACTCCGTCATCCAAGCGTTTCACGACGGGGCAACGCCGGAGGAAATGTGTCAGGATTTCCCCAGCCTCCCATTAGCTCAAGTCTATAGTCTTCTCGCTTTTTACCTCAACCAGCAGGACGCGGTCGATGCCTATCTAGCAGAGCAAGCACAGACCAGCACGATCATCCGTCAGGAATTACAGACCATGCACGCGGCCTTTCTCACCGACCTTCGGCACCGACTGACCGCTCGCCGCACATCATCGACATCGCACGCGTGAGCCACCTTCGCTATCTGCTCGATGAAAATTGTAACGCACGCATTCTCCGTGGATTGAGGCGCCGCGCACCGCAGCTCAATGTCCTGACGGTTTCCGAGGCAGGGTTGCGTGGCGACCCGGATGCGGCGATCTTGGAATTTGCCGCTACGGAACAGCGTGTGGTGGTGTCCCATCATGTTCGGACCATGACCGTACACGCGAAGGCAAGACTGCTGGCTACGAAGCCGATGAGCGGCCTCAGTTTAGTTTTTCAAGACTATCCCGTGGGTCAGGCGATTGACGACTTAGTCTTGATAGCCGAAGTGAGTACTGTCGAGGAGTGGCAGGGCAAGATGATTTTCCTCCCTGTGTAGAACCGTTTACCACCACGTTGTAGTAACGCCAAGACCTTCCTCCTCCCAATCAATTGATGGGGAGCAAAATTTTACGGACACAGTAAAGGCCAAAATGTCTCGTTCGCCTGCTAGGTAGGGAATTCCAGTTCGAAGCGTTACCTACGTTCACCCTCAACCACGGCCAGACTACAGCCCGACCCACGTCTTGGTTTCTGCCCGCAACGTCTTTCGCTGTTCACCTGCCTCATGTCTTCCATTCCGACACACTGAATGGTCGATGCGGCATTCTCGTTACCTCCGGTGTGGAAATCTGTAGAATCTGTCATCAGGCTATCCTGTAGCATTAACGCTAGTGGTACATGTGTGATCGCAAGCCCAAACACCATTTGTGTGCAGGCGATAATCTTCGGACTAGCTTCCCCGGGAAGCCTCATGGAAGGCCTTGGAGAGGTATGAAATGGCTATGACGTTTCGGCTTCAAGGTGAGGATGGTGAGAAAATCGACGAGGTCCATCGACCCTTACGGCGATACATATTTCAATGAAATGCAAATCGAAACATTTTTAGCTGAGTGGGATCGTATTTTCGACAAAGTGAAGGAGGAAGAAGCGAAGAGACTCTCCCCTGAAATCAAGTCACTCGCCCAACGATGCAAGCAAGAGCATCATCTCTACTTGAGGTTCCTAGGCGACTAAGCTGAAATGGCGTATCCCGTCCGCCTGTCCAGTAGGGAACTCCGGTTCGACTCGCAGGTTGCTTTGACACTCAACCTTGATCTCGGCCTCAACCGAAACCTTCCTGAAAAGCGCTGTCTGGCTACAGTCCCACCAGCGTCTTGATCTCTGCCCGCAACGTTTCTTGTTGCTCACCCGCCCAGGTATCGAGTCGTGCGAACAAATGAGATAAGGGCCCTGTGAAGGGAGCTACGACGGTGTCGCGGCGTTCTGCCAACTTGCCGTCGGCTTCGGCGATGCGGATTTTTTCGTCTGCGATATGTCGCGACAGGCATTTTGAAATCATGAGTTGTTGGCCTGGGGTTCCGATGACATCCCCTAAAATCTTGCTCCTGACCACATCCAACTCCTCTGGAATAGCCACCTTCACTCGCACTGCCTGGGCGGTCGGCCAGGATGCCCGCTGGACCGAATAGTCATAGGAAAACACCTGCTCGCGAGGTTCGCGGTATGGTCCGGTCACATCCAATATCTTTATCTTGGTATCTATCATTATCCCTCGCCTTAAATTATGCTCGCTCGCCAGACAGATAACGCACAACCCGTTCGGCTGCAAGCGCTCCGTCACGGATACAGTCCGGAATCCCAACTCCTCGATAGCCGGCACCCGTGAGGATCAGTCCCCCATAGCGACTGAGTGCCGCCTCGATCTCCTTCAACCGGTCGAGATGTCCCAACGTATACTGCGGCATGGCCTTCATCCAGCGATTCACTTCCACATACCCTGGTTCCGCCGTCACACCGCATATACTGGCCAACTCTTCTCTCACCCGCGCCACCAATGCCTGGTCATCCAATTGAAGAATCGCTTCTCGCCCGACTCCGCCGAGGTAACAACGGACCAGCAGTTGATCTGGCGGAGCACGGTGTGGCCACTTGAGCGATGTCCATGTTGCGGCAATGAGGTCACGTCCTTCTGCTCGCGGGACGATAAACCCGAAGCCCTCAGCCACGCCGGACACCGATGCACGCGGATAGGCCATGGCGATGGTGGCCGTCGAGGCATAGGGAATGAGTTCCAATAATCCACCGGCGATGGGCGTGAGGGGACGAACCAGTTCCGCCGACACATAGGCCGGGGTTGCCAGTACGAGACTATCAACGGACAAGGCCGAACCGTCATGGAGAATGAGGTCGTACATCCAACGACCAGGCTGATGGGATCGTACGCGTAATGCATCGACGGCACAGTGTCTCTTGAGTATGACGCCTTGGTCTGTTAATCGGCGGACGAGAGCGCCGACCAGATCCGATAATCCGTTCTTGAGGCTGACGAACATCGTGCGTGTTGGTCCGGAGTGCGTGGCGGAAGAACCCGTCTTTCTGGACGCCATCATTCCGCGAATCACACTGCCATACTGTTGTTCCAGCTCGATAAACCGCGGGAACGTCGCCTGCACACTCATCTGTTCCGCATCTCCCGCATAGATGCCGGCCATCAACGGTTCCAGCATTCGCTCGAAGGCCTGTTGCCCCACGCGCCGCCGGAAGAATGAGGCCAACGATTCATCCTCCAGCGACCGTTTCGCAGGCACGGCCAGATCTAGCCCCATTCGCGCAAGACCCGTCCAACTCAAGAGGCCGCTTCGGAGAAAGGGACCGAGCTGGTTGGGGGTGATGACGACTAACCCCTCTGGAAGTTCATGCAGGCGTCC
>JACMLT010000354.1 GCA_014379455.1 Nitrospiraceae bacterium
ACCCGGTGCGGAGGACTCATGGTGAACGACTCCTACATAGACTTACTCAACAACGTCGGTGAGTCGAAATTTTCCTCGAAGCGCTGTGTGCAATGTGGTGAGGTTGTCGACTCCGTGATTCTGCTCAATCGGCAGCTTAGGGAAGACCCAATGACGGGCCAGCGTTCAGGAAAAATATTGTAGAATAATCGCGTGACGGAAGGGCCATATTGAGGATGCGTTCAACCAATCCAGGGTAGTCCTGGTGTTCCTAAACCAAAGGGGGGTGTCCCATGAGGAGTTACAGAGTGCTTCAGGTCGGATTGGGGGTGGCATTGGTGGCAGGAGCCATCTCCGTCGCAACAGCGGCGGACATGCCGAACAGCGAGAAGGACATGGTGCTGATTCCAAGGGGAGAGTTCACCATGGGGAGCAGCGAACATTCAGATGAAGCCATGCACCAGGTCGTGCTCGATGCCTACCTGATCGACAAATTTGAAGCGTCGAACGCACGGTACAAAGGTTTTATGAATGCCGCCGGTCATCCGGCCCCAGCCTATTGGGACGATCCTCGACTCAGTAAAGTCGAGCAGCCGGTGGTCGGCGTCAGCTGGACTGACGCGAGCGCATTCTGCAAGTGGGAAGGCAAGCGGCTGCCAACAGAAGCAGAGTGGGAGCGAGCGGCCAAAGGGCCCCAAGGCGATAACCATTATCCCTGGGGCCATGCACTCGACCCGAAGAAAGCCAACTATGGGCAGAATGTCGGCCGAACCATGCCGGTGGACTCCTATCCAGAAGGTGTCAGCGGGTTTGGGGTCTACAACATGGCAGGGAACGTCTTCGAATGGGTCGAGGATTGGTATGACCTGAAATACTATAAGGAGAGCCCTGCCTTGAATCCGCCTGGCGCCGAGAAGGGCTACAACTTTGCCAATCAAGGCCCGGTGAGGGTGCTGCGCGGCGGTTCCTGGCTGGCGCCGGCAACCTCTCTCCATACGAGCCATCGGTTCTGGAATCAGCCGGAGAACAATTCCTATGGGGTCGGCCTTGGGTTCCGTTGCGCGAAGTCGGCGCAGACGGTATCCGATGAAACCATGCAAGCAGGCCGCGATGCGTTCATTCAGGCATTAGTCGCGATGGGCGCGGAGAAGAACGCCGATGCGATGGCCTCCATCGAGAAGGCGTTGGCTGCGGAGCCTGGCAACAAGGAATACCTGGCGACACGCGATCTTATTAAGAAGAGTACGAAGAAGAACTAGTTGATGAACGGGCAGGGGGGGCGGCATCGCGCCCCCCTCCGAGGGCTCAAGTCGTGACCGGAGGTCTGAAGTGAATACGTCTGAAACCATGGTGGCGAACACATCGACGGTGAACCCAGCAGCAATACCGGACAAGTCTCTCATTCTGCTCACTGGTGCCAGCGGGTACATCGGTGGGCGCCTCCTGCCGTCGTTGGAGCATCAGGGGTACCGCTTGCGCTGCCTGGCCAGGCGTCCAGAAATTCTCAAGCCGAAGGTCGGTCCATCAACGGAAGTGGTCGCGGGTGACGTTCTTGATCGTGCGAGTCTCGACTCCGCAATGCGCGGAGTCGACGTGGCCTACTACATGGTTCACTCCATGAGTTCGACCGGCTCTTTTGAAGAGACGGACCGGCAGGCGGCCCGGAACTTTAGTGAGGCGGCAAAAGCAGCGGGCGTCAAGGGCCTCATCTATGTGGGAGGCTTGGGCAGCGACGAAGAGGAGCTCTCGACACATCTGCGTAGTCGACACGAGGTCGGAGATATCTTGCGCCAGTCGGGCCTGCCCGTGTGTGAGTTCCGCGCATCGGCGGTGATTGGGTCCGGCAGCGCCTCGTTTGAGCTAATTCGCGCGCTCGTCGAGCGCCTGCCGATCATGCTCACACCGAGATGGGTCAAGGGAAAGGCGCAGCCCATCGCGATCGATGACTTGCTGGACTACCTGATTGAAGCGCTTCGGATTCCCATTTCCAAATACCGCATATATGAGGTCGGCGGTACCGACCAAGTATCCTACGCAGACATGATGCGTGCATACGGGCGTCAACGCGGGCTAACGCCTCTGATCATCCCCGTGCCGGTCCTCACCCCTTGGGTGTCTGCTCTCTGGCTTGGATTGATCACGCCGCTCTACGCTCGCATCGGTCGGGCAATTATTGAGAGCATCGTCCATGTCACGGTGGTGCGGGACAACGCCGCACTCGCAACCTTTTCCGTGCGTCCGATGGGAATCGATGCGGCCATTCACCGAGCCTTGGCCCATGAAGAGACGCATTTCGCGGCCACGCGCTGGTCCGATGCACTTTCCTCATCGGGCAAGTTGCCGTCGTGGGGGGGGGTGCAGTTCGGCACACGTCTAGTCGATTCGCGGACGTTCACCGTCGACGCGCCGCCTGAAGTCGTCTTCAAACACATTGAAAGAATCGGCGGTGACACTGGTTGGTACGCATGGAACTGGCTGTGGCGGGTGCGCGGTTTCATCGATCTACTCGAAGGGGGCGTGGGCTTGAGACGTGGACGGCCTTCTTCCATGACCCTTCGCGTCGGTGATACGGTCGACTCATTTCGCGTTGAGGCAATTGAGCCGAACCGCCGCCTGCGACTCAAATCCGAGATGCATTTGTACGGGCGGGCGTGGTTGGAGTTCGAGGTGACGGGGACCGGCTCTTCCACAACGATCCGGCAGACCGCCATCTTCGATCCGGTGGGACTGATCGGGCAGATCTATTGGTATACGCTCTATGTGCCGCACGAGTTTGTCTTTAGTGGGATGCTGCGGGGAATCGCACAGGCAGCATTGCGTGAGCTAAGCAGAGACCTCGATGAGGCGAAGATACCTAATGGACAGACGGTGCCGCCGCACCGCCGCTGAACCGGGCGTAAAGGGGGAAGCGAGGCTATTCCCTATCAGGAAACCGACTTGTGATGGAGGTCTGCAATGCACATGGCACACACCATTGTGATCGTGGCACTGGCGACTGGGTTCACAATATTGCCCGCAACAGTCCGTGCGGAGGAGCCCTTGATCCCGAAAGACATGCGGTACATCGGGCAGGGGGGATCGATGATGGGGCTCGATAAGGACGCGCCCGTGGAATCAGGCAAGACACTGACGAGGCATGAACAACATATGAAAGCTCCGTGGTCTCTCGAGGCGTTCCGTGACGAAGGTCCAGCCCATATGGTGTTCCTGGATTCATATCTCATGGATACGTATGAAGTCTCGAACAAGGACTATGGCGAGTTTGTCACGGCGAACGGTCATCCGGCCCCGGCCTACTGGGATGATCCCCGCTTGAACAAGCCACAACAGCCCGTGGTCGGGGTGAATTGGGAGGAGGCCAAAGCCTTCTGTGAATATCGTGGCAAACGCCTTCCCACGGAAGCGGAGTGGGAGAAAGCCGCTCGTGGTCCCCAGGCCTATCTCTACCCCTGGGGCAACGACTTTGATCCGGTAAAAGTCAATTATGGCAAAAATCACGACGCCACCATGCCGGTGGATTCCTATCCAGAGGGCGCGAGCTACTATGGCCTGTATCACATGGCGGGCAACGCCTTTGAGTGGGTCTCGGATTGGTATGACCCGCGATACTATGGCCGGCTTGAAACGATGGTGAATCCGACCGGTCCGACCACACCCGCATGGGTAGGTGGAACCGGCACCTATGTCGACCGCCAAGCGCTCGGTGCAAAGCGGGTTATTCGTGGCGGATCCTGGGTCGCACCGGAAAAGACGGTCAGGGCGACGCATAGATTTTGGAATGGTCCACTGAACAACAGTTACGGGGTAGGTCTGGGTTTCCGCTGTGCCAAGACCGCCCCATCCGAAATCGATGAGCAAATCAAAGATGCCTCCGTCGTGGCCTACGTCGAAATGGGACGAGAACGGTTTGCGGAAGCCCAACAGGCCGTCACCCAGGGACTGGCCATTGACCCAAAGAATGTGGAACTCCTGGAGCTTCGACAGTTGATTGAGCAATCGATGAAGCGGCCGTGAAAGACGGTGACAACAGTTATTGTGAATGGTTTGATCGTGACGGAGGGGCAACGATGATACACGGCAAGATTCTTCTTCCAGGGATTGTTCTCATCACGCTACTCGGGGCCTCACCCATCCAGGCTGACCCCATCGATCCGGCCCGGCATCCGCAACCAGATAAGGTCCAGACGGTGCATGAGGCCGAGCATGAGGTGGACCAGGCGTGGGAGGTCTACCATCGCGCGGCCTTAGGCGGAACGGTCGCGTCCCCTGCCCTACAGGCGGACATCGAGCAGCACCTGCATGAAGCCAGAACCCTCATCACTCAGGCGCAAGAGGCAGCCGAGCGGGGAGACGAGCGTCAGGTGCAACATCTCGTAAGCCAAGTGAAAGTTCATACCACCATGGCCATCGAGGGGAGCAAGGAGCAAAAGAAATGACGAAAGGTCTGAGGAGAAGAGGGACTCGCTGGAGCACTATTGTTACGATGATGGCCCTAGCCTGTTCCGTGGCCATCGCGCCTGTCGTCGCAGCATCGCCGGCCTCAAAAGAGCTCGACTCGGTCTTCATGGTGACGATTCCGGCTGGAGAATTCTTGATGGGGAATCCTGAAGGAAAAGGCCGGGCCGATGAGTGGCCGCAGCGATCTGTGTACCTCGACGAGTTTGCGATCGATCAAGTCGAAGTGACGAATGCACGGTTTCTGGCGTTCGTCGCAACCACAGGCCATCGAAGCCCTCCGAATCCCTACGGCACCGGCCCGCTCCTGTCCGTGAAGGGAATCGAACAGCTTCCGGTCGTGCAGACCACCTGGTACGACGCCAAGGCCTATTGCAGTTGGGCCAAGAAACGGCTCCCGACAGAGGCGGAATGGGAGAAGGCCGCTCGAGGCACCGACGGTCGGCGCTTTCCCTGGGGTAATGAACCGGCGACGTCGAAACGGGCGAACTTTGACCGTGAATGGGAAGAGGAGCGTACCTTGCATCCAGTCGGGTCTTTGCCCGACGGCGACTCACCCTACGGGGTGAAAGACCTATCGGGTAATGCTCGAGAGTGGGTGCAGGATTGGTATGACGCCGAATACTACCAGCATGCGCCGGATCGGAATCCGCAGGGTCCTGAGAAAAAAGGCGTGGTCCGATCGATTCGCGGTGGGTC
>JACMLT010000355.1 GCA_014379455.1 Nitrospiraceae bacterium
ACGATTGGGGACGCGATGGTGATCATGCCTGTCGTATCTTCGATCAAGGTGCCTGTCGTAGCAGGTACATATGAGGCGGGTGTCGAGACAGACATCCCCGGCTCCTGGACCGTCGCCGTCATCGTTCTCAGCCCCGTTTCATATCGCACACGGATTCTGAGGCCTTCGCGCTCGATCTCCATTTCAGTCAGGCTGTTCTTCTTCAGCAGATCGATCAGTTCTTGAATCTGCTTGGTCTGCTGTCCTGACAACAAGGGCGACCCCTCCCCGCTTTGGGTCGAGGCAACGGTCTGCGAAAGGATGACCGGTTTCTTATTCTTCTTTGACTTGTTGGAAGGCCGTTTGCTCACCGAACACGCTCCACATACTCGCGAGTACGGGTATCGATCCTGATCACAGTCCCTGTTTCCATATAAAGCGGAACCTTAATGGTGGCACCGGTTTCAAGAGTCGCAAGCTTGGTGCCGCCCGTGGCGGTGTCGCCCCGGAAACCCGGATCCGTATCGCTGACTTTCAGTTCGATAAAGTTTGGTAGCTCGACGTCGATCGGGCGGTGTTCGTAAACCAGGATCTTCACCGTCATGTCTTCTTTCAAGAGATCCGCATTTCCGCCGAGCTTTCCTTTTTCGAACGTGAGTTGTTCGAACGTTTCTGTGTCCATAAAGGTATAGGCATCGTCGGTCGCGTAGAGAAATTGCATGGTGCGTTCTTCGAGATCAGGCTCCTCGAACCGTTCGCCTGATCTGAAGGTACGGTCCAGAACATTGCCTGAGAGATAACTCTTGAGCTTCGTGCGCACGAAGGCTCCACCCTTCCCCGGTTTTACATGTTGGAACTCAACGATATAGAAAGGCTGGTTATCGACCATCAGGCGCACGCCCCCGCGAAAATCTGTCGTGGAAATCACTCAATACTCCCTTCAAACTGTGTGTGTAGGCAGTTGTTGGACCGGCTCCGTCATGATGTTGTTCCTTTTACCGCCTGTCGCGATGCCGCCTGCGCCGGTGTGCGCTTCCCGCGTTTGGATGCAGTCAGATGGTCATGCAATCCCCGGAGCGCAAGGAGATAGCCCGTTGGACCCAGGCCTGAAATTTGTCCGATCGAGACGCCTGAAATATAGGATCGATGACGAAATTCTTCTCGCTGATAAATATTGGACAGATGTACTTCAATCGTCGGCAGCCCAACTGCGGCAATTGCGTCACGAATGGCGATGCTGGTGTGGGTGTAGGCTGCAGGATTAATAATGAGCCCGTCGTATTCCTCCCGAGCCTCTTGAATCCAGGTCACCAACTCTCCCTCACTATTCGATTGGCGCAGGTCTACTTTCACAGCCAGCTCAACCGCCAATTTCGTGATGGCTGAGTCCATAGCCTCGAGGGAAAGCGTGCCATATATGGATGGCTCTCTGCTCCCGAGGAGATTGAGATTGGGGCCGTGTAGGACTCGTATTCGCAGCATATCGCACTGTTCACATAGTTACGTAGCAGTCCGAATCCCTCTAATACAATCCAGCAGGGCGGCATTGTAGCAGCCTGCCTGGGACCGGTCAAACTTGTGAAAAATCTTAGGAAACTTTGGGGTGTGACTCGTTTACAGAGTCACGGTCGTGACGACGGGATTGAATCCTATACAGCCAGGACTCTAACTGCACCACGACGTCAGCACGAGGCGTTGAAGAAGACTGCACAGCGGTCTCGGCGGGTTGGGAACCTGACTCCAGTTCTGCGGGCCGCTCCCCTATCTGATCCGTAGGGTCGGGGGTTGTCTCCGTGGATGTCGTTGCCGTACCCTGTAGCACAGCAGAGACAATCTCCGGTTCGCCCTTCATTGATTTCGGCAGCTCCGAAGGCGCAGGCGTAGCCGGTTCTTTCCTCTGAGTCTGTGGTCCACCCAGAGCAGATTGGATTGAGAGCGCTTCTTCATCACGCGGGTTGATGGCCAGTATCAGCGAACAGGATTGCAGCGCAGACTCCATTAGCCCCTGGCTCTGGTAAATCTTAATCAGGGTTCGGTGAGCCCGCAGGTTTTCGGGACTTAACTTGACAGATTCCTCCAGAATCGCCTTGGCTTTTGTGGCCTGACCCAAGCGATCGTAGACACGCCCGAGGGCAACCATGGCCGTAATAAAGCCAGGATACAGGTTCAGCCCATCTTCGAGCACGCCCGCGGCTTCTTGCCACATGCCGGCTTTTCCGTACTCTTCGGCCAATGGCATAAACACTTTGGAGCGTGGATCCTTGGCTAACTGGACAGCCAGTCGGTCGATTTCCATGGCGCTCGCTGCGGAGTGCTGATTCTGAGCCATAGGCTGCTAGCGTCCTCCCAGAACTGGACTGGGGGATTGGCTGGATTGTCTGGAGCAGAACAACTCGTGAGCCCGGTTCAAGATCGCATCGGCAAGCGCGCGTTTTGGCATGAGAGGCAGTTCTGTCATCCCCCCCTGCCGGTCGATCAATGTCGCTGCGTTCTGATCGCTGCCGAATCCCGCTCCTTCTATCGTGACATCGTTGGCCACGATTAGGTCGAGCCCTTTCGCTGTCAGTTTGGCTTGTGCATGAGCGGTGAGATCGCTGGTCTCAGCGGCAAAGCCGACCATGAGCTGCGTAGTCCGCTGGGCAGATAGAGAGGCCAGGATGTCCGTGGTTTGTTCAAGGTCGAGCGTCTGACCAGTGTGCCCCTGTTTCTTGATTTTCTGCGCAGCAGGGTGTGTTGGGCGAAAGTCTGCCACAGCTGCGGCCATGATAACAGTTGTAGACCAGGCGAGACGCATGGACAACGCCTTCAACATGTCTTCAGCCGTAGACACCGACACGACCTCGACACCTCTCGGAATTGGTAATGCTGTAGGGCCAGTGACAAGGACCACCTGCGCTCCCCTTGCCTGGGCGGCTTCAGCAACCGCGTAGCCCATCTTGCCGGAAGAACGGTTCGAAATAAATCGCACCGGATCGATCGGCTCTTGTGTCGGGCCGGCCGAGACCAGAACGCGGTGCCCTTGCCAATCGCGTTGTGGAGCCAGTGCCGCGTGAAGAGCCGCCAATATCCTACTTTCCTCTGCCAAACGGCCTTGGCCAATCTGCCCAGAGGCGAGTGGACCTATTTCTGGATTGACTACGACCGTTCCCCTTGCGCACAACGTTTTCACATGTTCTTGAACGGATGGATGGGTCCACATCCCGCCGTCCATAGCGGGGGCTACAACCAACGGGCACTGCGACGTCAGAAGCATGGTCGAGAGTAGATCATCGCCCATCCCCATCGCGGCCTTTGCTAGACAATTGGCGGTGGCAGGCGCAATGACGATCGCATCTGCCTGTGCAGGCCATGACACGTGTGTCATGGCCTGACGCGCTTCGAAGATATCTAGCGAGACCGGATGACCGGAGAGCACTTCAAACGTGAGCGGGGTGACGAATTTCGTGGCCGATTGCGTCATCACGACCTGCACCACCGCTCCTTCACGGATCAAAGTCCGGAGCAATGCGACAGCCTTGTAGGCCGCAATACTGCCAGTCACGCCGAGCACGATGTGCTTCCCGATTAATGTCGGCCCAATGGAGTCGGAAATATTCACCAATGACTCCTCTACTCCTCACTCTCACCCACCACCGGCGGCTTTGGGGAATCGTCGACATAGACACTCAGTTCTTTCTTGATCTCTTTTGCATCGTCGCCGGTCATTAAGGCGATGCGCTCCATTTCGCCGTCTTTGCCGCGCTTCGACTCTTTCATGGCATCCCGCGCTTCTTGGCCAACGAGATAGGTAACCTGCCCCCTGAGAACTTCATCGAGGGCAATCGTCGTTTCTTTGGTGAAGCGTGATGCTGCATGACGAGATCCCTGGACAATGTGCTTCGCCCGTTGGGCTGCGATGATCGACAGCCGGTGTCGTGAATCAAACTCGTCTGCTGTGTATTGGGGCAAGACTTTTAACATGTCGCTCATGGATTCGGTACTCCTTTGGATGAGGGAAGATCTTTGCGATCTTCGGTTTTCTGTTCTTCGTCAAGAATGAAATTATTCTCGAGCCACGTCATATTCAAACGTTTTGTCTTCAAGCGTTCGGACCAGAAGATACTCTCGAGATCGCGAAGGGAAAGGCCAAGGTCTTCATTGCGGACGATATAGGCGTATTCCCGATAGCTCCACACCTCTTCTTTCACTTTATTGAGCCGTCCTTGGATCTCTTCCGGGGTATCGGACGCTCGAGTCTGGAGCCTGGCCTTGAGCACGGCCATCGAAGGGGGGAGAATAAAGATCGACACCGAATCTTCGAATCGTTTCTTGACCTGCATGGCGCCTTGTACATCGATCTCCAATAACACATCGATCCCCTGCTCGATCTTTTCAGTCAGTGATTTCCGTGGCGTTCCATAGAGATGTCCGTACACGTGGGCCCACTCAACAAACTCATTCCGTTCGATCATCTCTCGGAATGGCTGTTCTCCGATGAAAAAATACTCGCGCCCATGCTCTTCCCCTGGCCTCGGCTTCCTCGTGGTATAGGAAATTGAATGCCACAGTCCTGGGAGTTTCGTGGTCAGTTGCTTACACAGCGTTGTTTTCCCCGTCCCAGATGGTGCGGAGATAATGAAAAGAATCCCTCGCCTCTCCGTCGAGGAACGCGGGTGGCCAGATGCCGGTACCGGAGAGCTGATTGTAGGGACTGAGTTCATTCGACGTTCTGGACCTGTTCACGGATGCGTTCAAGCTCGGCCTTCATCTGGACTACGTGACCTGCGATTTCCGCATCGTTGGCTTTCGAGCCGATCGTATTCACTTCCCGCCCGATTTCTTGGAGTAGAAAATCAAGTGTTTTGCCTATGGCGTCTGCACGGTCAAGTGTCTGCTCAAACTGTATCATATGCGAGTCTAATCTGACAATTTCTTCCGTAATATCACCACGGTCCGCGTACACTGCCAACTCCTGGTAGAGTCGGGGAGGATCAGGAATCTCAGATCCCAACAGCTTCGCTACGCGACCCTTCATTTTGTCAAACATTTCCTGGGCCAAGAGTGGAGTCCGTGCCGCAATACGCGTACGGTGTCCCCGGATCGTCTGAATCCGTGCGCCCATATCCTCTGCCAGAGCTTTCCCTTCACGTGTTCGCATGCCTTCAAGATCCGATAGTGCTTGTACCATCAATTGCTGCGCGATCTTCGCCAGTTTAGGATCTTCTGTCGGTTGATCCGATACCGACAGCACGTCACGAAGCCCAGCCACGAGCGCAAGATCAATGGGGCCGCTCAGCTTCAGGGTTTTTTTAAGCGTACGGAGGGCCTGATGGTACTGTTTTGCGAGGGGTTGGTCAAGATTGACGCTTCCAGCCCGGCCTTTGCCGGCCTGGACATTTACGGTGATGTCGAGGCGGCCGCGGGTACAGCGTTGCTGGATGGATTTCTTGAACGCGTCTTCCAGGTGACTTAAGGGCCGGGGAAGACGGCAGGAAACTTCGAGGAAACGATGGTTGACGGAACGTATTTCCACCGTCACAGATCCATCCTGCCATGGGGCTTGTCGTCGCCCGAAACCGGTCATGCTTCGAGTCATTGGGGACCTTTCTCTTTCCACGTACAATGCCGATAGATCGAA
The DNA here is from genome assembly GCA_014379455.1 of Nitrospiraceae bacterium. Taxonomy (GTDB): domain Bacteria; phylum Nitrospirota; class Nitrospiria; order Nitrospirales; family Nitrospiraceae; genus Palsa-1315. The sequence continues at coordinate 5,597 of JACMLT010000355.1, forward strand.
CAGGTACGGCACTGAGGTTTTTTGGCAAGACAAACATAACGGCCATGCAGTAACAAGCGTTGCGCGACGGCCGTCCACTGAGACTTCGGCATGAGCTGCTGCAGGTCCTGTTCGACCAGACCTGGATTATCTGATCGGGTCAGACCAAGTCGCTTCGCTACACGCTTAACATGAGTATCGACGACGATACTGGGTTGGCCAAAGGCGCTCCCAAGAATGACGTTGGCTGTCTTTCTTCCGACGCCCGGTAAGGTAATCAACTCTTCAATTTTCTTAGGAACTTCTTCACTAAAGCGTTCGGTTACCGCTTTGCTGCAGGCGACAATATGCTTTGCCTTGTTTTTAAAAAAACCGGTGGAACGAATAATCTGTTCGACGTCAGGAAGATGCGCGGCTGCCAGTTCTGCCGGTTGCCGATACCGCTGAAAGAGAGAGGGAGTGACCTGATTGACCCGCTGGTCGGTACATTGCGCTGAGAGGATCGTGGCGACAAGCAACTCCCAGGGGGAACGATGATCCAGTTCCATCTTCGGACTTGGCATCGTGCGCTGAAGCGACTTCGCAATCTCTCGAAGATGCATCCGAGGATCCGATGATGGTAGGGATTTCGTTGTCATGGCTGGTGCAAGAATGATCTAATTGTGCAGTGGGTTAAGGACGAGATGCAAGTGTGGGCGTCTGAGTCGTCGATGTCTTCGAAGAACCATCCAACGGCACAAGATCAGCCAACCGCTCTTCGAGGTGCTGGAGCAATGGGGGTAACGTTTCCGGCTGCAGAGCCGCGATCCCGATCGCACCGTAGCGCCGGCAGAGAGCTTCAGCTTGCCCGACCGGAAGCTGGTCACACTTATTAAATACGAGAACTCGTGGGATCTGATCCAGCGCGAGGCTTTGAAGCACAGTATCGACCGATGCAATATGGGCGGCAAGATCTTTGGCCCCCGCATCGACCACGTGCAAGAGGAGATCCGCATCGTGCATCTCGTCCAATGTTGTCCTGAAGGCTGCGAGCAGGTCTTTGGGCAGATCGCGAATAAATCCCACCGTGTCCGTGAGAATGACTTCACGGCCATTCGGAAAATGCAGCCTGCGGCTCGTGGTATCAAGCGTTTCAAACACGCGTGGCGCCGTGCTCACCTGGCTGTTCGTTAAGACATTAAGTAAGGTTGATTTCCCGGCATTCGTGTAGCCCACAATGGACAGAATGGGAAATGCCTGCTGAACGCGGCGCGATCGCCGTTGGTCTTGGTGACGAGCAAAACCCTCGATTTCCCGTTCCAAACGATCGATGCGCTCTCTGATGCGGCGTCGGTCCGTTTCAAGCTTCGTTTCACCCGGACCTCTACTCCCGATGCCGCCGCCCAAGCGCGAAAGGCTCACTCCCTGACCAGAGAGACGAGGTAGCAGATACCGGAGTTGCGCCAATTCGACCTGCACCTTACCTTCTCGACTGTGTGCGCGTTGCGCAAAGATGTCGAGAATCAGTTGCGTCCGATCGATCACTGTGAGGTCGGTGATCTCATCGATGGCCCGCAGTTGTGCAGGAGCCAAATCTTGATCAAAAATGAGCAAGTCTGCGCCTTTTTGCATCGCTTGCATCAGCACGTCCTTCAGTTTGCCGCTCCCTAGCTGAAATCGATGATGGCCACTCTGGGTTCGTTGCACTAACCGGTCGATCACTGTGAGATCTGCCGAGGAGGCCAGTTCTGCCAATTCGGCAAGACGTTCCTCTTGGTCAGCCTTGCTCTGAGGCGATGCGCTCACGAGAATGGCCGTCGGCTTCTGAGCCATTGTATGAGATCCGCCCTGACGTTGAAGGTCTGACTCCAGTTCACGAATAAATGTTTCGAAGTTCACCGGGCATTGTTGTACCAACGTGGGCTTCAGGAGTGTATACAGCTGCCCCTGCGGGCTGGGTGGATTCAAATGGGCCAGGGAAAGCAGCCCAGGCTCGCCTTTGGGGGTGACGACCATCGTTCCGATCATATCGAGTCTGAGCAAGCCCAACAGCGTGAGGTCTTCTTGAGTCAGAGACTGCTCTTTTGGGTGTGACCGGATCAGCCGAAGGCCTCGCAACGATCGCGGGCTCGCTCGAAACGTAATCAAGGTCGTCGGCGAAGGCTCGATACCGGCCCCAACCAGGACATCTTGCACCACTCCACGCCTGGTAATGACCAGGCCTATGGGGCGCCGAATTTCATGCGTAAATTGTGCGAGAGTTTTTGCCGCTTCAGCAGATAAGACTTCGTCTACGGACATCCGGCGGCGGTACAGCCGTTCCAGCATGGCGAGTTGGCCGGCACGAAGACCGAGAACCTGTCCGTGAATCTCTGGAATGGGCGTCGTTTCCTTACAGCCGTTGGTTAGATCGCCTGTGCGAATGGTGAAACCATCGAAGCGTGGGCATCAATGTCCAGGGATGCACGGAGCCCTGCGCGAAGAGCCTGCCTCCCCGCTGCCGCGATCATCGCAGCATTATCCGTACAGTAGGCCAGCGGGGGAAGGCTCAGGCGCAGGTCTTCGGATGCGGCTCGTTGTTGGAGCAGCGCACGTAATCGAGAATTGGCCGACACCCCTCCGACAACGGCCAACGCGCGCGCGCCAGATACCCGAATCGCAGCAAAAGATTTGTGAACCAAGACGTCCACAATGGCCTCTTGATAGCTGGCTGCGATGTCGGCAGCCTGTGCTGCGCGAGACTGTTCAGGTATCGCTTGAAGCTTGTAGAGCAACGCTGTTTTTAAACCACTGAAGCTAAAATCAAGACATCCGTTTTTAAGATACGACCGGGGAAACACAATCGCCTTAGGGTTTCCCTGTCGGGCTAAGCGATCTATCGCTGGGCCCCCTGGATATTCCAGCCCAAGCAACTGAGCGCCTTTATCAAACGCTTCCCCTGCCGCATCGTCTCTGGTAGCCCCAAGGAGCCGACAGTGACCACTTGGCTCCTTGTAATACAGATGGGTATGTCCACCCGAGACAATCAGGACCACACAAGGTAATGGAAACGCTGGGTCCTGAAGCCAGCCAGAAGCAATGTGGCCATCAAGATGGCTCACGCCGACCATCGGAATATTCAAGACATAGGCAAGAGCTTTTGCATAGTTGACCCCGACGAGCAGAGCGCCAGCCAAACCTGGTCCTTGGGTGACGGCGATTCCTGTGAGATCCGTCCATGAGAGACCGGATTGTTGCAGCGCTTCTGATGACACATCTTCAATCGATTCAATATGAGCCCGGGAAGCGAGCTCAGGAACGACACCACCAAATCGACGATGCACGGCATGCTGCGAGGCAATAATGCTTGAGAGGACGCTGCCGTCTTCGGCCAATACCGACGCGGCTGTTTCATCGCATGACGTCTCAATACCGAGGATAGGTCCCGGTCTCCAGGTTGCTGTGGGCTGTTCGACCGCCGTCATCACATAACACCTTCAACAATCACGTCAATGCGACCGCCTACCATTGCCTCATTCCAAGAGCGGGGAAACAACACGGCCCTTGTGGCCGCTGGCGCCACAAGGGCCGTGTTGCGCGTTCTACGATGGCCTCGCGCAGGTATAGGGCTGGGACATTAGACGCCAGCCATTGCCTCCTGCTCGATGAATGCAGGTGCACCGTCGCGAAGTACCACGCGGATCTTTCGACATTCTTTGAATCGTCCTCTGATCATCTCTTCGGAGAGTGGATCGCCGATCGCGCGCTGAATCGTCCGGCGCATCGGTCTGGCTCCGTAGAGCGGTTCGTAGCCCTCCTTGATCAACCACTGCTTCACGTCGTCCTCGACCTCGATCTCCACACCCTTGTCGAGCAGACGGAGGTTGAGTTCACTCAAAAGGATGTCGAGAATACTGGTGAGATGTGTTTTGTCCAACTGGTGGAAGACCACGATCTCGTCGATCCGGTTGAGGAATTCCGGGCTGAACGAGCGGCGTAATTCTCCTAATACTTCTTCCTTTTTGTGGCGCTCTTGATCGCCTTCCGTGTTCTGGAATCCGAGCGAGACTCCCTTCTGAATCATCTTGGTCCCGATATTGGACGTCATGATGATGACGCAATTCTTGAAATCGACTTTACGTCCAAGGCTATCGGTCAACACCCCATCGTCCAATACCTGCAACAGAATATTAAACACATCAGGATGAGCTTTCTCGATCTCGTCGAACAGGACTACTGAATAGGGTCGGCGCCTGACCCGCTCAGTCAATTGGCCACCTTCTTCATATCCTACGTACCCCGGAGGGGCGCCGAACAGCCGTGAACTGGTGAACTTTTCCTGATATTCTGACATGTCGATCCGAATGAGCGAGTCTTCGCTGTTAAAGAGGAACTCGGCTAGCGTCCTTGCTAGCTCAGTCTTCCCTACTCCGGTGGGTCCCAGGAAAATAAACGAGCCGATAGGCTTCTTCGCTTCCTTCAGACCGGCACGTGACCGTCGAATGGCTCGAGCCACAGCAGAGATCGCTTCGTTCTGCCCGACCACACGTTTATGGAGGAACTCCTCCATGCGCAGCAGCTTGTTCGATTCTTCTTCTTCGAGCTTGAAGAGCGGAATGCCTGTCATCTTGGAGACGACATAGGCCACCTCTTCTTTTCCGATCGTCGGCTTGTTTTTTTCCTGGTTCTTCTTCCACTCACGCTTAGATTCATCGAGAAGCTTACGCAACCGTTCTTCTTCCTCGCGGTGACGAACAGCTTCTTCGAAGTTCTGCATCGAGATAGCCTGTTCCTTATCGCGAGAGACCTTTTTCAGCTCTTGCTCCATGGCCTTCAGGTCTGACGGCAAGGCATAGGCCTGCAACTTTGCGCGGGACCCCGTTTCGTCGATCAAATCGATCGCCTTATCCGGGAGAAAACGGTCGCTAATGTAGCGATCGGATAGCTTCACTGCTTCGAGGATGGCCTCTTCAGATATCTCGACACCATGATGCTCTTCATACCGATCGCGCAGCCCTTGGATGATCAGCACCGTTTCGTCCATGCTCGGCGGCTGGACGTGAATCGGCTGGAACCGCCGTTTGAGCGCTCCATCTTTCTCAATATGCTTTCGATATTCATCGAGAGTCGTGGCACCGATACATTGAATTTCGCCGCGTGACAGCGCCGGTTTGAGCATATTCGAGGCGTCTATCGATCCCTCTGCCGCCCCTGCGCCCACTAAGGTGTGGAGCTCATCGATGAAGATAATGATATTCCCGGCCTGGACGATCTCCTTCATCACAACCTTCAGCCGTTCTTCAAATTGGCCGCGATACTTCGTTCCAGCGACCAGTGAACCAAGGTCGAGGGCAATGACGCGTCGGGAGAGAAGGTTATCCGGGACTTCGGACTGGATGATCCGTTGGGCCAGCCCTTCGACAATGGCGGTCTTGCCGACGCCAGCTTCCCCGATGAGCACGGGATTATTTTTCGAACGGCGGCTCAGAATCTGAAGCACCCGCTCGATTTCGTCGGCTCGGCCAATGACTGGGTCCAGTTGCCCTGCCTGGGCGAGTTGGGTGAGATCGCGACCGAATTCATCGAGTGCCGGGGTGTTGCTCTTCCGGTCACGCTCGCGAGGAGCAGACTTCCGCAAGAACGTCACGGTGAGTTGACGGGCGGTCAGAAGATTGGCCCCTAAGCTGCGAAGGATCTTTCCGCCAATCCCCTCCTCTTCCCGGAGAAGGCCCAATAACAGGTGCTCGCTGCCGATATGATTATGCCCAAGAAGACGGGCTTCCTCAACCCCATATTCAATAACCTTCTTAACCCGGGGGCTAAAAGGTATTTCACCAAATGTCATGGTGGTCCCCCCGCCGGGCAAGTTCCGTTCAATTTCCAATCGAACTTGTTCGGTCGAGAGTCCCATCTTTTTCAGGATCATCAGCGCAATTCCGTCAGATTCACGGAGGATGGCCAAGACGAGATGCTCCGTTCCGAGGTAATCGTTTTGATGACGCTCAGCCTCTTCCCGTGCGAGGATGATGATCTTCCGACCCTTATCCGTAAATCGTTCGAACATCCTGCCTCCTTGATAGGTGGGGCTATATCCTATTCCAGGTACCCAAAGTTCTCGAAAAATCTGACCTAATTCTAACTAGAAGGATTTTAAGTGTCAAGACTAGCAGACAATCACACAGGCGGAGAATTCGCGTGTCTGAAGCACGTTATCAATTCTAGTTGAGAAGGTCTACGATGATTTGGTTCGTTGACTTCAAAAGAACCCTCCCGATACAATTTCACACTTTTTAAGCGATAGTGACAGAAGATCACAACAGGGTTGCACCAGATGAAAAGTAAAAGTATCGGGATTCTTGCAAAGCCTAAATTCCCCGAGGTCAAGAGCACACTGCATGATGTGGTTGCCTGGCTCAGGGCTCGAAGTATCGATGTGTTATTGGGTACGACGTCGGCGACTCTTCTCGGTGAACAGGGGGGGTATCAGAACACTCAACTGGCGGACAAATCGGATGTCTTTCTGGTCTTGGGCGGCGACGGGACGATGCTGAATGCTGCGCGACTTTCCGGGGAACGAAGTATTCCCATCCTTGGCGTGAATATGGGCGGGCTCGGTTTCTTAACCGAGGTCCGGCTGGAGAACCTCTACCCTTCGCTGGAACGGGTATTTGCGAATGACTTTGTCCTTGATGAACGACTCATGCTCCGGACACATATTCATCGGCATGGAGAAACAGTCGCGCAAGGAGTCGTACTGAACGATGTCGTAATCAGCAAGGGTACGCTGGCCCGCATGATTGAATTGAAGATCGCGATTCAAGGGCGATTCGTGACCAACCTGCGCGGCGATGGATTGATCGTCAGCAGTCCGACAGGATCCACGGCCTACTCCCTTTCAGCCGGAGGGCCCATTATCGATCCGGCAGTCCAATCATTGATCCTGACGCCAATCTGCCCTCATACACTGACGCATCGGCCATTGATTGTGCCGGGTAATGCCGAGATCGATGTGACACTCACCAGTAAAGATGACGGTGCCATGGCGACGCTTGATGGGCAGGTGGGAGTGGCGATCACGCAGGGAGATACGATCGTGATTCAGACATCGGAGCATCGGACCCGATTGATCCGATTTCCAGAGAGCAATTACTACGACGTGCTGAGAGAAAAACTCAAATGGGGGGATGGATAGAAACCAGCATCCAATCCGTTACGATTTCCCAGGTTCAATCAATCCAAGCATTTCCTGGTTGCTCGCATATTTGAATTCCCCGATACAGTCCTCACCCCAATGAGTTTTTTCTCGTGATTCAAGGATACGGAGTCCCTCCAGACCGACCGGGTGGCTTTTATGCGCCGTGAGCACTGCGGCAAGCTTGTCGAGGACAACTTTTGCATCGGAATGACTCCCTGGGGATTTCGTCGAAAGATAGCGACTCACAACTTCCGCGCACCAATCTCCATCCCGTTTCGCGATACCCACTAATCCTTCACTCGCTTTGCGGGCCCATCCAGCGAGAAATACCCCATCGATGATTGTATGTGTTGTTTCATCATAGGCTTGGAAGAGCGCATCGTCCGGATCGTTTCCGGTCTTGTTGGGACTCGTGATGAATATGCCGCTCTTGTACGGTAACCCAACCGTCTCATCGACTTTGTCCCCGACGGCGAACACCACGGAGTCACAGGGAAATTCATAATATTGTTTCAGTCCGACCGCGACGGTATCCTCGCCCTTTGGGTCGAGTTTGTTGTCTTCCATCTCCAAGCCACGCACGCGATTGTTGCCATCGACGAGAATACGCTTGGGAGACGCGAGGAACTTGAAGCCCATACTCGCGTCACTGACCTTCGGCTCGCATTTCGTAAACTCACCTGTCAGGCCCTTCAACACATCGTCTGCATTCTGGCCGACCGCAGCAAGGCGATCTTTAATCCGAGCCACTTCCTTGGTGATCCCGTCCACATCCATGTTGGCGCACACCGCACGAATTTCTTTCGGATTGTACTTTCGCTCGGCTGGCCCACGCCGGACGATCGCGGTGACCCGCTCGACTTTCTTATAGCGAACCAGCCAATGCGCGATATCGACCATCACATCGCCGGCGCCAATGACGGCCACATGCTTGCCCATGTCGAACGGCCGATCGCCGAATCCGGGCAATCGATTAAAGTGGTACACAACATCTTTTGCGTGAAAGACTCCATTGGCAGAATCCCCTTCCACGCCGATCGCCTTGGTCCCTTGCGCACCGATAGAAAATACCACTGCGCTGGCGCCAAGAGTTCGAACCTCTTCAACAGTTAGATCCTTACCAATGCCGATTGAGACATTGCCGAAATAGTGAACGTTCGGGCGCTCGATTAATTCCGAGTACTGCTTTTTGAGACCACCACGCAGCTTAAGTTTTGAAGGAAAGATCCCGTATTCAGCCAGCCCGCCGAACTTGATATCGCGATTTAGAATAATGACTTCATGCCCGGCTTTCGAGAGCGAACTCGCTACCGCCATTCCAGCTGGTCCAGCACCAGCCACAATAATCACATGCTTGCCCTGTGTCCTCATACGATATGTCCTGAAAAAAGTGAATGAAGAATGCCTAGAACATCAACAGTTCCGCGGACTTTAACATAGGGGGTTTTGTGGTGTCAAAGCAGAAAG
>JACMLT010000356.1 GCA_014379455.1 Nitrospiraceae bacterium
CCATCTGCATCTGCTACCACGCTGCTACCAGGACAGGACAAACCAGCCCCATCTGCCCCCATGTCAGGAGCAGCCTGGTTTGTGGTTTCTTGGGGGGTTAGGTTGTCTGAGGTTGGGGTATCGGAAATTCGTAAACCGCAGGTCCGTGCACCAGCCGCCCGATCACATCAAATCAATGCGCCTTGCAGAACTTGAATCTCTAAGCATGTGCTAAAACCTATCGGATCCACTAGAGCCTCTGACATCAATAGAGCCGCTGGAAAGTTCCTAAGCTTCCGTATTCAAATATAAAACGGGGAAACCATTTGAAACACCGAGCCTTTTTAAAATCGTCTTGTTCACATTCCTAACCCGTTTGTCGCGCCCAAGAAACTCAAATCTCAGGGTTCGCAAACGATACAGATCGGGGAGCGGTGCAGGACTGAAACTGTCAGAATGAAACTGTGTTGAAATTGTACCAATAGAAGGATTGAACGCGTAAAACAATAGAATACGTAGACGAGATATAAATGTGGTTCTGCGCGGTTGTGTTGTTGATGCGTGGAGTATATAGTTTTCCCATCTATCAAGCCATAAAGGACAGGATGTAATCGTCTCTTCTACCGAAAGAGGGGGTAGTATATGAGAAAGATCCTTGCTCTCATCGTGGTGCTCGGGCTTGATGTTGACCCGACGATGGCCGCGGCACTCTTTGATGAGCGCGCCAAGAAATTTACCGCCGGCTACGAATACCTCAAACAGCAGAAGTACCAAGAGGCGCGCACGGCCTTTGAAGCCGGCCTCCAACAATACCCTGCCAATGCCCTGGCGCATTTCTATCTCGGCCAGGCTTGCCAGGGTTTAAAAGCCTGGGCTTGTGCGGAAGAGCATTATGAGACCTCTCTGGAGCTGGATGTGAAATCCTCCGTGGCTGCTTTGGCCAAATCACGAGTGCGTAACGCCAAAGCCTGGCGCTTGCTGGAGGAAGGGAAGCAGGCCATCACTGAGCCGACTGCTTCACCCCAGCAGGTCGCTCAGGCCGAGGACACCCTGGACATTGCGAACAAACTGGGTCTCGACGACGAACAACGGGCTGTCTACCAACAGTTGCACGAAAAAATTCAGCAGAGGCACAACGTGAATTACAAGACGCCGTCGTTGCCCCAGCATCTTGAACGATCGATGGCGCTGGTGCCGGCGGGGGAGTTTATCATGGGGAGTTGGACGGGCGATGCAGATGAACGCCCAGTGCGCCGAGTCTATCTGGATGCCTATTTCTTTGATAAGGACCAACTGACGGTGGGAGAGTATGCGAAGTTCTTGGACGCGACGTCCCATGAAGCACCGCCGGAATGGAATATCATGAGCCGAACGATGCATCGGAACCGTCCCGTCGTCAATGTGGACTGGGCGGATGCGGCTGCGTACTGCACATGGGCCGGCAAGCGCCAGCCGACTGAGGCGGAGTGGGAGAAGGCGGCGCGCGGAACGGATGGCCGAACTTATCCCTGGGGGGATGAGCCACCGACGAAGTTTCATGGGAACATGAACAAAGAGTTGTGGAATAACCACATGGGATTAACACCGGTGGGGATGTTTGAAGGTGGTAAGAGCCCCTATGGCGTCAATGATATGGCCGGGAATGTCTGGGAATGGGTCAGCGACTGGTATGACGATGACTATTATAGCACCGCCCCGCTGCGGAACCCGACAGGACCGGCAACGGGCCTTTCCAAAGTGGTCCGTGGCGGCTCCTGGGGTAGTGGTCCGGAGGGTCTGCGCTCCGCCGAACGGGAGACCCATATGCCATCATTCCAGGGCTATGGCACAGGGTTCCGGTGTGCGAAGACTCCATAGCTTTATGTTCAGATGGGACCGGGACGGAAAATGGGATTAGACACGAGCATGAAATCCTGTGCTAAATTTGTGCTAAAAGCTGTTAGAACCCACGAGCATCTCTATAATCAATAGAGGTGCTGGAATGGTCCTAAGCCTCGGTATTCAAATAAAAAACGGGGAAACCATTTGAAACACCGAGCCTTGTTAAAAATGCCTTGTTCACATTCGTAAACCGCAGGTTATTCCGTTCAATCCTGATCGCCTGCTCCATAGTGTTCGTGCCCTTTGACAGTGCTGCCATGTCCAGGCAGACATGGCAGTTTCATTGGAAGCAGGTCTGAATTTGTTCGATGGAATGTCCTTCTCTCGATGGGGTGTCTGAGCCTTGCAGAACCCGTCGATCTTCTTCAGCCACTGGAATATACCGAACTGAAGAACGGCCAGATTTTCCCTCACAGCCCCTCCAGAGAATAACGATCAAGATGTAGCGCAGAGGAGATTCGATCTCTTCAGACGCAATGGGGAGTATCGTCACAGCTGGCGTTGCTGTAGATGGGGCGGGCTTATACAGTGGTTCTTGACCTGGTTGGAGCCGCTTTGTTATTGAAGTATACGCGTATGCAAATCCCGGGTCAGGTGGGTAACTGTCTCAGATCATGCACAGCTCTCGGTGTGCACGTATTCCCCATTCTCCATAGAAGAGCGGTCTGCTCTCTTTTGGGCCGCTGCAACCGCTCCTTCCGCTCTCATCAATATAGGGCAGTGAGCCCTCCTCCGACGGCCCAGTCACCACTCTTTCATCGCTGAGGAGAGCGCCTATGAGGACTGGATATGAAATCATACTCGTCTGTCTCGTCAGCAGCGCGTTGCTTCTGATGACCGGCTGTGGAGAGGACCCCTCCAGCGCTACTCCGGTGGTGACAAAAGCCTCGCCCCCCACCATTCCACCTGGCTATTCGTCGAAGAGCATCCATGTCAAGTTTCAGGAGGGCACTAATGTGGAGCGACCCTTGGAAGGTCTCCCTCCTGGCCTCAGAGACGTAGTGGTGAGCCACACCAAGCTTTTCAGCTTGCCGGAGCAGAAGCTGAACGAACTACGGGCCAGGGGAAGGAGTCGTGTGGGTACGCCCTTGCCTGACTTGAGTCTATGGGTTGAACTGACCCTGCGGTCCGGCACCGATGCTGCCGCCTTTCTTGCGGAGATGAAGCGCATGCCGAATATAGAGATCGCAACATCAGCACCGTTACCGCAGCCACCGCCGTGGATCCCGCCTGATTTCACTCGGAAGCAAGGCTACCTCGATCCTGCCCCCGGTGGCATTGAGGCCCGTTTTTCTTGGACGATTCCCGGAGGCAACGGCAGCGGTGTGACGATCTACGATATTGAGTACAACTGGCTACAAACGCATGACGATCTGAGTAGGGCCGGCGCATTTATTTTGCTTTTGGATCCCGGAGATTCAAACAGCCCTCCTGGCTTCGACAAATGTCCTGCTCCTTGCGACGGGATCAATCGAGAGCATGGCACGGCCACCCTTGGCGTAATGATCGCGGATTACGACACGAGGGGCGTCACCGGCATTTCCTGGGGTGCCAAGATTGGTCTGGCCCCTGCCAATACATTGAACCTAGGATATAACCCAGCCAATGCCATTATCTTGGCAGTGGCGAACGGTTCAGCCGGAGATGTCATCTTGTTAGAACAACAGTTTCCGGTATGTGGATTGTCAGACTCCTTCGGACCGATTGAAGTGCTTTCCTCTGTCTTCGATGCGATTCAAACCGCAGTTGCGCAAGGCTTTGTGGTGATAGAAGCTGCCGGAAATGGGGGGGTGAACTTGGATCAGGCTGCCTGCTCTGATGTATTTGATCGGACCCTGCAGGACTCAGGAGCTATCATCGTGGGTGCAGGGCAACCACCGAGCGGTGGGGTGGACCGCCAACGCGAAAGATTTTCCAGCTTCGGGAGTCGCATTGATCTGCAGGGGTGGGGATCTGGTGTTGTCACGACAGGATACGGTGACTTGTATACGGCTTCAGATCGTCCTGCCGATCCTGATTTTTGGTATGCAGGAGGGTTTAGCGGTACGTCTAGTGCCGCGGCGATCGTCGCCGGTGCGGTTGCAAACCTCCAAGGCATTGCGTTAGCTCAGTCAGGGGTACCACTTCCTCCCTTGCAGATACGAACATTGTTGGTGCAGACGGGAAGCCCACAATTAGGGAATACCGCCGA
>JACMLT010000357.1 GCA_014379455.1 Nitrospiraceae bacterium
CACCTGGGGATTTTTAGACCGGCGAAGTGGGGATTTTTCAACCGGCGTAAACTGGGGAATATTCAACCGGCGTTGACAGTTTTTGGCGCATACAATGCAATCATAGATCACAACGAGCTCGTAAATGGCCCCGTGCACGTCTACAGCAATGACTATGCCTACAAAGAAACTACGGGAGTACTCGGTTCGTGAACATCTCGCCTTGGTGGGGGGAACGGGGGGGACCTTGTGCTCACGCGAGATGGACAGGTCCCTGAGATGGTACAAAATGCGGCTTGGCTGACCACCCGGTATACGGGCAACCCGAGCGCGGCTATCAACATCCAGCGGAGTATATGGCAATTGTTCGACGAGGCAGAACCCAACTTAGGTCTAATGAGCATGTGGGTGCTTGCCGCAAGCGAGAGCTTTGGAATGAATCACGCCGGGGAGATCTTTGTGTTGACGAGCATCGGGGCCCGTGCAAACCACCGGACAAGTACAGGAGTTCCTAATGATCGGCCTAACGGTTAGCTCACCGAATGAGCATTACTTACGCAAGTGTTCTTGAGCCCGGCACGCTGATGGACAGTATAGTCGGTATAGGGGTTCTCGCTGGTCACATGCTTTCACGGTCAGCTAGCAGCAAACGATGTCGGCTCAAAGCCGCGAACCCTCAAGACGCACGCAAAGAGAGTAAGCCTCATCAGCCAAGCCGGAAGCTTGTACTCAGTCCGTCTTCAAAAACCAGAACCAATGGGCCCACACGCGAATCCATGCTTCAGCAGGCCAGTAGGTATTAAGGAAACACCGGGCTCGGGAAACCAGCGTTATCGGGATAGCAATGACAGTTACGGCCGTCAAGTTCATTCGTAAAATGAGGGGTGGGAGTCAGGCACATTTGTTAAAGGCCGACGATGGTCACAATTATGTCGTCAAATTTCGCAATAATCCCCAGCACCGTAGAATTTTGATCAATGAGTGGATCGCCTCAGCTTTTCTTCAGCGTCTCCAGATATCCGCACCCGCTGCCGTGCTAGTGCTTGTATCACAGTCCTTTCTCCTCGACAATCCAGAGGTGTCGCTCATTCTCGGTACTGGCCGTCAGGCGGTGGAACCTGGAATTCATTTTGGATCACGCTACCCGGTAGATCCAAGTAAAGCCGTATATGATTTTTTCCCCGATCGGCTTCACTTACTACTCGAGAACAAGGACCACTTTTTAGGTATTCTCGTTTTTGATAAGTGGCTGGCAAATACTGATTTACGACAGGCGATCTTCGCCCGGGCCCGCATAAATACACTAGTACCTGCATTCACTGGCCACTCCTTACGAGTGGGATATGTGGCGATGATGATTGATCATGGCAACGTACTGGATGGTCGACACTGGAAGTTCGAGGACTCCTCTTCGCTAGGGTTATATAGTAAGCTTCACGTCTATGATCAGGTGTCTGGCATGCCTGCCTTTGAACCGTGGGTCGATAAAGTGCATGCCCTTTCTCATATCGTCGCCGAGGAGATCTTCCGAACTATACCAGAGGAATGGGTCGATGGCGATAGACACCTCTTGTGCGAAGTTTTAGATCGATTGATGGTACGGAAACGGCTTCTTCCATCGCTCATAGAGGAGTCTCGGCGAGCCCACGTCAATCTATTTCCTATGTGGAAGTGATCGGAAGTGATGGACTAAATGACCCACTTGTGGTCTTACTCTTCTTCGCGGTTGAGTCACGAGAAATGAAGCCATGAATAACGCCTCTATCTACGATGAAAACGACCGTCGTGGATCGGTCACCTAAAGGCGGCGATAATATGAACGCAAAATACGGTTTTGACAATGACGGGAATAATGGCCAGTACTGACAGACTTGTGAAAGAAGAGGGCGTCTGCGCTTGGTGCATCGTCGCCAAATCGAAACTACATTTTCAAGGTGGCGGACATCAAAGCCGGGCTGCGAAGGTTCAATCGGCGCATGCCCGGCAGTGATCAATCGCATCGTGGCGGGTTCTCTGAGCGAATCTGGCTTCTCTGCTCCTCTGACACGGTGGTTGCAACCCTCGCAAGGAGGGTGTGGCTTCGAACGCGGTTTTGACTGGTGATGTGCCTTGTGGGGAGTGCGAAGACTGCGACCGGCGTCTTTCGCGATTTCGCCCTGGCAGGACAAGCCTTTCGCTCTCGCCATAATTGGTCGAGTCGAACATACCGGCGATCTGGCCCGCATTGCTGAGGCTGGGAGCAGATTCCGGATTCAGGCGGTGTGCACAAGGAAGCCTATTTCATGAACGTTCCCTGTACACGCTGCGGGATGAAACGGAATGGGTCGAGACGCTGCCGCGAAGAATGCGGATATAACACGGGCCCGTGGGACGATGCCGTATGGCAGCGGCGAAGCGGGTTCTCGCACCCTTCAGGCGCTCGCCGCCACTCTGTGTAATGACGACCCTCAAAGCAACCTGCATTGTCGGCGCACGGCCGAACTTCATCAAGATGGCGGCGCTGGTCCATGCCCTGCGCCGACGCGATGTTTTCAAAGTGCAGCTCATCCATACGGGCCAGCACTTCTCGCCGGAGATGTCAGACAGCTTCTTCGAGCAGCTCGAAATCCCCCAGCCCGATGTGAATCTGGCCGCTGGCGGCGGATCGCAAACGGAGCAGACGGCCGAGATCATGAAGCGGATCGAGCCGGTGTTTCTCGAGAACCGGCCGGATGTGCTCGTCGTCGTGGGTGATGTGAATTCCACTGTGGCCGCATCGCTGGTGGCTGCGAAGATGCACATCCCGATCGCGCATGTCGAGGCGGGGTTGCGGAGCTTCGACCGGGGCATGCCTGAAGAGATCAACCGGCTGGTTACAGACGCCATTTCGGATTACCTCTTCGTCACTGAGCCCAGCGGTCAGGCGAACCTTCTCAGGGAAGGCGCTCATCCGGATCGCGTTTTCTTTGTCGGCAATGTGATGATCGACACGCTGCTGCGCTTCCGGCCAAAGGCGGCTGAGTCTGACGTGCTCGACAGGCTCGGGCTTAATCCTGGATCCTATGCCGTCGTCACTCTGCACCGGCCATCAAACGTCGACGATCCCGCCCGGTTGGGCGAACTGCTCGCGATGCTGAACGAACTCGG
>JACMLT010000358.1 GCA_014379455.1 Nitrospiraceae bacterium
ACCGGCTCCTATACAGGAGACCGCGAAGAGGTATTTCATACTGATTTGAAATCGACGCAACATGTGGGATCGGTTGCGAGGCCGGTAACGGAGAGACGCGGCGCCCCTGTATTGCAAGTATGGGGAGTCGATTTTGTGCCAGCTTCCGCCGAGACATTGAATGAGTACCGGAGGTTTATTGTGCCGATACCCCATACAACACCTCTCCGTCCTCTTTCGTTCTGCTGGCTTTTGGCCGTGTCAATTGAGGAAATAGCCTGCTGTGTGCCTCCCAGCGGGGCTGGTCATGCATCCGTTCACGCCGCCGGTTTGAGCAACACCTTCGTCCACCCTTTCTCACGCGCATCGAAATGTTTATACGCGTCGGGGGCCTCCTTCAACGACAATTCGTGCGACACAATAAACGACGGTTTTGCTTTGCCTTCGTGGATCAGATTGCAAAGATGACGATTATATTTTTTGACATTGGCCTGGCCGGATCCCATCTGCAGACCCTTGCTGAAGAACAACCCTAGGTCGAAGGCTATCTGGCCTTTTTTCTCCAGCTTGTCGGAGGCTTTGGGATCTTCAGGGACGAAGACACCGATCACGCCGATGCCGCCGGTCGGCTTCACCGACCGCACGAGCTGATTCATCGTAAGGTTCGGCTGTTCGTTCCCTTCAGCATCATGGGCTTGATAGCCCGCGCACTCACATCCTCGGTCGGCGCCTTCGCCGCCGGTGAGCTCCAAGACTTGTCCCACTGGGGACTCTTTTGAATAATCGATCGGGATGGCGCCGATTTTCTTGGCAAGCTTGAGTCGATCAGGCAGTCGATCGACCACCATGACCTTGCTTGCGCCCTTGATGAACGCCGAATAGGCAGCCATGAGTCCGACCGGTCCGGCTCCGTAAACCACAACGGTCTCGCCGGGCTTTACGCCGGCCAGCTCGGTCGATTCATATCCGGTAGGAAATATGTCGGCGAGCATCACGTAATCGTTCTCTTTCTCGCCCGCATCTTCGGGAAGGACCAGGCAATTGACATCGCCATACGGTACGCGCAGGTATTCGGCTTGCCCTCCGCTGTAGGGCCCCATACCGGCATAGCCATAGGCCGCTCCGGCCGTTCCGGGGTTTAGTGTGAGACAGAATCCGGTGAGCCCCCGTTCGCAATTCTTGCAAAACCCACAGCTGATATTGAACGGCAGACACACGATGTCGCCGACTTCTACCCGACCTACCGCGTCGCCGATTTCTACCACCTCGCCGAGGTTCTCATGGCCGAGAACTTTCCCAGCCTCGACGTTCGTGCGTCCTTCATACATGTGCAGATCGGAGCCGCAAATGTTGGTCGTGGTGATTTTCACCAATACGTCCATCGGATGTTCGATCTTCGCGTCCGCTACTTCCTTCACACTGACATCTCTGGGCCCGTTGTACACGAGGGCTTTCATGGAGTCTCCTCTACACCCATCGATAGGACGGGGGTTCTTGAATCAAGAAGGCGCCAGGTGAATGGCAGAGCTCCCTGGCGCCTCTCGCTGATTTATTTGCGCTAGCGTCCCATTGAGCTGCTCTTATCGGAATCGATGGTGGAATCGGGCATGCGGCCAGATTCATTTCAATGACCGGCTTCTCTCCCTTGGGCCGAGCGAATTGAAAGCGCGAGATTCTGCTCGTTCATGCTGGCTTCGATGCGATCTCCCTGGCTGATCACTCCGGACTTCTGGGTGGTATTATCGGTACGCAACCGCACTTCTTTGCCATCCTGCCCCTTCACAAAGTATGTATCGCCTTCGACTCGCAACACTTCGCCCTTAATCGTCTCGCCGCTTTTTGACTGGCTGCCCTTCATCTCATCGCTCGATTGTTTTTCACTGGTGGCCTGACCACCTTGCCTCCGATCAGATTGATCCGCTTTCATTTCGTCTTGGTTAGCCTGAGCGCCTTTCATCTCGCCACCCATTGATTTTTCACCGTCGACCTGACCGCCTTGTCTCCGATCAGTTTGGTCCGCTTTCATTTTCTCTTGAACCGCCGCATTTTCTGCCTGCGCGGCATTGGACAAGCCCAGACACAACAAGACACCACAGGACATGACGCTGATGACTTTGGGAATGGATACCATTGGGAGCCTCCTCGGTTAGATGTACACGCTTAGATATACTTATACGCCTCCCGGAGAGTTACCAAGCCTAGGAGCTTGCCTAGTATTTTGGCACCGTGTCTCCTAGGCTAGAAACGAGACGAGCGGTTGAGGCACCACACTACTCTGATGATATGAAAGGGGTCCCGTCGTGACCTCTCGGGACGCTCGAAGGACTTCGCTGGCAATCAGGGAAGTCACCTTGTAAAGGACGAATGAATTGACCACCCCTCAGCGTGGCGAAGGGTTGCGAGGAGGTTCCTTAGAGCCGCCAGGCTTCAGTTTCTCCATGGCTGGAGGAGCCGTTTCAGGATCGATCGCCATCTTGGGATCGACATTGGGGGGAGTAACTGCCGAACGAGGATCAGGAATCGTCTGAGGGCGTCGTTCAATACCTGGATCTATACGTGAAGGAGGGGGCGCAGTCGGTCCTTGAGGATTCTCGGGACGTGATCCTAACGGCGGGGGCGCCGGAGTAACATCTGCTGACCAAGCCACGGAAAGTCCAAAGGCTACTATCAAGGGTGCTACGAAGAGGCCGATCGCCGTTGTTCCTAAAGCCGCCATCACTATTCCTGAAAGAAGGCCGCTGGAATCTCGAACGGGGAGGGCGGTCAATCCGCGAGCGTCTTTGATGCGGGTGCACTCCTGTGGAAGGACTCCCAATTGATCGTCTTCGGTGGATTCGAGATGGATACCCGACTGCTTCCGTCCTCCGGTTCTCATGGGTGGGCGATCGTTGCTGGAAGGTTTTGACGGCGTGACAGTCATTGGTAGGTGAATCACTTCGAGAACTCCATATCTTCTAGACTACTGTGGGGGGCAGCTCCGTGCCACTGGAAGAATCCCTAGTTCATTTGAGGAAGTGTTTTGCCCCGCTCAACATCTGGACAGGGAGAGTCCGTCAGTGGGGGACTGCATTTCGCCCGCTAGATGAAATCTTCCTCGCCGACAGGAAATGGAATTCCCGAACTAGGGTAAACCACAGCTAGTGTTGCCGGGCGATGTGATATCATCTGCACCCATGGCCATTGTTCAGCCGATGACCGTTGTGTCTCGGTTGAGTACAGCGTTTCGGAGAGGTATGTATCAACCACGGGTCTTCATTGCCGACGATCACCTCTTGGTGTTGGAAGGGCTTCGGCAGTTACTTGCCGATGACACGCGTATTGTCGGCACGGCTCATAGCGGGGCGGAACTTCTCGAGAAGGCCCAGAGGTCGGCCCCTGACATTGTGCTGCTGGACATTTCAATGCCTGATGCGAGCGGGTTTGATCTCATCCCGTTGCTCAAGGAGAAACTGCCCCAAGTAAAAATCATTCTCGTGACGATGCTCAGCGAGCCGTTCTATGTCAGCGAAGGGTTCCGAAAGGGCGCGAACGGCTACGTCCTCAAACAATCCGCTTCGACCGAGTTGCTGACCGCTATCCGCACGGTGATGAGCAACCGCCGTTATGTGTCTCCGGAGATTGCGGAAGATGTTCGGGAATCGATCGAGCAACCGTGGAGCCGTCCCGATGGATACCACGTCCAATTGACACCGCGGCAACATGAGGTCTTGGGCATGCTTGCCAATGGTGTTCCAACACATACGATTGCCACAACGATAGGCATCTCCGTGAAAACGGTGGAGTTTCATAAGGCGGGGATTATGAATAAGCTCGGCATCAAGACCATGGCCGAGTTGACGAGGTTTGCGTTGGCACAGGGACTGACCGAGCTCTGACGCTCAATTATCCGACCCTGCCGGGAGGAGTTCGGTGAAGGGGCCTTAATTAGTTAGGGCGGACGTTTGGTGTCGGAGAGACCTCGGGCGTGTCAACGAGCCCGAGGGAGATGGCTTCCTTCGTCAGTTCGGCCGTGGTGCGGACGCCGAGTTCCTTTGAGATTCTGGCCTTGTGAAACTCAATGGTTTTCACCGTTACCTTAATCGTGGACGCGATTTCCTTGTTGGATTTACCCTCAGCCACCAGCTGCAGGACCTCCCTCTGTCGTAGACTTAACATCACGCCCGCGGAGTTTATCGGCGGCTTCGGCGTCTGAGTGGTCGTTTCCAACGCCTGGTTGACCATACCCTGCGTAACGACCGGGGAAATGTACATGCGGCCCTGCAGGACTTCATTCACCGCAAACAACAACTCATCCGCAACCGAGGTTTTTAAGACGTATCCTCCAACTCCGACACGAAATGCTTCGTTCACAAAGTGCTGCTCCGCATGCATTGTCAGGATGATGATCTTGACTTCCGGGCAGGATTTCTTCACATGCCGGCAGGCATCCAGTCCATTCAACAGAGGAAGAGAAATATCAACCACTGTCAGATCAGGACGAAACTTCTCAACCGCCTCGATAAAACTGCGTCCATCTGCGGGTGTCGCCACCACGCTATATGCTTTCTCCAGGATTTTGACGATGCCTTCGGCAACAAGGCGATGATCATCGGCCACGATGATTCTGGGCTTCACGGCAACCAATCCCTTCAGGGAATTTATGGTAACTGGACGCACCTCGGTGGTGGTCAGGAACCTGCTCACTTGGCGCTGACCTGTCTTACTATATATATATGAATGTTAATACCCCTGTCACCACTCAAATATGAGGTACGCAAGACGCTCATACAGGTCGTCGCTGGGGCTGGTTGCTCCGCGCCCTAGGGAATCCCCTAGGGCCGTCGAGGCAAGTTCCAAACTATAAGACTATTATGGGCCTCGAAGGTCTCGTCTGTTTTCTTCCCAAGTAACAGGAAACGTGGGAAATGCATACACTTATCAAGAAGGAGAGGACGTGCGAGCCGCATCGATTCCACTGGTGTTGAGTTCAGCAGCTCGGGGCACATTGGGCATCCGAACTATGAGAACGTGTCACGCGTTTGGCAGGATCTCTCCGCTCGGCTCGTCAGATTACGATGTTCCTATTCCTATCCCACGATTGCAGGTTGCCTGACCATGTGGGAGAAAGACAGGCCTCTCGTCATCCTGCTATTCTTCGTGATCGGCCTCTTCCCAATGAGTGCATTTGCGGAGGGCGAAAAGACCGCTGAAGCCGGCAAGGAGTTTCACACCACCTTGTTTGGAGAGAAGATCCATGTTCCCGCGCGCGATCGCCGCAGTGTGACCGCGGCAAACTTTGGCCTTCACTGGATTCCCAATGGTCCGAGTGAGATGGAAACGCTTCCGTTCGGCGCCTTGTATGTGTGGCGGAATTGGAACGAAGATAACAGGCAATTCCGAGGCACGTTTTCCGGTGTGGTCAATGATATCGATTACACGATTGGACTCCGCACGTACCCAAACTGGTCGCTGCTCTTTACCCTCGATAACTTCATTTTGCCTCGTGGGCGTTCGGAATATGTGGAGGGGCAACGCATCAGCGAATCTGAGCTCGAATGGAGCTATGTGTTTGCGGGGTTCGGAGTCGGGTATCGCCTCCCGATGACCCCCTTCGAGCAAGATAGCGCCATCAATGTGTCTTTGACCTATGAACCTGGGTATCGATGGTTCCGAGGCACAAATGACACCTCCCCGCGGTACGGCGTGCCTAAAGATACCTACGAAGGCCGGATCCACGGCAAGATTCGTTGGGATGCCATGGTTCGCAATCTCATGGAGCTGCCTCATCGTGGATTTTCTGTGGGTGGAGATGTCATCCACGGACACCGGGCTCAATGGGATGCGTGGGGCGGCGCGCCGTTCGACACGCCGGATTTCAAGAAAGAGCAAACCTACATCTCGGCGTCCGCCTATGCCGTATTTGCCGGCGGGCTTCCTGCCATTGAAAGCGACAAGCATCGATTGATTACCGCGGTCCATGGCGGCATCGGGAAGGACCTCGATCGCTTCAGCGCGTTCCGCCTTCCCGGTCGGCCCACTGGATTCGAATGGGAAGCCTTATCGTTGCCCACCATGCCTGGCGTGCAGTTCAACGAATTGTTCCCGCGGCGTTATGCCATTGCGAGCATCACATATCGATATGAGGCGCTGTTTTTTCTTTATCCCTATGTGACGGCGACCTATGGTCTCGTCGAGCGGCCTCGGTTCACCACCGAAGGCATTAGAAATACCACTGATTCATTACCGGCTCTCGGCGGAGGCCTCGTGACAGGAGCCCCCTGGAAGTCTCAGATCGAACTCAACTATAGCTACAACTTCGGTATGTTTCGCGATCCGGGCGGAGCGCCACCAACTAAGGGTGGACATGGAGTGTTTATTTTATGGTCGAAGGAGTTGTGAATTCTTGCGCGTGAATCTTGAGCGAGACAGGCGGGGGGGTGAAGTGCTGAGTGCTGATTCTGGGTTCGCGAGTAGCATTAGTCTTCGGCCCGGGGCACAGCCCGACGGGACCACGGCCGCGACACCGGCCAGCTTCAGAAATTGTCTTCGAGTGATCATGTCCGCTCCTCAGCCTTTGCACACTGAACAATGCGGCCAGCCCGCATCATTCATGAAGGTTCGTCAAGAAATCGTGCAGACGCAACACACGAGGGGTACTCGGAGCCGAAATGCCCCGAGGCAGACTCGTGCAGTATGTCGAAGGACTGAATAGCGAGACTGCCCGTCACAGCCACGTATCCGCGCTTGTAGCAGAAACCTCATGAATCATGCGGGCTACATTCTAGATTTCCCTTCAACCTACCAACTCTCTGTTGATTGTCACTGAAACACCCGATCGTTTCCTTTGATCTTTCGACAATATTTCAGCATATTAGCGAGAGGAGACGACTGGCGCGTACCGTTACCCATGGCCAAGGCCCTATTACATCCACTCCGCGGACTGTTGATCGCGCAATTCTTCGGCGCATTCAATGACAACGCCTGGAAGCTCATGGTCGCGCTGCTGGCTATCCGGCAAGCGACCGCGAACATGGCGCCGGGCCCTGAGCTGGAAGCGGCAACACAGACGCAAACCACGCTCACGTTTGTCATCTTTACCTTGCCGCTGGTATTGCTATCGTTGATCGGCGGCACCTTGGCTGATCGTTTGAGCAAACGCACGGTCATCATCGCGATCAAAGTCGTTGAGGTGCTCCTCATGAGCGCCGGGGCAGTTGCGCTCTGGTTGAACCCCACCGGGGGCATTCTGCCGTTGATCGTCTTGTGCGGGATGGGCGTACACAGCGCGCTCTTCGCTCCGTCGAAATACGGCATTCTCCCTGAGTTGATCCCGCATGAACGTCTCGCCGCCGGCAACGGCCTGTTGGAAGTCTGGACCTTTGCCGCCATCCTGACAGGCACGGCAGCCGGAGGCTTTCTCTTACAAGCCGTTGGTGACCAGCGTTGGATCGCACCCCTCATTTTAGCCGCCTTGTCAGTCGTCGGCCTGATTGCCGCCTTTGCCGTCCCCCACGTCTCGCCCGCACGCGCGACCGGCGGCGTCGGCTCAACCGTCCGGGTCGCCTGGGCGGCCATTCAGACAGAACGCCTGCTGCGCCTGGCCATTCCAGGGCAAGTTTTTTTCTGGACGATTGCAAGCCTCTTTGCCCAAAACGTGCTCGTCTATGCCAAAGCCGTGTTGCATCTCTCGGATGCGATGTCGGGACTTCCGCTCACGCTGTTGTCCGTCGGAATCGGCCTCGGCGCCATGGTGGTCGGGCGGCTGTCTCAAAACCGGATTGAATACGGACTGATCCCCTTGGGAGCCGCAGGTGCGGCCATCGCACTGTCTTTGCTTGGTGCGCTCACCCCACCGTTGTTCGGAACGTTTCTGGTATTGGGACTCCTCGGAGTCTCCTGCTCCTTCATCTTCGTGCCGCTGAATGCCATTCTCCAATGGAGGTCGCCACCCGATCGGCGTGGCGCCGTCATCGCATTCTGCAACACCTGTGTCTTCATCGGCATTCTCTTCGGATCGCTCGCCGGCGGCTCGCTCGCCAATGCCGGTCTCTCGACGAGCAACATTTTCCTCGTCACCGGCGGAGTGACCATCGTGGGCACCGCGTGGGCCCTTTGGCTGATGCCTGATGTGTTCCTGCGGCTGCTGCTCGTCATGTTCACGAACACGCTCTATCGCCTCCGCATCGTCGGCCAGCACCATATCCCGCAATCCGGCGGAGCATTGCTCGTCCCGAATCACATGTCGTTTGTCGATGGTTTCTTGCTCATGGCCAGCATCGATCGACCTATTCGGTTCGTGGTGGATGCGGCCTATGCCACGCACCCTCTGCTTCAATGGCTGATGACGGCCATGAAGGTCATCCCGATTGCTTCGACCGGCGGCCCACGCATGATTCTGCGGGCGCTGCGCAGTGCGGGGCAGGCCCTCGACGACGGAGAAATCGTCTGCATCTTCCCTGAAGGACAGATCACTCGCACCGGCACACTCCTGCCGTTCCGCCGCGGCTTCGAACGGATCGTGAAGGGACGGCAGGTGCCGGTCATCCCCACACACTTGGATCGGGTCTGGGGCAGCATCTTCAGTTTTGAGCACGGTCGGTTCCTCAGAAAATGGCCCGAGCGAATTCCCTATCCACTGACCGTATCCTTCGGCGCACCCCTGTCATCGGATACGCCCGCGCACACACTCCGCGACGCGGTTCGCACACTCGGAGAGGAGGCCTGGCGCCTACGCAAACACGATCGCCGCCCGCTGCACCGTGAATTCATCCATGCCATGAGGCGGCATCCCTTCCGCTTCGCCATGGCAGACCAGACTCGCCCACACGTGTCGTCGCTCCAAGCACTGATCGGATCCATTGTCCTCGCCAGAGTGCTTCGGCCACATTGGAAAGACCAACGTCATGTCGGGATCCTCCTCCCGCCTACCGTCGCCGGCGCATTGGTCAACGTGGCAGCTCCACTCTGCGGGAAAACCAGCGTGAATCTGAACTACACGGTCGGCAAATCCGGCCTCGAAACCGCGGTGCGGCTCGCCGGCCTTCGCACGATCGTCACCAGCCGGGTCTTCGTCGAGAAGGCCAAACTGGAGTTGCCTGACGGGCCGTCGATCGTGTGGCTGGAGGACGTGGCCCGCACCATCGGCACAGGTCAGAAACTCGTCGCAAGCCTCCTCGCCCTCTGTGCCCCAGCGCGACTGATCGAACGGGCCTGCGGGCAGAACATCCCTCTGACGATGGATGACCTGGCCACCATCATCTTCAGTAGCGGCAGCACGGGTGAGCCGAAAGGTGTGATGCTCTCGCACTTCAACGTCGATGCCAATGAGCAGGGAGCCAGCCAGGTCCTCCATCTCTACCAGGATGAGCGAGTGCTTGGCATTCTTCCATTCTTCCATTCGTTCGGCTATCTCGTCTTTTGGCTCGTCATGTTCAACAACGCGAGCATGGTCTTTCACCCATCCCCGCTTGATGTCGCTGCTATCGGCGAACTTGTGCGCCGTTACCGCATTACGTTTCTTGTCACCACACCGACCTTTCTTCAGCTATACCATCGCCGTTGCACCCCGGAGCAATTCAGCTCGCTTCGCGTAGTCCTGACCGGCGCTGAGAAGCTTCCGCCCCGGCTCACGCAGGCGTTTCACGATCGGTTCGGCATCGAACCGATCGAAGGCTACGGCATCACCGAATGTGCGCCCGTCGTCGCCGTCAATTGTCCTGACTTCAGGGCCGCCGGCTACTTCCAACCAGCTTCACGGCGGGGAACGGTCGGCCAACCGCTACCGGGCGTGTCTCTGCACATCGTCGATCCCGACAGCTTCGCCTCATTGCCTCCCGACACGCCTGGCATGTTGCTGGTCAAAGGACCCAACGTCATGAAGGGATACCTGGGACGCGAGGATCTGACGGCCAACGCCCTGCGCGATGGCTGGTACGTTACGGGCGATATTGCGATGTTGGATGAAGACGGATTCCTGACGATCACCGACCGGCTCTCGCGGTTTTCAAAGATCGGTGGCGAGATGATTCCGCATGGTAAAGTGGAAGAAGCCTTACACCTTGCCGCGAATATCGACACTCAGGTCTTTGCCGTGACAGGCCTTCCGGACGAGAAAAAAGGTGAGCGACTGGCTGTGCTGCACACTCTGGATGAAGCCCGTATCCCAGAAATTCTTGGTCAACTCGCCGCCAATGGCCTCCCCAACCTCTTCATCCCTTCCCGCGCCAACTTCGTCAGAGTCGAATCTCTCCCGGTGCTGGGAACAGGCAAGATGGACTTGCGCGGTCTCAAACGGATTGCGATGGAACGACTTGGGGGAAGTGCTGAGTCGTGAGTGCCCGGTGTGAGTTGCCGGAAAGCTGAGAGCTAATCGCCCGAATGACAATTCGCCTATGACTGGCAAGACTCTGATCGACTGCCACGTGCATCTGGCTGCGCTGCCCGATGGCGACAACGGTTGCTACATCTCGCCAAAGATGCTGCGAAGCCCGTTATTTCGCTTCTTACTCTGGAAGCACCAGCTCAACCCTGACAAGCCGCGAGAGGCCAATCAGAAATATCTCGGTGACCTGCTGACGGAACTGCGCACGTCGCGTCATGTTCAACAAGCCGTACTCCTCGGCATGGATGGGGTCTACGACCAGAATGGTCGGCCCGATCAGGCGCACACGGATTTTCTAATCAGCAACGATTATGTGCTCAAGACTGCGCAAGCCCATCCAAGAGAATTCCTGGCCGGCGTCTCAATCAATCCACAGCGACGTGATGCAGTCGAAGAAGTCCATCGTTGCGCCGACGCCGGAGCCACTCTGGTGAAGGTGTTACCCAATGCGCAGCAATTCAATCCTGCCGATCCACATTACAAAGCCTTCTATCGTGCGCTGGCCTTACGGAAGCTACCGTTCCTCAGTCACGTCGGCTACGAGTTCAGCTTGATCGGCAAGGACCAATCGGTCGGTGATCCAGATAGACTTCGTGTAGCCTTAGATGAAGGGGCCACGGTCATTGCGGCTCATGCCTGTAGTTATGGACTTATATTTTACGAGAAATTTTGGCCGACCTTCCAAGACCTCGCCACACGCTACCCGCATTTCTATGCCGACATCTCCGCACTGACACTGCCTAATCGTATGCGCATGCTGCTACACCTCCGCCGCTATCCAGAGATTCACGAGCGCCTCCTCTTCGGCACCGACTACCCTCTGTCGGTATTCCACGTCGCAGCCTGGGGCCGAGTGGCCTTCGGAGCCCTTCGTGACATGATTCGCACCAAGAACCGCTTCGATCGGCAAGTTGCAGTTTGTCATGGGCTGAAGATCGGCTTCCGCTCGCTTGGAGATCTGCTCCCTCAGCCGACAGCAAAGACAATGCCCTAGCCAGCACTAATCATGGCGGTTCGTGAAGAAATTTGAGGGAAGCCGGACGAGGGAGGAGTGGAAGGAGGCGAGGGGAAAAACATTCCAGCGGTTCCCCTCGCCAGAACATCTACGCGTACAACAGAAGCCGTCAAGAATAACTCTGGCTAGCCTGGCAACTTTGCCGCAAGGACATCGACTTTCTCGATGGACGGCGGTGTCGCGAACAACTCACCGGCCTTTGCCATCAGCGCTGCTGCGACCTGGCCCGTCAGATGAGCCTGACGGCCTGACTCATCCGGAAAAGCGTCAAAAATGCCGAAGGTGGACGGCCCCAAGCGGAGTCCGAACCACGCCGTGGTGGCAGGCTCTGCCTGCACGATGGGAAGTCCGGACAAGAGAAAATTCTCAACCTCTTTCTCTTTCCCTGGCTTTGCTTCCAGACGAACGAACAACGCAACCTTGACCATGATATACCTCAAACTGTTCCTGTGCGCTCACAGGCCTTTCAACAATTCCCACATGACAGGATAGGCGTGCTCAACCAACCGGCGGCGTTCGTTATTGCCGCGAGAGGGGGAGTCCTCGGTGAGAGCATCCGCCAGATTCCGTACCATTTTCCGCTCTGATAATGCGACTAGTCCTAACTACTCCCCGCACGCTTTAACCTTCCGATCCTCTAATGCTGAAAGCGAATCCTTTCGAATTTTTATCTCCGCCGCTTTCTCACCCTCAGGAGCGCGCGCGTCTGTGTCGAGTGCCTCTGCCCAGAGGCGGGCCGCCTCAACACATGCCGGAGTCGGAGCCTTCTTTGAATTACATGCCGTAATGAACATGAGGCTCACTAGAGCAGCGGTAACAGGTATGACAAAACGAGTAATCATTGTGTCCATCCTCCAATATTAGACGTCCAGCGACTGCATGTGCTGCCCCCCATAGTACGCAACATAGGGCGAAAAATTCCACTACGATTGTCATGCCGCGACAAGCAGCGCTAGCGAGCCTGCACCCGTCCAATTTTGCTTTCGATCGCCCTCTGCAGTTTGTCTGCAGCCTCGGTACGGCAATCTCGATCGTCGGCGCCAGATGGCTGACCGCGATAGGCTGGAGACCGGCCAGTCTGGCTTCGAGCAAACACCGTTTGTCGTCACCCTTCGATTTGTGACTATTGATGTCACTGAGGTGCGCCTCCACGCGGGTAATCCGGTCGGCAAATCGGCCTACAGCCCCCTCGCCGCTGGAGTGGACGAGGCGCACGACATCTTCACGCCCTGTGATGTTATTGTCAGTATTGATCTGAATCTGCATAAATCCACCCTCCCCCTATCAACCATAGTCCTCAACAAACCGGACCCTAACCACTAGCCTAAGAAATATCAATCGGATGAATGTATGAAGCCCAGACCTCGTTGTGTCCTGGAATAATCCCTGCGCCCTCAGTTTTGGAGATCCACGCTAAACTCTTTCAACTATAGATCCGACCGACCCTGTGGGCCTTCCGATAATACTGCTCATCGGCGGTCACAAATACCGCTCCTGGTTCAGTCAATGCCACTGCGTGATACAAGGTATCGAACACATGCTGTTCAGCGACGCAGATAGCTCGCAAGCCTTCTGATAGATCTCCACATCGATCACGACAGGAAACTCAAGCGCGTGAAGAAGCGAGACGGCTTGACGAGCCCGACCTGGATCTAGACGCACGATGACGGCAGCCACTTCAACCAACCAGTGCGGCGGCTGAGCAACCGTGACGCGAGATTCCTTGATGAGTTGGAGAATTTGGAGGGCTTGGAGAGAGGCTTACGGTTTCGTAGCGGATGCTCTTCGTAGCCGCTGCAATTCTGTTGTGAGCCATTCCGCACTCGAAACCTGTTTTCGTCCATCGCATTGTACTTGATACGGCTTTCCGCTCATGCTGCTCGCCGTAGCTGCGCGATCAATGAAGTCTTCTGTCGTGTCCACCCATCTCTTATCGAGGAGATAGTGATATTTCTTCTCCAAATGAGCACGCGCGTCCGACGCGCTATACCAGCTTCCATTGCGGTACACCACACAACCGGAACGCTCTAAGTAATCCAGTAGCTGTCTAATTTCCACGTCGGCGACCGATGCTGCAGTCGCCTGCGACAGAATTCCGCAAAAGAGCACCGCAATCTGAAAGGTCGCCAATGGTCTTATCTTTTTACCTATCATCGGAAACATCCCCATTCGGTTAACTATAACCTGCGTGACCCAATCCACGAGGAACTATTTCCTGCAACTGACGAGCGAGACAGATTTAATCCTTGGAGAGGACGCTTGGGGATTTAACCCGCATTATTCATGAGCGCGAGGCACTCACCATACCGCATAAAAATGGCCTTGCTGCACGTGGACAATTTGACACACCGATCAATTTTTCAAATGCTTCGGTTGCCATTTAAGGCATCGCTTCTGCTGCAATCGCGTATTCGCTGCTGCGACGAGCCTTCGGTGGACAGGCTCGCCTCTCTCACTCCCTCGACGTTCTGTTCAAGTACGCCTCGTGGTCTCAGGCTCCGCGTGCCCGTCTCGGTCCCCCACCCTCTCCCATACTATGGGGGGTGGGGAGAGGAGCCGACGAACCGTCATGAATAATGCGGGTTAAGGGATTGCATTCCTCCTTGGACTGGTCCAGGCTTGAAGAACGATCCTCAAGGCCCTGGCAGCTATCCAAGCCCAGACGCGTTCCCGATAATGATTAATCCATCTTCCCCTAAACACTTCTCGATGATTCGCGAGTTTCACTTGGCCGACTTTTTCACCCTGGCTAATGCAGCCTGCGGGATGGGAGCCGTGTTGTTCAGCATGATCTATATGGGGAGCCGGTCGGTAGACCATTTTTTCGCAGCCGCGGCCTTGGTGCCGGCGGCCCTGGTCTTCGACGCGCTCGACGGCCGCATCGCACGATGGCGGCACAAGCACTCCGCGCTTGGACGGGAATTGGATTCACTCGCGGATATCATCTCGTTTGGGGTCGCTCCAGCCACCCTCGGATTTGCCGCAGGCTTGCGCGGAGGATGGGACTGGATCGCGCTACTCTATTTTATCTGCTGTGGAGTAAGCCGATTAGCCCGATTTAACGTAACGGCCGAGAACCTCTCAGAGGGCAGGGATGCGGTTGCCTACTTTGAAGGCACACCTATTCCCACAAGCGTGGTGCTATCCGGCATACTAGCCCTGGTCGCTTGGCAGGGCCAGCTAGGCGAAAATCTGTATTGGGGCGCCTGGCGAATCGGCCCCTGGGATCTGCACCCGTTGGTCCTGCTGTTCGTCCTATCCGGAACCTTGATGGTCAGCAAAACGTTGCGCATTCCCAAATTTTAGCAGGATGCTGAAAAAGTACGCCAGCGGCGTTCTCGTGTCGCTCAGAGGCTCAACGTACCGAAGCGGACGCCTCGCTTCTTCGCTCACTGCGGCCTTGCTGGACGGCCTTTTTGAGCATCCTGAAACTATTTTGACATCAGTGCCATATGGAGAACTTTAAGGGGTCAGACTCATTTGATTGCCTTGCAGCAGTGATTCGTCAAGATAATGGCACCCTCCTTCCTTAGCCTTAAGACTGATCCATCGAGGTTCTGGAGAAACGACCCACGGCCAGCGCGCGATCTTCGCTACACGCGCTGAGGAATACGGAAGAAGCACGATCGTCATTCCCGCATCCCTACTCCTAATTTGAATCGAGTTCGTCGTCGGCATCGTCAATCCTTTCCCCCGGCTTACGTGGACTACATCTGAGTCCGACAGAAGTCCTCCACCCGCAGGCGCTCTCTTTTTGGATTCTGTATTTGTCAAAGAGCAAGCTAGATGCCAGCATGGGGCAGGAACGTCGAATACATCGGAGAGCATCTTCAATATCAATAATCTCAGCGTTGTACGTCTTGTTAAGCAAACATACGTGCGTGAAGCAGCTCTCCTGATCACAGTCGTGTATATCAAAAGAGATTCATGATGTGAATCCAAATAGATTCATGGCCTGGTCGAGAAGATGAAGAGAGGGGCGAAGGTTTACCACTGCGCGTGTTTAATCCTACGCGCGTGCTCTTGCATACCCAACTAAGCAAGGGCGTGAGGAGCTTTTGACTGCGGCCGTCGAGCGAGGCTACAGATGATCCCTCCAAGTTTGCTCGTTCTCACTTCAGGGATGGGGGCTGACTGATCTTCCCCTGCGCGCGTCTCTCCAATTCCCCATTTCATTTTCAAGGGTCGCCTGGTTGATCCTCGATTGCGCGCGTCGAACGAGCACATCCCGATCGTGCGCGTTCCGCGAGCAGGAGGATGACCAGGCTGCCCTTCCCATCCTTCTGAGCCGCGCGCTCCGGTAGCAAAGAAAGTTCCTCACACCCTCGACAGCCCCATTTTCTTGACTGCCGCAGGAGGGCCGTGTTAGCATACCTCCGGTTTCACAAGGATTTTCGCGTATTTCCAAGTCAAGCAACATGGGGCTGTAGCGCAGTTGGGAGCGCGCGTGAATGGCATTCACGAGGTCGCCGGTTCAATCCCGGCCAGCTCCACCAAATCTCAACCGTAGGTAGGAGGCACACGGCAAGGGGCTAGCAATACAAGCAGTTTTCGGATTTGGCTCCTGGTCTGACGCCGAACTGATCTCTTTCATTTCTCCACTGTAGCTTTGCTCCCCTAGCCTGTCCAAACGCACATG
This sequence comes from Nitrospiraceae bacterium, assembly GCA_014379455.1. Taxonomy (GTDB): domain Bacteria; phylum Nitrospirota; class Nitrospiria; order Nitrospirales; family Nitrospiraceae; genus Palsa-1315. Next base: position 15,994 of record JACMLT010000358.1, read on the forward strand.
CTCCAAGTCGAGTCAGTTCACAAACAATACTCCACGAGGGTGCTGCTTCAGGATACGTCGGCGCACCTTCGCCCAGGCTCACGGGTCGGCTTGGTGGGACCCAACGGCGCGGGCAAGACCACGCTCTTCCGGATGATTCTCGAAGAAGAATCGCCGGACAAGGGGACCATCCGCAAGCGTCCTCGTCTCCGTATCGGTTATCTCCCGCAGGAACTCGAAACCATCACGGGCAAGACCGTGCTGGACGCCACTCATCGCGATCTGTACCCCGAACATGAAGCCGAGCGCATTCTCATGGGGTTGGGATTCTCGGAGATCGACTTCAGCCGTCAGATCGAAAAACTGTCCGGCGGCTATCGGATGCGTGTCGCCTTGGCGCATCTGCTGCTCACCAACCCTGATGTACTGCTGCTCGATGAGCCGACCAACCACTTGGACAAACCGACGCAGCGCTGGTTCGAGCAGTTTCTATTGAACTCGGAGATGACACTGTTGATCATCAGTCACGACACGGCGTTTCTCGATCGTGTCGTCACGCATATCTGGGATCTCCGACACTATAAGATCGAAGAATACCGGGGCAACTATACGTCGTTCATCAAGATCCGCGCAGAGCGGGATGCGCAGCGTGAGGCCGCCGCGGGGCGGCAGGCGAAAGAGGTCGCGCGGGTCCAAACCTTTGTGGATCGCTTCCGCTACCAAGCGAACAAAGCCAGCCAAGTCCAATCGCGCATCAAGCAACTTGATAAGGTCAAGATGATTGAGATCAAGCGCGACCCCAAGCGGGTGAAGTTCAAGTTTCCTCTCCCCACAGCGAGCGGTAGGCAGGTCCTTGAACTCCAAGACGCAGCAAAACGCTACGGTGAGAAAGTTGTCTATGAGCGAGTGGATTGCTCGGTCGAACGGGGTCAGCGCATCGCACTGGTGGGAGAAAACGGCGCCGGGAAAAGCACGTTGCTCAAGATGCTCGCGGGAGTGCTGGAGCCTGACAAGGGTGTCAGGTCGATCGGCCATGGTGTGACGCTGCACTATTTCGCCCAACATCAGGCAGAGACTTTGAATCCCGAGCATACGATTCTCGAATCTCTTTCCGAAGTGTCCAGCCAAGCGGAAACGAACTTCCTCCGCGGGATTGCCGGCGCATTTCTGTTTACCGGTGACGATCAAAAGAAGCCGATCAAGGCACTAAGCGGGGGGGAACGCAATCGCGTCGCGCTTGCACGGATGCTGGTCGAACCGGCTAATACCCTGTTACTCGACGAGCCGACTAACCACCTCGACCCGGCTTCGGTCGATATGCTCACCGATGCGCTGTCGGACTTTCCTGGCACGATCATCTTTATTTCCCACGACCCTACATTTCTGACCAGAGTCTGCACGCGCGTCATTGAAATCGAAGAGGGCAAGGCCCGAAGCTTCTCAGGCGACTACGAGTATTATTTATGGAAGAAAGCGCAGGAAGTCGAATCCATCAAGGAGACGAGTGATGACCTGAAAGGAGTGGATCGCGGGAAGGCTGTCGGACCGACCAGGGCCATGGCGTCGCAAGCTCCGTCCAAACCCTCAGCCGGAGATCGCCGCGATTTGAACAAAACCCAGGCCCGTCTGGAGAAGCAAGTGGCGCGGGCTGAATCCGAGATCGCCGACTGTGAGGCCAAGATCAAAGCGCGGGATCTCCAACTGGCCGACCCGGCACTCTACAAAAATGAATCCACCAAGTGGAGCGTGCTCCAAACGGAATACGACGGATGGAAGAAGGATCTTGTACGGCTCACCGCCCGGTGGGAAACGCTCTCGGCCGAACTGGAAGAGGTTAAACAGAAGTTAACAGCGTTCGCCTAGCAGACAGCAGGATGCTCAAAACTCTTTCCAGCCAGGCCGCAGCGAGTGAAGACCAGAGGCGTACCCTCTGGGGTACGTTGAGGATCTGAGCGATGCGAGAACGACGCTGAAAGATTTTTCAGCATCCAGCTATACAGAAGACTTGGCCGTTTCTTCCAAGTAATAATACAACCAGCGGTGTTTCTCTTTCGTCACCAGCTCATCCCAGATCACGCCGATCAGAAACCCCTTTTCCCACGGCTTCACCCAGGCGACTTTCCCGTCGAGCTTTTCTATCTGCTCTGCACCATCCGAATCGAGAAACGCAATCGACACCGTCACCGGCTGAGCCATTGCCAGTTTCTCTTTCGTGTGCAACCCTGCGCCGACTTTATTGACGTTATCCAATACAGCCGTAATCGCCTTGGCACCACTCTTCGGTGAAATGAGCGCGGAACCAACCAATGTCGAACGAACAAACTTGCGCCGTTCGTTCGTGGAGGCGATGGATGTCGCCGCTTTCTGGGGCTGTCGTTTCATGAGCCTAAGTATAACCGATAGGAAATCTTTGTCCAACAGTCTATTGAGCCCTGGTCAGGCGTCGTTAGGCCGGTAATAGCGACGCCCTTTGAGTGGTTCAGGGAGGTGATCTTGCATCTTGGCCTGGGGATCGTCGTGGACATAGCGATACCCCTTTCCATATCCAAATCCCTTCATCATCGAGGTCACGGCATTCCGTAAATGGAGCGGAACCCCAAGATTTCCATGTGATTTTGCGTCTTCCATGGCCTCAAGCAGCCCGATATAGGAGGCATTATCTTTAGGCCTGGTCGCGAGGTAGGTTGTCCCTTGGGCCAAATTGATCTGCGCCTCCGGGAGCCCCACAAGCTGTACAGCCTGAGCCACCGCAGCCGCAACAACCAGGCCCATCGGATCTGCATTTCCCACATCCTCTGAGGCAAACACAACCATGCGGCGGGCGATAAATTTCGGGTCCTCTCCCCCCTCCAACATACGGGCGAGCCAGTAGAGCGCGCCGTCAGGATCAGAATCGCGCAGGCTTTTAATATAGGCTGAGATAACGTTGTAATGTTCCTCGCCTGACTTGTCGTAGCGGATCGATTTTTTCATCAGCGCGGCTTCCAGCGCAGCATTATCGATCAGGCGCGTGCCATCAGATCGAACTGGTTGTTGCGTGACCACAAAATCCAGCGCCGTCAGGAGCGCTCTCGCATCGCCGTTGCCGTAGGCAATCAATCGTTGCTTAGCGTCTGTCGACAGGCTCGCGTTCCACTGCCCTAACCCGATCGCAGAATCCGCAAGCGCCCGGTCCAGAATCTGCCCAAGCGCGTCATCCGAAAGGGGCTTGAGCACAATGACCAAGGAACGGGACAGAAGCGGTGAGATCACTTCAAACGAGGGATTCTCTGTGGTCGCACCCACCAGAATGATCGTCCCCCGCTCGACATGAGGCAGAAAGGCATCCTGCTGCGCTTTGTTGAACCGATGAATCTCGTCGACGAACAGAATCGTCCGTTGACCGTTGATCGACTGGCGTTGCTCCGCCGTCTTGATCAGAGCCCGTAACTCGGGAACGCCCCCTGTGACCGCCGAGAAGGGCACGAACTGCGCTTTGGTGTGGCGCGCGACGAGATGCGCCAGCGTCGTCTTGCCAGAACCTGGCGGCCCCCAGAAGATGACGGAGGAGAGCTGGTCTGCCTCGATGGCCCGCCTCAACGGCCGATCCGTCGCAGTGATGTCCTCTTGCCCAACGAAATCCACAAACTCTCGTGGCCGCATACGCTCGGCCAATGGAGCCTCAACGGATACCGCCCCCTCTGGAGTACTGAACAAATCTGATGTCTGATCGCGTGACGCAGTCATGCACGTCCTCAAGAATAGAGTGAATTGTATACGTCGGTCAGCATGATCGCAAACGGGTCCTTGCCCCTAAGGCAAACCAATGTTACGAACAGCCGCGAAGGGAATCAGCATGCAGACCAACGTCAACGGCATCACCCTCGCTACAGTGCCCGGGGAACCGGTCTCCCCATCGTTTTTCTCCATGCGTTTCCCCTCAACCGGACCATGTGGGCTGAACAAGAAGAAGCCCTCTCGCTGCAGTTCCAGGTCATCACAATCGATGTGCGAGGGCATGGGCAGTCGGATGTACCGCTCTGGCGCTATACGCTGGAACAATCGGCTGACGATGTGAATACGCTACTGGACCAGCTGTCGATTCAACAAGCAATCTTCGTCAGCCTCTCCATGGGCGGCTATATTCTCTTGGCCTTCTATCGGAAGTATGCAGCCAGCGTGAAGGGATTGATTCTAGCGGACACGAAGGCCCAAGCAGACACAGTAGAAGGAAAAGAAGGACGATTCCAGATGGCGCAGACAGCCTATACGCAAGGACCGTCAGCCATAGCCGACCTCATGATTCCGAAACTCCTCTCGCCTCAGACCATCCAGACGAGACCGGGTCTCGTCCAGCACGTGAGAGCCATGATCAAAAACAATCAGGTCAGCGGAATTGCCGGAGACTTGATGGCGATGGCCGAACGGCCAGATTCAGTCCTACACTTGAAACAGATCATTTGCCCCGCCCAGATCATCGTCGGCGAACTGGACCAAACCACCCCACCGTCTGACGCAAGACTCTTGGCCGATCAGATCCCCAACGCCCGCCTAGCCATCATTCTAAACGCTGCACACCTGGCGAACATCGAACAGCCAGAAGCCTTCAACCAGATCGTCGCGACCTTCGCCCAAGAGCTCGGCAAAGAGAAACAGAACTGACCGCTAGCTCCTTGCCCTCATTTCAACTCTCAGTGGGATTTTTCACCACTCCAATCACCTGCCCAGCTCTGGCATGCGCGAAACGCGCCACTCCGCAGGCAACGCCGCAGAACGCGAAGGTCCGAAGCCTGGTTTCCTGATAGTTGAAGAACAGAATGATTGGAATGATGAAAGAGCGGGAGGATATTCAAAACGGTTTTCTAGCGCGACCGCGGGGAGTGAAGGTCCAAGGCGTATCCTCTTAAGGTATATTGAGGATCTAAACGGCGCAGAACAAAGCCTGGAAAAAGGCGCGTCTTGGCGCGCCGAGGTTGGGCGGTGAGAAGGCAGACTTTTTCAGCACCCTGCCTAGTCGGAGTCGCCGACGCTGCCTCGGCGAATGAGTTTCAAAAACTCCAGCCTGGTTTGCGGCTGACTGCGGAAGGCGCCTAACATGGAACTACTGACCGCGACAGTGTTTTGCTTTTCGACGCCCCGCATCATCATACAGAGATGTCGCGCCTCGATCACCACGCCCACTCCATGCGCATTGAGCTTCGACTTTAAGGTTTCGGCAATCTGGACGGTCAACCGTTCTTGGACTTGCAACCGGCGCGCAAAGGTATCGACGATGCGTGGAATCTTGCTGAGCCCTACCACTTTCTTATTGGGCAAGTACCCCACATGGACTCTGCCGTAGAAAGGCAGCAGGTGATGTTCGCACATACTGAAAAAGTCGATGTCCTTCACGATGACCATCTCGTCATACTCAATCGGAAAGAGCGCACCGTTTAAAAGCTGATCGACGTCACGGTGATAGCCTTGGGTCATAAAGGCAAGGGCCTTGGCCACTCGCTCAGGAGTCTTGAGAAGTCCGTTCCGTGCAGGCTTTTCACCAAGGGCCAGCAACATCTCCGTCACCAGGGATTGCAGCACGGCCAGATCCGCCGGTCTGCTGTTCCCATTGACATCTTCAACCGGCTGCCGGCCCCGCTGCTTGATTCTTTGCTTAGCCATGACGCCCTTCTCCAAGCACCGGGGCCTGATTCGTCGCTCCCGCATACTCGAAATAGTTGTCGCGTGTTTCAATGAGGCCGACCTTTTCCAGTTGCCCGTCTGGAAGGCACTGGACTAGCAGATCCCAGATCAGTAACACCAAATTTTCTCCCGTTGTGGTGCGATCGGCAAACTCAGAATCTTGATTGAGATCGCGATGGTCGAATCGCATGATTACCTGTTCTCCCACAATCTGATCCAGCCGACTGAGGTCCACACCTCCACCGGTCTCAGTCTGCACCCTGCTCTTTACGGTTACCAGCACCACATAGTTATGGCCATGTCCATTGGGATTATTGCACTTCCCAAACACAGCCAGGTTTTCCTGGGGCGACAGATAATCCGTATGCAGTCGATGCGCAGCGCAGAACCGATATCGCCGCGTGACACTCGCCTGTCCCATCGTACATCCAGCTCATATCCGACACAGAAATAGAGAAGCCAGGATTTGGCCTCGGTATTCGGGCAATCCTGGCTCTCTCTGTCACTCACTCAACCGATCGACTCACACTATTCCCCGCGCACATTCATTAGGCGCTGAAGGAGCTGCCACAACCACACGTCGTCTTCGCTTGGGGGTTCTTAATCGAGAACCCGGACCCTTGGAGGCTGTCCACGTAATCAACTTCGGCTCCCTGAAGAAGCGGAGCACTCTGGGAATCCATGATGACCTTGACGATGCCCTTTTCCACCACAGTGTCGTCGTCGCCCATTTTCGACTCGAACGCCATCCCGTATTGATATCCGTGGCACCCGCCGCCCTTGACATAGACGCGCAAGCCGAGGATATCCTTCTCCTCCACCATCAATTCCTTGATCTTTTGTTCCGCCACCGGCGTAATCGTCAGCATGGTGATCCTCCTCTTGTGGCCAAGCTGTCCTTCAAAGACCTGCCTGGAATGGTTTAGTGTAACATCTCTTTACTGGATTTCAAGACCCTGCGACTCCGACTGCGGGATTGTGGGTGCAACCCACTTGCCATCCGGCACCCGAACAACCACGTCTCCGAGCACTTTTGCCTGACACCCAAGACGATGCCAGGGCTCGCTGAGGGCTTCCCGATCAAGAAGATCTTGCTCATCGAAGTCGATTTCAGACAGGTTCTCGGCGCCCATCTGCACTTCGACTCGACAGGTGGTACAGGAAGCGTTCCCGCCACAATCGTGATTCAACCGACACCCGAGCAGCTTCGACGCTTCCAACAACGACGTATTGACCTCAACCTCTCCACTTCTACCTTCAGGAAGAAGAAACGTCACATGCGGCATCGTAATTCTCTCCTCAATACACCGTGGCGCCGACCGGCAGTGGCTGATAGGGACAGCGCTGTAACCGGACATGTTCTTCGAACTCATGACGGAACAATTTCATACTACTCTGAACCAACACGGCAGCCCCGGTCACCAGTGTGCAATAGCCCGTCCCCTTCACAAATCCACACAGCTGGAGGAGACTCTCCATATCTTTCTCCGTCCCCTCTCCCTGCTCGATCTTGGTCATCAGCGCGGCGAGATTGATGGTCCCCATTCGACAGGGTGGGCACTGTCCGCAGCTCTCGGTCTTGAAGAAATTGGAGAACTTGAGCGTCAGCGCCACCATGCACGTCGCATCATCGACCACGATCACACCAGCCGACCCAAGCCCCGTGCCGGCTTTCTTCAATGAATCGAAATCCATTGTCAGGTCGAGCTGATCGGCAGTGACCATCGAAAACGCGGGCCCACCGGGGAACACCGCCTTGACCTTGCGCCCGCCTGGCACCCCTCCACCGCATGTGTCTACGAGTTCCCGGATTGTCGTACCCATCGGCATCTCGTACACACCAGGCCGATTCACAGCACCGCTCAGGGAGAACATCATCGTGCCCGGACACTTTTCCGTGCCGACCTGTGTGAACCACTCCGCACCTTTCAGAATGATCCGGGGAATATTGCACAACGTTTCGACATTATTGACCAACGTCGGCTTCCCATAGAGGCCGAAGTCTGTCGGATAGAAAGGCGGTTTCTGTCTCGGCATCGCCGGACGCCCTTGCATCGATTCGAGCATCGCGGTTTCTTCACCGGCCACGTAGCTCCCGTGGCCTTCAAAGACTTGTAGATCGAGACTCACACTGCTTCCCAGGATGTTATGACCCAAGAACCCTCGAGCCTTCGCCTGCGCCAAAGCTTTCTTCAAATTATCCCGCTCCTCATGATACTCATGATTCACATAGATAAAGGCCGCCTTTGCTTGCACCGTATAGGCGGCAATGAGACAACCCTCTATAAGTTGGTGCGGCGCCTGCTTGAGTAAATAACGATCTTTAAACGTCCCTGGCTCATGTTCGCCGGCATTACAGACAAAATAGTGTTCCTTCACCCGATGATTCAGAACCTTCTCCCACTTGATACCTGTAGGAAAACCCGCCCCCCCTCGCCCACGGAGCCCGGCTTTCTTCAGTTGATTCACAATATCGTTCGCACTCAGCTCTTTGACACACTTTTCCCATGCCTCGTACCCCCCGATCTTCCGGTAGGCCTCGATATCCCATGGAGCGCCATCAAGCGTTTGGAGAACCCGCGGTTCGGTCGCAGTCGTCATGCGTCCTTCCTGACCTGTTTGTTTCAACGAATGAAGCGATACTATAGAGTGCCTGGCCGGTATTCGTCAAGGCAATGACAGGACAATAGGCCTGAATCTCAATGACTTAGGACCACAGCCCTATCATGGAGCTGGCCATATGGACCCTGACTACATACAGCGGCGTTGAAGAACAGAAACGGAAGAGATGGATGGACATGTCGGCGGGCGTTCCTGCCGACATGTCGAATAGCATCTTACCTGAGGTGACTGCCGGCCCCCATGAATAACAGCATGGGGATCGACAACATAAAGTTGACCCGTGAAGCGAGGAGCGCGGTCCGACCCCACTGGGCCATTTCCGGCGGCGCAGGAGTTCCCTGGGCTGCTGCCGTCACGGCCGCAATAATCCTTCGTTGATTCGGCCAAATAATCGCGTGAACATTGGCCATCATGATGATGCCCAATACGCCGCCGATTCCCAACGCAATCGCCCCGGTTCCGCCGCGTTGATACATGTAAAGATACAGCACAATTCCCGCAAGCACCGTAATCGTGGCACCATGACGGAACCAGCCCAGCGCGGCAGGCATCAGCTTGGGAATCACGATGTTTTTCGTAGGACCATCCAAGCTCTTCAAGAACGACGCATTGACCAGGTTAAAGAAATACAACAACCCGATCCACACGATTCCTGCCAGAAAATGGACCCACCGGAGCAACAGGCCAAACCAATCGGCATCACCGACCGCAATGCCAACCATTGCCAGATACCCCATGATCAACATCATAGCGAGCCCAAACCCTACGGCTATCGTCTGCATCGGACTCTCAAGAAATTTCATAATGTCTCCTCGTTTAGTGCACTATCAGGTCGCTCTCTGTACTGTAGGCTCTCTCCTCCTGTCAAGCAACCAAGTCTGTCACTCAGGAGATGGTCATCGGTCAGCCAAGGTCAGTCTTCACCAAGCAGGTCGATTGGCGTCTCCCGCTTGGCAGGCTCTTCAGACCATGAGACGGTCAACTGCGGCACAGAGCTCGCGCACCGCACTGGCAGAAGTTTCCAATGCCGCTCGTTCCTCCGCCGTCAACTCATACTCGATAATCTGTTCCGCCCCACCTCGGCCCAACTTAACCGGTACCCCAACGACGACATCCTGCAATCCATACTCACCCTCGCAGAGCACCGCACAGGGCACCACCCGCTTCTGGTCCTTCATAATCGCCTCGACCATATCGACCGCCGAGGCTGACGGCGCATAGAACGCGCTGCCCGTTTTCAACAGGCCTACGATTTCAGCGCCCCCCTCGCGTGTCCGCTTCACAACCGCCTCCAACCGGTCCTTCGACATCAACTCCGAGACCGGCTTCCCCTTGACCATCGTGTACCGTAACAACGGCACCATCGTATCGCCATGCCCGCCCAATACCATCGCCGTCACGTCAGGACCTGGCACGCTCAATTCCGCCCCGATGAAGGCACGCATGCGGGCGGAATCGAGCACTCCCGCCATACCCAAGATCCGCGACTTCGGCAATCCACTCACGCGACGCGCCACATGGACCATGGCATCAAGCGGGTTGGTGACGAGAATCAGAATGATATTCGGCGATCGAGACACCAGCGCAGACACGACTGACTTCACGATCTTCGCGTTCGTAGTCAACAACTCGTCACGGCTCATCCCGGGCTTGCGCGGGATTCCGGAGGTGATCACCGCCACTGACGAGCCGGCCGTTTCATCATAGCCGTTAGTGCCCACCACGCGGGTACTATAGCCGCAGACTGGCCCAGCCTGTGTGATATCGAGCGCCTTGCCTTGCGGGACGCCCTCGGCAATATCGACGAGCACCACCTCGTACTCGTCCTTCTCGGCCAGCCGCTGCGCCGTCGTGCCTCCGACGTTCCCCGCACCCACCACCGTAATCTTCGGTCTCCCCATTATCGACTCCTCGTGAAGCGTAAAACGTGACGCGTGAAACGCAAGATGCCATGACGTTTCACCGTTCACCTCTCACGTGTGTTCGTGTTCCGTCCAGCCTGCGACTTTAAAGTTGATCGTGCAGACGAAATTATCTCCATCATAGAAATTGACTTTGATCTTCTTCTTGCCATACGTCTTTGCCAGAAACGCGTCCGGATCATCGACCAATTCCTGATACCCTCCGGCGGGATATTCACCAAGGTCGTGAAAGACCACGATCATCCCTACTTTAACTTCTTGAAGAATCTTGGTCCAACAGCGGGGATAGACCTCCCAAAACTTGGCCTCGATCATCTCCTTCGTCGGCTCCTGACGATCTTCTCCCGGTTTGATAGGCTGGGCAAACTTCGCCAACCGACGGACATAAGGATACTGATGACCAGTAAACAACTTGTGCAGCCAGGGCGGCACGGTTGGTCGTTCAGTTTCGTTTGCCATCTTCTGTCTCTCGTGAAAGGTGAAACGTAAAACGTGAAAGGACTAGTTCTTGAATACTGCCATCCGTTTTCCGACTCCATTTACGTCTCACGTTTCACCTTTCACGTCGTCAGCCGCTGATAGATCCGGGGCAATCGCATCGGTAACGCTTCGAGATGATCGATGACTGCGAATTGTACGTCTCCATACATTCTCCGGACATAGCCATCGGCCTCCCGATCGATCGTAATACAAAACGGATGCACTCCTCGCTGACGCGCCTCCCGTAACGCAACTTTGGTATCTTCCAGCGAGTACTCGTCTTTATAGCCGTCGTCGAGTGGACGCCCATCACTGATAAGAATGAGCAGCCGCGTCTGGGCCTCTCGCGCCAACAATTTGGCAGTGGCGTGGCGAATGGCCGCCCCATCACGGTTTTGCCGCATAGGAGCCAGTCCACCCAAACGCTGCGCCGCGTTCCCACTCAACCGATCGTCAAAATCTTTGATCACAAGAAAGTCCACATGCCCGCGGCCTTGGCCCGAATAGCCGTAGAGTGCATATTGATCTCCCACCGCTTCGAGCGCCTCACACAAGAGCACCAGCCCCTCTTTCTCCAGATCGATGACTCGACGGCCGCTGTCCAACTGGCGGCTGGTTGACCCACTTACGTCGACCAGAAACGCAGCGGCGACATCGCGTTCTTTTCTCTCCCGCCTCACGAAAATTCTGTCCGACAGATCTGCTCCCGCCGCCCGCTCAGCGCATAGACGAACCGCCGCGTTCACATCGAGATCGTCGCCGTCGGCTTGGCCCGACACACGCCGCAGCCCTGGCGGCCTCAGACCTTCGAAAAATCGACGAAGGGCCGAGACTTCACTCCCGTGCGCACGCAATGTGGCCCCCACGATATCCCCGCTCCCCTCTTCCGCTGCCCGCTCGATGACGCAACACCAGTTGAGGCGATAGTCATCGATCCCTTGATCCCACTCCGGATACCGCACCGCATGATCGCCAATCCTGGCATGATCGGTCGGCGTCGGCTGCTCGACGTTCAACGCCAAGAGTTCTTCCACATGAGAGGGCCACTGTCGCCCACCGGCAAGCCGGTCACTCTCGGTTTCTGTGTGTCGTCCTTCTCGACGCCGTTGACCCTGCGCAGATGACTCCTGAGCCCCGCCGGCTGCACTCGCCATTCGTTCGATGTCCGCCGATTGTTTCTGATCGTCCGATACCCGTTCAGTCTGATCAGGCTGACGAATGAACTCAGGTTTCATGGCCCCACGATAGACCCAATTCGTGACAGGGCGATAGTCCTCACCCGTCTGTTCGGACGCCGATGGACCAACACCCAGTTCCTCTGATTCCTCATCCGTCTGATCGGCTTGGATCATCGCTCCCTTCGGTGCCAACAACTCTTCAAGTTTCACATACAGCGCATGGGACACACGCACAGCCTCTTCCGCCGTTGCGGTGTGAGAAAGAATCGTCTGGCACATCGGCCAGAGGACGGCAATCTCATCCTTGATGGCTTCGTGAATTACGACAGGCTGCGAGGCAGCGGTCGAGAGCTGGAGCAATTGATCGACAACAAGCTCTTTGACCGTCAGCCCATGTGTCAGCGACCTTGTCGCAACCGCCTCCAACGCCAATCGTTGCAAGTCACGCTGAAGGCCCGGGTACTCTCGCTGTAGCAGAAATTCCACCCGCGCATCTTCTACAAGCATCCACAAATCCTGAATCAATCCCGGATAGGGATACAGCCGAAACAGCGCCGCTAAGGTGTCCGGCGCAGCGTCCTTCGGCTCGCCATACTTCTGATGCAGAGCCAGGATCAAGTCTGCGAACGGTTCAAGGGTCAGCCGGTAGGTTCCAAACTCTACGTGCCCCGCTTCGTGTGCCGCCATCACCAGGTACAAGCGCGTATTCTCCTCAGCCGTGGAATAGCGACGGAGGAGTGCCGGCAGTGAGATGGTGCGCCCGTCTTGGCTCACTGTGGCCCGCACCGACATCTCCTTATTCAGCGAATCAGGGAGCGCCTGAATCGTCAGATCCGTTCCGCAAAGTCCCTGCACGAAGAGTTTCACCGTGCGGGCGACCTGCCTAAGCGGTACCCCGCTTAACGCCGCTTCCACCGACGTCAGTGCCTTCCGCGACTCCAGCGCAAAGTAGGCTCTGGCCCCTTCGACACTATAGGCCAGAACTTCCATCCCGGCGGTAAACCAGGCCTCGAAGCGGGCCATGGCTTCAGCAGACTCACCGATCACGCTCACCAGTTCAGGCGCACGTCGCAAATAGGCCAGCGCCGTATCTGCGTCACACTCTGCCACTAACGCCCCGTACTGCAATATTTTTAATCGCCAGCCTTCATGTGGCACAACACGCAGTAGGCGCGGCGACTCCGATAACCAGGCAATGCCAGACCCAGGATCACGTTCGGCCAGGAGCGACCCAACCGTGATGACCTTGGCCCGCACCGAGAGGTCTTCGTGATCGCCGAGAATGA
>JACMLT010000359.1 GCA_014379455.1 Nitrospiraceae bacterium
ATGTGCTTGAGACCGACTTGCGCCAGGGGCTGGATCAGATTAAGGCTGGGGTGAAGAGGTTGTTCGGATAGAGGAGAGAGGGGAATAGCCAGACCATCCTTCTTGCTCGCAGAACGCGCACGATGAAACTGTGCTCGTCCGATGCGCGCAGTGAAGGATAGTCCGGCTGCTCCCCATAGGGCAACATGGGGAAAATCGGAAGGCTCTCGCATGGGCTCATGGCACGTCTCGGCGTGCCAATGGGTGGGCGGGTGAGAAAGCTGCGCGCAGTGGGAGACCGAACAGGTCGCCCTCTAGGGGGAAGGTCTGCACGCTCGGAGCATTTGATAGCGCTCGCTTGATGCGTGCAGTGAAGGAGAGTGCAGCTATGCCCAAATTCTTGCAGAGTCAATCAAGAGAAGGTCAACGACTGGGATAACCGCCAGCCTGTGAAATCGTCCTCGTCATCGAAAGTACGTCAGCAGCTCGCTTGTCATACCAGATCCGATCAGTTATAGGATTGGACATGCCCGGCGCGCCGAGTGCTCCCATTACCACCAACATTCCCCAGCGGATGGATCGCTTGCCTTGGTCGCGATGGCATTGGCTGGTGGTGATGGCTCTTGGCGTCACATGGATATTGGATGGACTTGAGGTGTCCATCGTCGCCGCACTCGGTCCTGTTCTCACACATACCACTACATTGCACCTCACGGAATCCGAAGTCGGGCTGACCGCGTCGGCCTACTTGGCTGGCTCTGTGTTCGGGGCCATTGTGTTTTCCTACCTCACCGATCGGCAGGGGCGGAAGAAGTGGTTCATGTTCACGCTTCTGCTTTATCTGGTGGCCACGGTTTTAACCGCACTGTCCTGGAATCTGTGGAGCTTCATGCTCTTCCGCTTCTTAACAGGCGCAGGCATCGGTGGCGAATATGCGGCGATCAATTCCGCCATCGACGAACTCATCCCCGCGCGCGGGCGCGGTCGTACCAACCTGGCGATCAACGGTAGCTGGTGGCTGGGAGCGGCAGTCGGCGCACTCCTCATCATTGTATTGTTGAACCCTGATATTATCCCGGAATATCTGGGATGGCGGCTGTGCTTCGGGTTCGGAGCGGTCCTGGGCGTGAGCGTCGTGTTGCTCCGGCGAATCATCCCGGAAAGTCCCCGGTGGCTCATGACCCATCGAAGGGTGGAGGAAGCGGAAGCGATCGTCTCCAGTATCGAGGATCAGGTTACGCGTGACCATGGATTGACCTCGTTGCCGATTGCCGAAGGCTCGATCATTGTGTATGCCCAGCCACACGTGACATTGGGCACCGTGGCCCGCCAGCTCTGGACAGTCTATCCGAGGCGCACGATACTCGGCATCGCGCTCATGACCACGCAATCGTTTATGTACAACGCGATTTCGTTTACCTACCCCTTCGTGCTCACGAAGTTCTACGATGTACCAATCAGCAGCATCGGCTTCTTTATCCTACCGTTTGCGCTCGGGAACTTTCTCGGCCCGCTGTTGCTCGGACGCTTCTTCGATACCGTTGGCCGTAAGCCGATGATTACCTTCACCTATGCCGCCGCCGGTTGCCTGCTGGCTGTGACAGGGTATCTGTTTGTGCAAGGCGCGTTGACCTCCGTCACTCAAACACTGGCTTGGACATGCGTATTCTTCTTCGCCTCGGCGGGCGCCAGCGCGGCCTATCTGACCGTCAGCGAGATCTTTCCCCTCGAGATCCGCGCGATGGCCATTGCGTTTTTCTTCGTTGTAGCGCAGGGAGCCGGGATCGTCGCTCCGTGGCTGTACGGCAAACTGATTGAAACGTCCGCCACGAGTGTGTTCTATGGCTACTTACTCGGAGCCGGTCTGATGCTTGTGGGCGCGATCGTCGAACTATTCTTGGGAGTGAAGGCAGAGGGTCGGTCACTCGAATCTATTGCGACGCCACTCTCGGCGGAAAAGATCTGATGAGCCGAACTGCGAGCCGGCGGCCGTCCGCCTGGCGAACTGGCGCTTCATCGCGTTGATGTGTCTGAGGTAGCGTACGACGTCGTGGTTGAGGTACCGTTGGTGGGTGGGTCACAGCCTATTGGCGCTGATCGACCCATTTCTTGGCTTTCCCGAGAGCAATCTCATTCGCCTTTTTTTCCGTGTCGCGGATCTCATGCACTTCACCCTGTAGGGTTTTCATGGGCTCTCGGCCGCCTGTTGAGAGCCATGCGAGCGCCTTTGGTGTCCATCGGTCATCTCCGAGATGTTGGGAACAGGCCTTAATTTGATGATTTTTATACGTGACCCACTCAGCCATGTTCGGCGCTCCTTTCTACAAATAATCTCGTCCTCTCAAGGATAGCAGATATGTCACGTCGCAATCTCACTGACCCTTTCATCGATCAGAGACGGGAGTGATGGGTCGCTGGCTCTCTGCTGTGCTCCGGTAGCCGGATCATGTAACGACCCCCGGTGTCGCGCGTCACCAGCACCTGTCCCTTCCGGCTTAACCGATCGACCTCAAGGAAAACCTGACCCCAGGACAGGTCGGAGAGACTCTTCGTCAGCATATCCAGGTCGCACTCAAGCGCACGCTGGATAGTTTCGAGAATTCGATCAGTGACGGATGTATGCGAAGTCATGATCAGACCCTCCCTCTAAGTTTATGTTGGACGTTCACTGTTATTTCAGGTGTGCCCTCCTTCCGTCGGCGGTTCGGTTTCCGATCCGAGGTAGATCATGCCGAACTCCTGGTCCGGCATGATTCGTTGTGAAAGCACAGCCAATTCCTCCGCCGCATCGTCCCCAAGACCATAGGCACGAATCGCCAGCATGTTGAGAAATACTCCCATCTCCCGCTTGGCGCCCCATCGGTCACCTAGTCTGGCCGCGTCACGAATGCGGCACAGTTCATGCGCATATGGGGAGTAATCGTAAGCTGGATATTTCTTCGTGAAGTACGTCGTTAGCTTATGTTCAAGGTCATCCAGCCAGGTGACCGGCGGAGCGAGACGTTCGGTAGGGGCGGCAGTAGCCAGCAAAAAGGATGGATTCTCACCGGCCTGAATGGGATTCGGTGCAAGCACGCAGCAGCCAGTTGGCACAAGGATCGGTGCCAAGAAGGCAAGGAGGGCTCGGCTGCTGACGGTCACCATGAGGACCCCGTTCCAAAGGATCCGTATCCGAGCAATGGTGCGCTATGAGAAAGAGTCTGGCGTAGGAGTGAGGGGGACTGTACGAGTTCCGGCGCGCGGGATGACGAGTCGTAGCGTGCGGAAGAGATAGCAGCCACCGTCACTGGAACGTCTGGAGATTATGCTACGCCGATGGAAAGACTTGGTCAACAGGCCATCGATTAGCTCAGGAAGCCAGGTTGCGGGGATAGGGAGCTACCAAACCATCCTTCTTGCTCGCGGAATGCGCCCGACGAAACTGCGCTCGTCCGATGCGCGCAATGAAGGACAGTCTAGCCTAGAAAAGTGGCGAAAAGAGAGAAACGAAGAATGTGTTGGACGCGCGCAGTGGAAGATCAATCAGCCTCCATCCCTGAGAGATAACGCGCGAGCTTGGAGGGAACCAACCCTATTTATGGTGTGTGATGGACGCACGCACATAGGGATGAACCAGGCCGACCTTGAATAAGAAGATTGCCGCTAATGTCAGATTGCAAGACGCGACCCCATGCGTGCCGACAAGCCTTCGGAGAGCGGGCTCACCCTCGTCCCCAACTTCGCAGTGGCTCAGTGTCCCTCTTGCGGGCCAGCTCTATTCATTTCATTAACGAACGTCTGGTTTTCCTTGCGGTGTTCCTCCACCAGGGGGATTGATGTCCTTTCGTTCGGGAAGCGACTTATCAGGATTCGTTGACATGCTCGGATCGAGGTTGGGTGGTTTCACGGAGCCACGGGGATCTCCGCGCCTCTCCGGCGTGTGTTGGATGCCTGGATCTATACGGGACGGGGGGATTGTCGGAGCGCTAGATCCTGACGGTCTCTCGGGAATGATGCCAGGAGCCGGCTTACCACCGCTCTCGGGAAATTGGCCAGGGGGGAGTACATCCGCGGCAACGGCGAATGCCGGAAGAAGGGTCAGGATTGCAATGGCCACAAGTCGAGGAGCCTTCACGGGCCACCATTTGGCAGAGAGTGAGCGGAGAACCCTACTGTATCGATGTTTTAACCACGACATACTCACCTCGTCATCTGTGATGATGTAGCGTGCACTGTGGAGGCTTGACCTCACTGACGCTTAGTTCCGCACCCTTGATGGGCACAGGAACAGGGAGCGCCTGTTTTGGCCTCCCGGCAATTAGACGAACAAAATTCTTTTCCCGGTTCTGCAGGACAGGTACAGCGCGGGTTCGCGCATGATTTTTCCGCCATCGTGTGCCTCCTTCTTCCGCTCACGTTCATGACGCAGCAAATAATTGGGCAAGCTGCGTTGATTAATCATGGATCGCACGTGTTGCAGATCATGCCTCAATCGAGATGTCCAGTCTGATCAATAGTGCTCACTATCACTGCCAATCAGAGGAAAGGTCGCATGAATGGGCTTGAGGAATCTTACCCTTGACCTTAGCCACCCCGAGGGGATGCGCGCAATGGAGACCATTCAGGCCACTCGCTTGGAGAGAGAACCCGGCAAGTTTGTGGAGGAATCATAGGCAGCCAGCCCATGCAGAATAGGTTTCTTGTTTCTGATCACCAGGCTCGGTGAAGGACCATTCAATCTCTCGGGCCGGTCCAGCAATGTAACCATGAAGATTGGTGGCTCTGTAGCAGACGAAGGGACACATCAATAGTGATTGTATCGAGTGGCGATGGCAAAGTGAACAGCGTGAATAGTGCGGTGTCAGCGCTCGATCGACTGATCCCCGCGGCGCAGGAGCCAGAAAATCGGTACATTCGACTTTTCTGATCGGCTCGTGCGTGCGGGGAGTTTCATTTATGCCGCACCGGTACTCATTGCGTTCATGATTGATCGGATTGGTGGCACGAGAACAATAGTTTCGCATCTTGATGCCCACACAGGAGAGAAAGTAGAAGGGCTAACCGTGGAGTCTGGGTGTGGGCTGAGCGGCGATGAGTGCCAGTTTTTCTGACCGGGCTAAGGATTTGATTGCGGCCTCGCGTGCGAGTGCCGCGCCTTTGGTGCGTTGGTATTCGGTATAGCGCACCCTTAACGGGCATCGGTGTTTTGTGTACTTGGCGCCTCGGCCCGTCCTGTGTACTTCCAGCCGCCGCGCCAAATCATTGGTGATGCCGGTGTAGAGGCTGGTGTCCGCACACTCCAGGATGTAGACGATCCACGTCATCTCGCTGATTCCACTTTGTCCTAACCCGCATTACTCATGAACGTTTCTACTGCAATCGCAAATTTCTAGGCAAGAGATGCGTGGTCTTACAATGTATCTCACAAGATAGCCTAGCGAGACAGGTGGGACGCAAGGGCTGATCTGGTCTATCTGATTCAACCAAACACATGAGACAGACCGAACAGACCAAATGAACAAGACAGGCTAGCGAACCATTATCCGCAGACTTCTAGCCCAAGCAACTGGCGCCAATCACCACAGTGGGTTTCCCCCTCTGCTGCATAACGCCGCACCATCCACAGGAACCGGAGTGCCGTTTCTCTTCAGAACCCCTCAAAACAGGGCTGATTCTCCTTCTTTATTTCTATAGGTCACAGGCACATCCAGTGCAGATCTGATACCCGGAGTCGTGTGCTGGTTGTTGGCCGTCACTGCCATTGAGGAAGGGGGTCTGTCATGCGAATTCTTTGTGCTGTGGATGGGTCTGAATGCTCGCAGTGGGGGGTACAAGCCCTCGAGGCGCTCGCCGGCCGTGAGCCGGAGGTAGTCACGCTGCTCCATGTGGTCGACCCGTCGGTCCTCCGAGCGGGGAAAGGCGGGAACCCCGTGGCAGAGAAGCGAGCTCTGGCTGCTATGGAGAAGGCCGGGGGCATCCTCCTCCGCGAGGCGGAGCGATCGGCTAGAGTCGCCCTCGGACAGGCCGCGACAGGCCCGCGCACCATATTCCACCGCACCTTAGCCCATGGTCCTCTCGCCCAGACGATCGTGCGGCAGGCACGGCGGGTGAGGGCCGATCTTATCCTCATCGGATCCCGCGGGTTGAGCGACATTCGAGGATTCTTATTGGGAAGCATCTCCCGGCAAGTCGCGTCGATCACCCGCTGCTCCGTCCTCGTCGTGAAACAGCCGATCCAGCAGTTGAGACGAGTGACCCTCGCGGTCGATGATTCAAAGCACTCCCGAACCGCCGCTCGATTTCTTCGATCCCGCCTGCTTCCGGATTCCGCCACAACCACCATCCTCTCCTCCGCCGAGAGACCGGTGACCGACTTGGCCGTTCGATATTTATCCAAAGCCCAAGTTGCCGAACTGGAACGACCGGTCGTCGAACGCGCGACGAAACTGGTCACGACATTGCGGGATGAATTCCTGAAAGAAGGCTTCGCCGTCGACACGGACGTGCAGATGGACCACGTCATCGACACCATCGTCAAACAGGTGGAGGCGGATCATGCCGACCTCCTGGTGATCGGGTCTCGCGACTTGACCAAGAGTGAACGGCTCCATCTCGGCAGCGTTTCGGAGAGTCTCCTGAGACACGCCCCTTGTTCCGTTCTGATCGTGCGAGGCACGCGTGCCTGATTCGGACGAACTACACCTCCACCAACTGACGGTTGCTGAAGTCTTCAAACACCTGGAAACCAGGAAGGGCGGCCTGTCGCCCGAAGAGGCACAGCAGCGGCTCAGTCGGTATGGCCCCAATGTTCTGGAGGAGCCGAATCGCTATTCATTGATTCGAGGGTTCCTCCACCAGTTCACCCACTTCCTGGCCATTTTGCTCTGGATCGCCGCCGCGCTGGCTTTCACGGCAGAATTCATGAAGCCCGGCGAGGGTATGGCCACGCTCGGCTGGGCGATCTTCGGTGTGATCGTCATCAACGCCGTCTTTGCCTTCTTTCAGGAGTATAAAGCGGAGCGCGCAGTGCATGCCCTCCATCGCCTCCTCCCTGCCAGGGCATGGGTGCTGCGAAACGACCAACCGCATGACGTGCCACGGAGTGAGATCGTGCCGGGGGACGTGCTCGTGATCGAGGAGGGAGAGCAAATTCCTGCCGACGCCCGCCTCATCGAAGCAGCTGACATGCTGGTCGACCTCTCCTCTCTCACAGGCGAATCCCAACCGAAGCGGCGGACAGCGGAGTCGGTCATCGATGGACATCTCCAGGACATTCCCAATCTCGTATTCGCCGGTACCCCCGTGCTCTCCGGCAGAGGTCGGGCGATCGTGTTCGCCACCGGCATGCAGACGGAATTCGGCAAGATCGCCCGCCTCTCCACAAGCGTGGAGACAGGCCTCAGTCCGTTGCAGAAAGAGATCATGAAGGTCACCCATGTGGTCGCCATGCTGTCGGTCGCCATGGGCGGGGTCTTTTTCGTCATCGGCGTCTCCATGGGCTTGGGTTTCTGGATCAGTGCAATCTTCGGGATCGGCATCATCGTGGCGAACGTGCCGGAAGGGCTGCTTCCCACTGTGACGCTGGCCTTGGCGTTGGGCAGCCAGCGCATGGCTAAACGTCACGCGCTCATCAAGCAGCTGACGTCCGTTGAAACCTTGGGTTGCACTACCGTCATCTGCACGGATAAGACGGGGACGCTGACCGAGAACCGGATGCGCGTGGCCCGTTTCTATATGGACCATCTCGAAATCGAGGTGCAGGAAAGCTGTCTGGTGATCGCCGGACGCGTGACCAGCGCGATCGAGGCCGAGGAGTATGCGCCGCTCTTCGATGCAATCATCCATTGCCACAATGCCAAACGTGTGCGGCAGACCGGCGGCCGACCCGCCGTCACAGGCGATCCAACCGAAGTGGCTCTGGTCGAGTTCGCGCAGGATCACGGACTCCTCCATCATGAACCGATGCCACGGATGGGCGAGCTCCCGTTCGACGCGGACCGGAAGCGCATGTCTACCATGCATTGGCGTGAGGGCCGGCTTGTGGCTTTTGTGAAGGGAGCACCGGAATCGCTCATGCCTCTCTGCGATCAGATACGTCACCAAGGTGCTCTATCACCGATAAGCCAGGAGGACCGCCAGCGCATCATGGTGCAAAGCCAGACCTTCGCGCAGCAGGCCTATAGGGTCCTGGCTGTGGCCATGCGTGACATTGAGCAGGGTGTCGAGAAGCTGGGCATCGAGCAGGTGGAACAGCACCTCACCTTCCTCGGCCTCGTGGCGATGATCGATCCCCCGCGCCACGAAGTGCCGGAGGCCATCTCGCGCTGCCGCCAAGCCGGCGTCCGCATCATCATGATTACCGGTGACCATCCGCTCACGGCCCTGGCCATCGCCCGCCAGATCGGGCTGGCACCGAAAGAGTCCCGCACCGAGCCGGTCGGATTCTGTCCTGTGACAGAGGGGCGCCAGGTCGAAACAATGAACGACGAGGCGCTGCGTCAGCTCCTGACGCCCATCAGTCCTGAGAAGGCTGAGCCGATCTTCGCGCGCATGGCCCCCCGGCACAAGATGCGTGTGGTGTCGGTGCTGAAAGACATGGGTGAAGTGGTAGCCGTCACGGGCGACGGAGTGAACGACGCGCCGGCGCTTAAGAAAGCCGATATCGGCATTGCCATGGGCATCACCGGAACCGACGTGGCGAAAGAAACGGCAGACATGATTTTGCTCGACGACAACTTTGCGACCATCGTCAACGCCATTGAAGAAGGCCGGGCCGTGTACGCCAACATCCGAAAATTTTCCACGTACGTGCTGGCGAGCAACGTGCCTGAAGTCGTTCCCTATCTGGCGTTCGGCTTGTTCGGGATTCCACTGGCGCTCACGGTCCCGCAAATCCTCGCCGTGGATCTGGGGACCGACATGGTTCCGGCCTTGGCCCTTGGTGCTGAAAAGCCCGACGCCGGCATGATGTCTATCCCGCCGCGACCGCGCACGGAACGGTTGATGAACCTTCCGCTTCTCCTGCGTGCCTACGTCTTTTTGGGCCTGATGGAAGCCGGAATCGCTATGGGCGCATTCTTCTTATTGCTCCTCACACACGGATGGACTTGGGGCATGCCCCTTGACTGGTCCGATCCGCTCTACAAACAGGCGACCGGCGCCACCTTCGCCGCCATCGTCGTCGCCCAGGTGGCGAATGTGTTTGCCTGCCGTTCAGACCGGGTGTCGCTCTCTCGACTCGGCTGGTTCAGCAATCCATTGCTCCTCTGGGGAGTCGCGACAGAACTCGTCGTCCTCGCGTTCATCATCTATACCCCCTGGGGCAACGCGATCTTTGGAACCGGGCCCTTGCCCGCATGGATCTTCGGGCCACTCGTGCTGGGCGCCGTTGCGCTGTTGTTTGCAGAGGAAAGCCGCAAGTTTATTGTCAATCGATTCAAGAACGGTCGAGCAGGCAGGGCGGATGGAACGGATATGCGGTGAGGCTCGCGCCATAGAGGGCGCTGTCAATTAGGAGGCTGACGCGATGCCGACTGCGACGGCATTGCGATGTTTCATCGCAGTGTTAGAGGAGCAGTCGGGAGGCGGCAAACCAGTGGGTGGAGCCGACACAGGTCAACGCATTATGGCGCGACCGAACCGCGTGCTGTTCGTCAGTCTGCCCCACCTCCTGACTCGCCCCTGTTCACCCCTTATTCTGTTGCCTGAATCCCAGGATGATAGGTGCCATACACATACACGGGGATAGACAGGTGGCCGAGATGTTTTTCTATCAGCGGCTTCACGTCCTTCCAGTCTAGCCCGCCCACGCCAGTGGCCAAGCGTGGAAGCGCAACACTCTTGAATTTCTCAGCCTCGATCACCTTGCCCAGCGCTTTGAGGCAGTGATTCACATTCTCGATCGTGGCCCGGCCCGGGTGGCTGGCCCCGTGACTTGCAGCAGCCTCCTGAGTAAACAGGTTCACAATCCGAACAGCTCCGACGCCAGACCACGTCCATAACTCGCCGGTCTTGGGAGTAAACGTTTGAGAGAAATGCCGGAAATCCTTATACATCGCCGGCCACCGCTCCCTGAGTGCCAGGGCTAACCCGTTTGCAAAATTGTCGTTGGGTGCGACGCCGTGCGCCAGAGCTTCCGCCTTGGTCAACAAAATATCCCCTGAAACTTCCTTCAACATGTGACGTCCTCCTCCATCGAGTTAGTAAAGAATTGCGCACCCTGTCACAGAGAGCGAGATGAGTCGCTCCCCCGATCACACCTCGAAATGGTCCACTGACGCTCTTTTTCATTCCAGGTTGATTGAAGGGTTAGGAGCGAAATGGTTGGACATCACCTGACTTGCGCAACATCTTATTCACCTCGTCAAGATGCAGCTCTTCGCCGACGATCATCTCTCGCGCATATTCTTCCAGCAGGACGGACTTTCCCTCGGAGACTTTCAAGAGTTCATAATAGGAGGCAACGGCGGCCTTCTCGTGTTCCAAGCTTTCCTGCAGGATATGTCCCACATCATGCTTCTCGGTTTCCAGGAGTGCCCCAATTTTCAGCGACGGGTGGCCGCCGAGCAAGGTGACTAGCTCTCCGGCTTTATGCGCATGGGCAAGGCTCTCGTCAGCATTATTCTTTAGCCAAGACACGATAGGAATGCGGTTATAGCCGTAGACCATGAGAGAGTAATGCGTATAGCGGACGACTCCCGCCAACTCATGCTCCATAATCCTATTGAGAATCCCAATCGCCTGTTGCGTGTCTTGATCGTTCATCTGATACCTCCTGTTAACAACACGATTTCGCCTGAAGAAGTTGCGACTCGGCTCGCGCTTAGCACGTCTGCTCCGTCAGGCATTTGCCGCTCGGCACACCACCGTCCTCCATTCGTTTGGAGACAAGTCTACTGGAAAGCTCAATGCGTATCCACTTCGTTCTATTCATCGCAGCACGCAAGGCCTTGAGTCCGACGAGCAGCTGTCCGGCCCCAGGCAGAACATACGAACACGTGATGGAATCGCTCTTGTCTTTATTTCGTCTCTCCCCTATAGAATGGGCAGAGTCGCATGCTGAACAATCGCCTGGTGTGGTGACGACCCCTCTCGCTGATACACAGGAGTGCCTGCTATGAAGATGCTGCTGATCGTCTTTCGTCAGTCGATGGTAGAACACATCCATGCCCTGCTGAAAGAATACGACGTCAACGCGTTTACTGAACTGCACAATGTTGCAGGCAGGGGAGAGACCGGACCTAACGTTCAGTTCTTGCTGTCACCCGGCGCCAACTGTGTAATCTTCACCGTGGTACCGGAGCCGCTTGCCTCCCGACTCATCGATGGGTTCACGCGCTTCAAAGCGGAGCAGGGGATGGAGCAGCATAACAATGTTCACGTATTCGTCCTTCCCTGCGAGCAAGCAATTTAGCCCGCATGATTCATGACGGCTTCTGCTGCAATCGCCGTCCGCTGCTATGACGAGCCTTTGACCGGCCGGCTCGCCCCCTCACCGTAGAGAAACTTCATATCCGGGACGGCCAGGGCGGGTAAAATCTCTTCCTAACTTACGCTCTCAAGCACCCACGGACGAGGCAGTCAGAGTAATCCCTGTTTTTGTCTCTGCTCTGAACCGTCAAAATCCATACCATCTGCTAAGATTGTCTTAGTAGAGG
>JACMLT010000360.1 GCA_014379455.1 Nitrospiraceae bacterium
AAATAGCGTCTCCGACTCCCTGACCGTCGCCCACATGATTTCCCTTCGCCTCCGCGTCGCCGCGAGTTTCGAAGATAGCTTCATTCGGACATTCTGGCAGGCAGGCTCCACAGTTAATACATTCGTCGGTAATCAGTAGTGAGAGGTGGCTCCGGTTGGTTGGACAGTTTAGACCATTCCTTAAGTGGCGCCTGGCGGATTGCTGATTACGCGGCTGTCCGCCGTGTCGTCAGATTGTCATCGTACACCTGGTCGGGCGTCTTGCCGTCAAGCGCCTGATGTGGCCTGGTCTGGTTGTAGAACGTCAGATAGCGCTCCAAGCCCTGGTGGGCCGCACTGACAGTGTCGTACGCGTGCCGAGAGACCTCCTCGTATTTAATGCTCTTCCAGAGTCGTTCCACGAACACGTTATCCCGCCAACAGCCTTTTCCGTCCATACTGGTCTGAATGCCGTGGTGCGTCAGGAGGCCTATGAACTCCTGGCTGGTGAATTGGCACCCTTGGTCGGTGTTGAAGATGGTCGGGATGCCATACCGAGTGATGGCGTCCTGTACCGCGTCCAGGCAGAAATCGGTCGTCAACGTATTGGAAAGCCGCCACGACAATACCCGGCGACTGGCCCAGTCCAGGACGGCAAACAAGTACACGAAGCCACGCGCCATCGGGATATAGGTAATATCGGCGGCCCAGACGTGATTAGGCCGCGAGATCGTTAGGTCCCGCAAGAGATAGGGATAGACCCGATGGGCCAGATGTCGGCGGCTAAGATGCGGCTTCCGATACAAGGCCTCAAGCCCCATGCGGCGCATCAGGGTGGCCACATGTCGCCGCCCAACGGCCTGGCCCTCTTGCCGTAAGAGATCGCGCAGCATGCGCGCCCCGGCAAACGGATATTGCAGATGCAACTCGTCGATCCGCCGCATCAGTGCCAGCGACGTCTCTGAGACCGGCGTCGGCTGGTAGTAGGCGGTCGAT
The DNA here is from genome assembly GCA_014379455.1 of Nitrospiraceae bacterium. GTDB lineage: Bacteria > Nitrospirota > Nitrospiria > Nitrospirales > Nitrospiraceae > Palsa-1315. Next base: position 976 of record JACMLT010000360.1, read on the forward strand.
CGGGCCAGTTTCAGCAACTGGCATTGTCACCGTACAGGCAGTGGATGGGTGCGGTCGATCATGGCGTTGCGCTCCGCAAGCCCGCCTTGGTGAGCGCCCCGGCTAAAAAATCATGCTCCAGCGTCAGTTGGCCAATTTTGGCGTGGAGGGTCTTGAGATCCGGCGTGTCCGCCGTCGGCGTGGTCCCGCCAAAGACATCAGCGGCCCGCGCCAGCAATTGTTGTTTCCATTCGGTGATCTGGGTGGGATGGACGCGAAACTGTTCGGCCAATTCCGCCAGCGTCTTGTCGCCTTGGACCGCCGTCAACGCGACTTGCGCCTTAAACGTAGCCCCGTGATTCCGTCGTGTTTTCTTCATCGCCTCGCTCCTCTGGTTCGCCACCACCTGCTGGCTTCGGTGAAGCCAGGCTACCACTTACCACACTGTCCGAATTTCCGGAGCCTCCTCTCGCCGAAAGGGCGCACCTATCTGGTTCCATCACCAACTATGCTTCTATCCAATTTCGTGGCTTTTGAAGAGCGTATCGTTCCTGATGCTCCTTCGTGACTTTCGGTATGCAGTGTGGGTCTTATACCTGTGGCAGGGTGAAACGATTTTCCCGGACATCCATCGAGCGAATCGACTAGTTCGTTGAAAGCGAAGCCGATAGAAATTATGCCTGTAGCTCCACTTTTGTTCATATACCTGTACTTGGAAGACGTAGTCTTGGAAGGAATGTGGAGATATTGTTCAGCTGGCTCGGACATGATTTGGCCTACTTCTTCTCTTGTCATTCCCCGCACCACATATTTACATTTCTTCTCTAAGGCACGGGCTAGCTCATCTTCCTTCGCCAATCTGGCCTGTGCGCGTTTGGATAAGTCTTTTAACTGGGCCGCTTGCGCATCAAGTTTATTCTCTGTGTCTTTAATTCTCCTCAAAAGTGGTTCTGCGATACTCTTGTCTTTGGTGGAATTGGTATTCATGGCTGGACTGGCGGATGAGATTAAGGCGGGCTGGGTGTCTTTAATCCTTGCCGACAGTTGTTGGAGGAGTTGTTCCACTTCCGTATGCGCTTGCTCAATCCGTAGAGCTTTCTCTCTTATACTTTCCTGTAGCCGAGACACGGAATCGAGGGTGTCCTGAATCTGTCGGTGCTGTTCTTCGAGACGCTGATATCTACTCCCCACCGCTTGCTGCACGAGTTGAAGGTCTCGCTTCGACTTATCAAATGCTTGCTCCTGTAGACGTGTTTGTTCTTGTACATGTCCCTGAACCTCAATCAGTTTCTTGGCGGGAACGCGCAACAGTTGATAGACCGTAATCATACCGATTGGGTTGGGTTCTTCGAAGGTCATCTGAGTTTCAATCACCAACCCCTTCGCTTCAAGGTCGGTGACTTGCGCAAAGTTCATCAATTCGACCTTGGCATTTTCAAATGCTCGCTTTCTCCCCTCCTCGACCGTGGGCGCATGAGGGGCAATTCCTACTACGAACAAGTCTTCTCCTTCCACAAAGGACGATTGTTTTGTCCAGAATGGCCGCTTATTCGTTTCTGCTCCCCTGATACTCTTCTCTGAGACGGCTTCGCCAATACCAGGGAGCCTCTTGAGTGGGTCGGCGGTGGCAGTGTTGATGTCGAGCAGGTCGGCTTGCTCGGCAGCTTGAACTACCAGGGTGTTGGACACGGCGAAGGGACACAATGGGAGCAAAAGCAAGAGCAGGATTCCCAGCCCTGTGTTACGTGTCCATTTGACGAGCGTTGATCCCATAGCAGCCTCCTTTTCAGTGCGTCGTCCCCTTCGCCACCCGCTGCCCCATCTCAATGATTCCGCCCAGCCGTTCGAGCAAGTTTATCGACTGGTGCGTTGTCAGTCCGTTCTTGTTGAGCAACGCCAATAAGTCGTCGATAATCTTGTTTTCCGTCTCTGTGAGCAAGTACGGCTCAGGAATGATGGTTTCAGGAATACGAGCTTGGGGATTCCTGCGGCGGAACTCGGTGATGATGTCGTAGAGGTCTTGCTTGGTGCAGAGTCCCTTTCTTTCGAGGACTTCCACAATGGCGGCAATCTCCCACATATTGGAGACGGTCGCTTCTTCGATGGACATGCTATCGCGTTTAGCTTGGCCTTCTCTCATGAGTACCTGTCGGTGACTGTAATATTTCCTGGAGAGCCAGCTCAAGGTCTGATTGCTCGAAAAGCTCTTTGCGAATGGATTCGTCAAGGGCGGCACGGTCCAGCATAGAATTTAAGTCATCTGTGTTGCCCTTCTCTCGCCACACGAGGATAAGAGTCTTTAGCAGTGCTTGACGAACGAGGTCTCCTAGCTGGGCCAAATCTTCGTTGCTCACAATCGTGAGGTCTTTTTTGTTCTTCTCCGTAAGCAGGGCAGGCGGATCAAACGCACTAATGGCAGAATGAAGGATTTGACTTCTTGCGTCGTAAAGGCGCTTGAAGAATTTCCACAGACATAGTCGGTCATCGGCCTCTTTCCCAAGAAATATGGCGGCTCGCTGTGAAATTCGGAATCTGAGTTCCCCTCCCTTGTTGGGTGAGAATAACGCCTCAAGCGCGGTGACTAGCTCGACTAATTTCTGATCCCGTTCTGTCTCTGCCTTCCGGTAGTGCCATTGGTAGTAATGGCTTGCAAGGGCATTCGCTAACCGCAAACTTTTGGGGTGGGGGTCATCCAATATGCCTTTTAATTTCATGTACGCCGAGAGGAAATCCGTTAATCTTGGAATATCTTGATTGGTTAGCTCATAGAATGCGCTCTGCTTGTCTCTTCGAGGCTGCCCCCAAAACCCTAACCCAGGCCGTCGTATGTCGTTGACCCATTCTGGCGCGTAATAAATAGCGCCATAGTCGATATCAATAGCTCCATACTTTACATATTTAAGAACCGACAGAATTTCGTGAGCTTTACTCCATGCGACCCCAAAAGCTTCAATATCTTCCCCCGGTTCCGTGATAGAAAATGCGAGGAAGCAGTCTCCCGTGTTTGGGCCGTGTAAAACGCTATATGACGACCTCTCTCCAAGAAGCAACGCTATGTCGTTCTGGCCTAACCTAATCAAATCGGCGTTGAAAGTGGGGATCTGAAGGGGCAAGCAATCAGAAGACAAATTGTAAATGCGTAGGAATATGTTGCGCCGAAATTCGCATTCGTAAAGCACCTCAATCGTTTCATGTACAGCCGAATCTATTCCTCCTTGGTCCCAGCTACCCGTCGCAGACTCCAAATCTTCAGGCGCAAGATGGTCTATGCTGCGTGCTAAGTCCACAGCAGTTAAGCAGCATCTACGCAAATGGGCGTCATCATTCAGTAGTTCGTCAAGAAGGTTTCGGACATTGCTCTTTGAATAGGAAGAATCTCGCAAGATGAATGATCGCAGCTCCTTATCCGCCTGAGACAGTTCATCCACGTTTGCATCATGAAGTCTTACTGCCTTGGAAAGCCACCAAGTTAGATCTGTCTTGCTGAAGCTAGCTTGTTGCCGAATTTCATAAGCGAGCCTGTATTTTGTCTCGATTAAGATTCCAAACTTTGTCTGGCATGAGGGATGAGGAATTGGTGCCAATTAGGTCACCGCTGAGCCAAGTTTAGAAGAAACGAACGAGGGTGAGGGCATGTGGGCCTCGCAAGGTGGCGTATTGTAGGGGGAGGCGAAGGACGGCGCAATAGGCCCAAAGCGGGAATTGGGTATTTTCGAGGGAAGCTCGCTAAGTTTATTTGTTCGTTGTCCCAGAGGATGGTCTGAGTGGGCCCCGCCAAGACCCGTTCGTCTCTGCAACTGGCACGTTGTCCGCGTAGAACTTCATCATGTGCAACTCTCCGTCAATCAGCCGCACTTCGGACAGCATCTCCCATCTTGCCGTATCGCCCTTGAACCAATACCAACCCGGTACGCTTGGGGGACCAAGCAGTTTTTCCAGCGGGATAGGAGCCATGGTGTCACGTTAATGTACCTGCTTCGCGTGTGCCAATCGGTGACTGCCCACGGTAAAATGCAGTCGTGAGCCTTTTGCCGTTGATTCGATTCGGTACTTCGACCTGGACCTATGAAGGCTGGCAAGGCCAGGTCTACAAGAAGCCGTACGCCAAGAGCGTATTTGCCAGGGAGTGCCTCGGCGAGTATTGCCAATATCAGTACCAGAATGAGCCATTATTTAGAACGGTTGGAAACGATTCGACATTCTACCGACCTCCCACGACAAACCAACTCCTGCGCTACCTCACCCAGATCCCCGAAGACTTCGAGATGTGCTTCAAGGTGTGGGAGGAAATCACCATTCCACGCTTCGCCAGTCATGTGCGCTATGGAGGAAAGGCCGGTCAGCCCAATCCACGCTTTCTTGATGCCAAGCTGTTCAACGAAATGGTGCTGACGCCATACCGTGAAGCGAAGTTTGAAGCACATGCCGGGCCATTTCTGTTCGAGTTTCAGCGGCATGACCGGTCTCCCAATGAGTTTTACTCACGGCTGGACGGATTCTTTCGACAACTCCCGAAAGATTTCAGTTATGCCGTTGAGATTCGTAATCCAGGTCTCATTGGACCTGAGTATCAGAAGATCCTCGAACATCATGGCGTGGCTCACGTATACAATCATTGGTCCTATATGCCTTCCCTGGCAGAGCAACACACACGGATGGGGCGCTTCACTGCTCCCTTCACGGTGCTGAGATTGCTCACGCCGCTGAAGATTTCTTATGAAGCTGCGAAGAAACGTTCTGAACCGTATACCAAGATAGTCGGCGAGCTGCCGGAGATGAGGCGAGAAACGGTGGAACTGGTCAGAAAGGCTGTCGTTGAGAATCGGCGAGCGTATGTGCTGGTGAATAATCGGTCTGAGGGGAATGCGCCGCTAACGGTGCAGGCACTCACTGAGATGCTGCCAAAAGAATAAAGGCCCGACACCCTTCGGCATCGAGCCCTTGGGCTTAAGAATCGCGCCAGGCTACTGCTTTTTCACAACGTGAAGATTCTGAAAAGTCTTTTTACTTCTCGTCCCTGATCGCTGTCTTCGCTTTCGCCTTCAACTCAGGCGTCGCCTCACGAATCCCATGCGACTTCGCATGTTCCATGGCGTTCTTCATGACCTCCTCTTCAGTGTTTCCGCGAATGACATGCTTGCATCCGGACGATGGATCGACCTTGGCACATTCAATAACTTTACCCATGGTGAATACCTCCTTTGGACAGTGACAAGCGGCTTTGCCCTATTGTGAAGAAGTGCGAAGGTATTTTCTAGGGGTTCTGCCCCGATTTTACGGACACCTGACTTAAGGCCCATGATGGGCCAGGAGGGGTGTCATGGGACAACGACGGAAGTTTACAGCCGAGTACAAACGTGAAGCGGTGGCGATGCTCGATACACCGGGGGTGACGGTGAGCCAAATTGCCTCAGACCTGGGCATCGGGGCGAATATCCTGGGACGGTGGCAACGCGAGTTGCGCCAGGCACCCAAGCAGGCCTTTGTGGGTAACGGACGATTCCGTGATGAAGAGGTGAGCCAGCTTCGTCGCGAGTTGGCCCGCGTCACGAAGGAGCGGGATTTTTTGCGAGAAGCGGCAGCGTTCTTCGCGAGAGCGTCGAAGTGAAGTTTCGGATGATCCAACGCTGCCGCAACGCGTTTCCCATCCGATTGATGTGTCGGTGTTTGCGGGTGTCGGCCAGCGGGTATTACGGCTGGGCGGCGCGGGTGCCGAGTGCGCGGACCCAGGAGAACGCCCGGCTACTTACCCGGATTCGTCAGCTCCATGCCGAGACTGACGGTATCATTGGCAGTCCGCGCATCTGGGAAGATCTGCGCTTCGCCGGTGAGCGGTGTGGCCGTCACCGGGTGGCCCGTCTGATTCGCCAGGCCGGCTTGCGGGGCGTGCCGCAGCGGCGACGCTGGCGCACCAAGCCGTCAGGGACACCTCCGGCTGCAACCCGCAACCATTTGGAGCGAGACTTTACGGCCACGGCGCCCAATACCAAATGGGTCACCGATATCACCTATGTGCGAACAGCCGAACACTGGCTGTACTTGTGTGTCGTCCTAGATTTGTATTCTGGGCTCGTGGTGGGATGGGCCATGAGTGCGCGGCAAGACTGCCAGCTTGTCGTCCAAGCGGTCCTCATGGCCATCTGGCAACAGCCCACTCGCACTCCGGTCATTCTGCATTCGGATCGGGGGTGTCAGTTTACCTCGGAGGAATACCAACAGTTCCTGGCGGTCCACCAGGTAACCTGTAGCATGAGTGCGGTGGGCAGTTGTGCGGACAACGCGGCTGCTGAAAGTTTCTTTGGTGTCCTCAACCGTGAGCGGGTGAACCGTCGTCAGTACCGGACAAGAGCCGAGGCAAGAGCGGATATCTTTGATTACATCGAGCGCTGGCACAATCCCCGGCAGCGCCGACGACGCGAGAGGCAGCAACAGGGGGAGAAACTCTTAACTCAACTGTCCGTGGAAACGGGGTAGAACCCCCCTGCGGGGTGTTGACACAAAAACAAACAGTCCTCGTCGAGTTCCGATGACTGCCCCGGTTAAAGCTACCTTGTCGGACCTATCCAGAGTGCGGGACTTAGCCCACAAGTATGTCTTCGTGTATAACCGAAACCCAGTGAGAGGGGTTAAAACCGCTTTTAAGACAGCCTGTAAGAAAGCAAAGATTGCAGACTTTCGCTTTCACGACCTGCGGCACTGTGCGGCGACGAACTTGAGGCGAGCTGGCGTGGATACTACGACGGCTATGCAGATCATCGGCCACAAATCACCGCTCATGTGGAAACGCTACAACAGCGTTGCGGAAAGCGATCTGATTGCTGCTGCGAAGAGGTTGAATACCTACCTTTCTAACACGGTAATAACACCAGAGGAATCCATCGAATTTACCTCCAACGTAAGTGCTTGAAAAAATGGAGCCGGCGATCCGGATTGAACGGACGACCTGCGGTTTACGAAACCGCTGCTCTACCAACTGAGCTACGCCGGCTCTCATACGAAACGACACAACTTACATGGGTTTTTTCTCAGCCTCAAGGGGTTTTTCGTGTCACCACGGAAACAGATGCGCAACAGCACTACTTAAACCTGGCGACAGGCTGCAGCCTGACCAAGGCCCCCTGGCCAGGCCCGGGGAGACAGAGGGGTTCCTGCTTGTTCCCATATTGCTCACGAGCCATCTTGAGGACCTGCCCCTTGGTGTGGACGCACAGTTCGCCGGCAAGGATAGTGCCGTTCATATCAAGGTCTGCTTCACCACCAAGGCCTTTGAGCAATTGATACGTAAACAGCCCGTGCCGACCCTTATCATAATTATGCGCCTCCTGAACTGACCGGTTGCCGATCATCCACATGATCTCCACTTTCCCACTGCCCTCCTGTTCCCACAGCGGGGCTTTCGCTCCGGTAGCCTCTGTGCCCAATACTGGCTCCAGCGAGAGATCCAGCATCACAACGGCACGTTGAATCGGCAGTTTCGCCAAGGATTCCTGCAGTCGGCGAAGCGAGTACAGGCGTGCGCCGGAGGTGGCCGTACCATCGAACGGCATTATCGACACAGCGCCGGTGGTCGGCTGGACCACTCCCCGCCCCGTAACCGAGATATAGACCACGGTGGTGGAGTCCACGTGTTGGGGCAACCACTCTTCCAAGACCTCGGCCAGATCGTGCTTGAGGGCATGGGAGTCCACTAGAGTGCGGACGCGCTCAGGCGGAATCCCTCCGATAGACTTGAGATACGTGGCCATCGCTTCCGCATCTCGTGCGGCGTATTTGACGCTGGGAATGGCGCTCTCCCGAAACTGCCCCACCCCGACGGCGATGCCGATGGCCTTCGGCTGTTTGAGCAGGCTGGGCCGTTTCAGCAACTGATCGATATCGACCGGTTGCGTCCCGGCTTCTGCCGCAGACCCGGGTTTCATCACCACGAGAAACTTCTTGGCAGACGGTAGCTGGACCGAAGGGGACCCGGCGCGCAACATCAGCGTCAGTTCCTCTTGCAAGACGCCTGTCGCCCTGCTGATTTTTCCGTCCAGCGTGAGGTGTTTCACCTCACCGGGCTGAAGGTCACCGACAGCGACCACGCTGGGAATCCGTTCAATCGACGTCGGCGTGGCGGTCACCAACAAATCGATAGCCCGTGCCGTGCCAGGCCCTTCATTCTTGACTTCAACCTCGATCGCGACCGCTTCACCGCTGCGGAGCACCTGGTCTCGGTTTTCGTGACGGACGATGGCCCGGAATATCACCGTCGCAGGCTGATCAACGGGAAGCGACACGGGGACGGTGGCTGACGACGGCCATGAGACATCTTGGGATCTGTCGGCCTTGCGCGCTTGAGCGGCTTCGTGAATTTTGCTCGACGTCCCGAGTTGTACGGCCATCCCATCCGTCACGAGGTCCATAGCCTCATAGGCAATCGCATTGAGTCCTTTCACGTCACACGATCCCTCCGTGACCTCAACCTCTCCGCGACCGATGCTCTGAATCTTCTTACTGTAAAGAACCGCTCCATCAAGAGTCTTGTAGGCAAAATCCAACCCTAGGGTGACCGTGACTGGATACCGCCTGTTCGCCTTGCGAGGAATAGCCAGGTCCACCTGGGCCAGGCCCAATACCGTATCGACAGAACCGTTCGATCCAGATAACGATCCTGTCTCCCCCGTCAAAACTTTTTCAAAGACGCGTCCTGTCTTCCGCTTCAGCAATTCTTGCAGCGGGGCGGCGATTGGAAAAGATTGCGCTTGGCCGCAGGCGTCCTGATAGGTGAGCTGCGCCCCGGCAATACTGGGATCGGATCGTAGGTGGACGGTGAGGGGGAGATAGTACCCGGTATATGCACCGTCTCGACTGGTGAAGAACGAGCAGTGTGTCAGCGTTGCCGCACACAGCCCCGCAACAACCCATGAGGCCGCTCGGAACGGGAAGGACGGTCGTCTTGATTCGATACCTTGCACAATCATTCTTATACAGAAAAACACTGAACGAGCACAACTCGACGTAGTGCGCCGCACGAGACAGGCTGGGGTCTGGATTCAAGAAAGATCTGACTTTTCTCGTCTCAGCCCTGGACTTCGCCGTTCCCTTCCGATCACGCAGGCAGACTGTTTATTCTCCTTCGACGAATACCCCGTCGCATCCGGCCTTCGTAGCCGAAGCGGTCACTTCGATGGAGCAGGCTGCTGCGGGGAGCTTCATTTCACCTGCACGTCCCATCGTTGACAGCCCCACACCCCTCGGTTAAGTTCACCCGCATGACTGAGCCTTTTATCCCGACACCGGGATCGCCATCGATACCTCGGCTCTCCTGGTCGGCTGTCAGCCGACTCATTCGACTCCAGAATCAAACCGGAACCTGGCTGCTCATGTTCCCGACTCTTTGGTCCTTGGTGTTAGCTGCTCGAGGCATGCCCCCGCTTCGCTTGCTCGCCATCTTTGTCGCCGGATCCTTTGTGATGCGAAGCGCGGGGGTGGTGATGAACGATTTTGCGGACCGATCGTTCGATCGACATGTGACGCGCACGCGGGCACGGCCACTCGCGTCGGGCGAGCTCAGTGTGACACATGCGCTGCTGGTCTGCGGCTTCTTTCTCTTGTTGGCGGGAGTGCTCGTGTGGTTCCTCGACCCATTGACGATCCTCTTGAGTCCCATTGCCGTGCTCTTGGCTGGCCTCTACCCATTAGCCAAACGCGTCATTCATATCCCACAAGCGATGCTGGGTATCGCCTTCGGCTGGGGAACGATCATGGCTTGGACCGCTTCGCGGGGAGACATCGAAGCCCCGGCTTGGTGCCTATTTGCTGCGACGGTTTGCTGGGCAGTCGGATACGACACCATCTACGCACTTCAAGATCGAGAGGATGATCGTCGAGTCGGCGTAAAGTCCTCAGCACTGTTGTTCGGTTCGTCGACCTGGATCGCAGTCGGGGCGGCCTTTTCGTCAATGCTGCTCTTGCTGGGACTCGCGGGTTGGTTTACCCAGATCGGCTGGATCTATTATGCGGCGCTCGCTGCCATCGGTGTATGGTGTCTGAAGCAGGCTCTACAGCTCAGACAGGCTGTACCAACTCCTACCGCCTTCCACATGTTTCAGCAACATGTATGGGTAGGAGCTGCGGTCTTCATTGGAATGATCGCAGGGTTTCTGCTCTCATAGCAGCCGGCTGAACACATGTGGCAGCAGCGGTCTTGCGCCTGCTCAGCTTACTTCTTCTTCTCCGTCGGTTTTTTCTCGGCTGGTTTCTTCTCCGCAGGCTTCTTTTCGTCCGTAGCTTTAGGCGCAACTGCGGCTGGGGCCTCAGCTACATCCTCAGCATCCTCCCCTTTCAACGTCGTCAGGTACAATGTCACAGCCTTAGCATCGGCATCGCTAAGCCCCAGTGCAGGCATCCTGGTTTCTGCACTCATCGCCTGCGGGTTCTTCAACCACCGATAGACCCAGGTCCCATTCAATCTGAATCCAGCCCGGTCGAGTGCCGGCCCGACCTTGCCGCCATCTGGGCCAATACTATGACACCCGTTGCAACCATACTTGTTCTCATAGAGCCGTTGGCCGTACGCCACCGTCTTTGCAAGCTGGTCAGGCTTTATCGTGAGATCAGGCCTGGGAACGCTCGTACCTTTTCCCGGTCTTGTCACGAGATTCGTCATCGCAACCTGCGCAACGTCGAGTTCTTTTTTCGCCTTACTCATGACGGCTAACTCATTGGCGTAGGAGGATTCGTCGGGTTCGACATCCTTCTTGAGTGCTTCACTCTTTTTTTCTGCTTCCTCGCTGGCCTGTTTCTCGGCCGCCTCATAGGCTTTCGTGGCTTGCTCTAAATTGGCTTTGGCCGTTTGGAGCGCGGTCTCAAGCTGCTTCTTCCGCTCCTCGACTTTAAACTCCATCTTTCCACCGTGGAGGCCGCGGACATACGCGACAATGGACCAAACTTCTTCTTCCGATAGGGTGTACTTGAAGGTCGGCATAGTCGGCACGGCAAAATCGTCGTAGCCGATTTCATCCCCGCCTTCTTCACTCGTGTCCTTCATGTCGCGTGAAATCGTATTGAAGATATCTTCGTCCTTTAACGTGCTCATCTCAGACTTGTTCGTGAGATCTTTGGGCTTTGGATCGGGCATCGAGGACCAATTGAATCCTTCGTTCTGCTTTCCACTTTCACCATGACAGTGCGAGCAGTAGTGGCCATAGAGCTCATGCCCCTTCCCCCCCTGCTCACTCGTACAGCCTGCCACGGCAATCAAGGCACCGACCCAAGCCACTGCTCCCACCACTCCCATTGCGTATAGCCGAGCCGCCTTCATGCTGATTGCCCTTTCTTTAGCTTGCGGATCAGAACGAACTGAAATCCGAGAGCCAGGCCCACGGCAATGGCCGCATAGTAATAGCCGGTATAATCCGGTGGCGCCTCTGCGCGGAAATACCACCAGGATGAGACAGCCTTCTGGGACCCCTTCTCCTTCAGCTCGCCGCTGCTTGGATCTTTCTTGCCGTCCCAGGCAGCGAAGCCGATATTGATAAATCCAGCTGTCGTGATCTGCGTATCCTCTTCAGGATGTCCGGTATCGAGCGGCCGCGAAAAAACCACTTTCCATCTGCCGTTGGCATAGGCCCCCTTGGCCTTCACATCTTGGTGGTCCTGGATTTTTAGCGTACCGAAACCCTTGGCGTTCATGTCGACGCCTTTGCCGTCCTTGTTCTTCCAATACCAAATATTGACCGGCCCGCCTTCCACCTGCGCCATAGGCTGGCCATGCGCAAAGTGAGCTTTCTTGTCGCCCACCATGAACTGAACCGCAGCTGCATCGTCCGGATCCTCTGTTGGATCAGCATACTCCAAGAGAATGGCCACGTTGGTCCCGTCATGCAAGCCACGCACGACCATATCTTTCACTGTCGCTTCCAGATTACGGGTCGGCCAATGGACTTGAGGCGACATGGGAAACGTCGCCGGTGGCGCGCTACTCCACACAGCCGCAGCCGGGTCATCCATCGGCAAGGTCCCTTTCACCCGGGGAGCGCTGACCGACGAGCTGACCACAGTTGGTTCACCTGCCGGGACAGGAGCCTGAACCTTTTCCTCGGCTGAGACAGTCTGCGCAATCAGAAATCCCATGGCCAGCCATATACCAACGACGACATTCGGAGCGATTCGACTGAATCCGCGTATCATAAGTTCCGTCCTCTCCCTACTGCTTCATCAGAGCTTGAAGCCCTGTGCCTCGCACTGTCTACATCCAGCAGATATCTTAGTGTACCTGGAGTGCAGAAGGTATAAGGCAACTCTCTTCTATTCCCAAGTCCGAGGCGATTGATGTGCCCCGTCGTACTCGCCCATGATAATTTTCCAGATCCATTCGTCGGGAAGTTCGAGCTCCCAGCGAGGCATCGCGGATTTCCATGGCATACCTTCGATCGGGAGGCCGACGCCGCCCTTTTTGATTCGCCAGAAGAGATAACTTTCCTGAAGCATCGCGATCGTTGTAGGATCGGAAAAATTGGCTGGAGGAGGATTGAATCCCCTAGCTGCCGAGCCCTTACCGTCAAAATTTCCCCCATGGCAGGGAGAACAGAATGCCGCATAGAAACCTTTTCCCTGCTGGATCGTATCTGGTGTCTTAGGAACCGGATTCGACAAGCCCGCATATTCCCCTGGCGGAGCCGGATGAATAGTCCTGTTTTCTCCAGGAGGCGCATCGCTGACCGCCGTACTGTTATAGGTTTGCCAGCCGACCAGCAACGGAAAGAGAATCAAGACGAGGTAACGTAATGCTTGCAGCCCGCCGATACTCTCTCCCGTCAAGAAGCGTTGAATCGGCCCCCAAAACTCCTCTTTAGATTCCGCGCTCACGGTGGCAAGGATGAGAAAGCCCGCCGTCGTCAACAAGAGATACAGAAATACCAAACTCATCGGGAGCGGCGCCGAGCCAGGGATATTGGGCACGACAAACTTCAAGATCAAATAGGTGATGACATTCAACAAGATCAGCTTGATCAGCGGCCCCATACGTTCCTCCTCAGTGCGCTTGCGCCACGGCTATCGGACTGGACTGAGCTGCCTTTACCGGAGCGGCAGGCGTCTGTCCCGGTACGTCCAGTTCAGATGGATTGATAGAAATCGGTTCGCCGCTCATCTGCTGTAAGAATGCGATGACCGAGAGAATTTCGTTTCTGGATAACCCAATCGGGTTCTTATTGATGGCGGGCATCTGGGCTGGATACTCTTTCGGCAGGCCTTCATGGCGATAGTCCTTATAGATATAGGCCTGCGGCTGCGTCAGACTTTCATAGAGAAACTCACGGCTCAACTTGGCCCCAATCCCCTTCAAGTCCGGACAGCGGGCCGATTCGCTGGGGCCGATCGTGTGGCACAGCGCACATTGGCCCTTACTAAAGAAAATTTTCTGCCCAATCGACGCCAGGTCCGTCGGCGTTTTGACCGTCGCAATATCGAACTTTTCCTCAATGGGCGGCAACGACGCCATTTGTGGCACCGCCAACGCCGTCAGCATGAAGAGACCGAGCACGATTGCGAGGAATCCGATGACCCGCGGGAACACGGACTTAATAAAGAGAAGGATGAGGATCCCGCTCCCTACCACTGAGAGACAAATCAATTGCAGTCTGGCTACTTCGCTCATGCTTTCCCCTTCGGGTAGTTAGAAATGCTGTTCTGAGTCCAACTCAAAATTCAGAACTTGCGCTCTCCCGGCTTATCGAGCGCACTCGATGCGCCTGCCATCGCCGGCATGCCGTGGGGCAATTCCCCCTTACTCGGCGATGTCGTGGCTACCTTTGCCTTATCACCCATCGTGGCCACCCAGAAAATGAACGCGACAATCATACAGAAAAAGAATGTGCACAAGGCCATGATCCCGGATGCATACCCGAGTGCCGGTGAAAATGCATATTGCGACGTATCGCGAACCACGCCATAGACATGCCAATGAACGCGGGAGGACGACCGTGCGTATCCCATCAGCGTCATGAGGAGAATGACCATGACCGCGTTGAGGACCAGGGCGTAGCCGGCACGGGGAGGCATCTTGCCCCAGACCATTTCCGTCGTGGTCTTGGCGCTCTTGAGCAGCAAGGCCGTCAGGGGGGTAATGGTCAACATGACACCGATCACGATCAACACTTGCGACGTCGAGAAATAATTGATGCGAATGATCGCTGGGACGAAATACCCCCATACGCCAAGGATGATGACTGCAATGCCCGCAAGGACAAGGATGGCACCCATGATTGCTTTGGCGATCTTCGCCCAGCCGGCTGTATCCTGCTTGCCTGCCCGCCAATACATGATGAAGCTCATGAACGTCACAAGAATCATCAAGTTGGATACGGTCATTTTTGCCGACATGACACCGAGGACGCCCAGAAGCGGATGGTGGCTCCCTCCCATCTTTGCCGCTTCTTCCAAGCTCGCCACGAGCGAATGGGGGGTCATCCAGACAGCCAGGCACAGTAGGAGCACCACCAACATCGCCAACATCGGCTTCCGGTACTTCAACGCAGACCCGGGGATGCGATAGGTAATTCCGAGCCAGAAATAATAGTTCGACCCGAGAAAGAGCACTCCGATGAGCATGGCTTGTAGAATGAACAGCCACGACAGGAAGCCTCCCATCAACGTGATACCCATCTGCTGGTTGTACTGGTAAATTTCACGCATGAGCCAGTAGCCGGCAAAGGGGAGCGCCAACAGACCGAATACCCCGATGAAATTCCCGACATAGCCCATCCAGTCGTAGTGGTCGCGCTCTTCTGGGGTTTTGGCAGACAGATAGCGAATCCCGGCGTAGGCGCCGCAGATATAACCGCCCAGCACCACGTTGGCGATGATCCGGTGAATGTTGACCGGCCACCAGGTCGGATTCCATGTTGCGGCCCAGGCCCGCGCCATATCCGTCCCCTCGGCAATCACGACGGGACTGGCCTGAAACGTGGCCCACGAGTTCGGTATGATCATGATGAAGAAGGCAAAGAAGTTCAGCATGAAGCCGAGGAAAATATGAAACGTCTTTTTGTGGCCGGTTTGCATCGCATCCCAGCCATACCAATAGAGGTACAGTGTCGCGGTCTCGATCAAAAAGAGGATGCAATAGACGATAAAAGACGGAAAGAAAATATCGGTCAGATAGTTCATCAGTTTGGGATAAAACGAAATCAGCATGAACAACAGGATCGCGCCAAAGAGCGCCGTCGTGGCATAGGCAGAAGTCAGGAGCTTGGTGAATTCCTTGGCGAGTTTGTCATAGCGCTTTTCACCGCCTCTCCAGGCGACGACTTCGCAGACCCAAGCAAACATCGGCACACCCAGCACAAATCCCGCAAGCAGCAAATGGAGCTGCGCCACAACCCAGATGACGTTGCGGCTGCCGACGTAGGGAATGTCACGATACTCCGTCGGAGCTGCCGGAGCGACGTCTGCCCCAAACCCCAGCGCAGGGAGGCTGAGGAGGCCTGCTGTTATCACAAGCCCCAAGAGCGCTCCTCCATGCCCGCTGCCGCTCCGGAGAAGCCGCTGAATCCATCCACACTGATCTTGCATTGCCCTCACCTCATCATCTCCCATGTTACTGATTCATGGCGGCAGGGGGAACCGGCTCTGTTGCGTCCGACTCCTCCACGACTTCTACTTTGCCTGCCTTGCCTTTTTTCTTGCTCTGCTCTTTTCCCAGTTTGGTTTTCGCCCGCTGTTCTACCAGCAACTCGACCTGCTCTGCAAGATGTGCGATCATTTTTTCGTTTTTATGCAGAGTCTCAAGAGGTTTGACCGGAGGTTCGAGCGTGACTTCCGGTTTCTTGCAACAATCGTGCGGGTGGGGGGTAAACACTGGGAGAGAAAACCAGAACAGAAACGAGAACACCACGGCCACGCCCGACAGTCCTGCCAGCATCCATGTCTGATCTATCGGCACTCGCATCAGATCCCAGCGGGTAATCAACCCTTGATAATTCTCTGGCGCATGACCTGCCGACTCTATCGAGCCACGGATCACCCGTCCCACGATCGAGACACCAATCACGAACAACAACAACAAAGTCCCCGTAGCCACAGTGCTCCAGAGGGTCAGCTTAATACTGATCCCCTCCGCCACAGGAACTCCTTTCAAGTAATCCGCTTCAAGTATCGACTGGGCAGCAGAGATCGAGGTTGCAGTAATTGCACTCTGAGCCACCCAGAGAATCGGGATGTAGATGGCGCCGACCGATGCACACTTCCACCAGAGACTCAGTCCTAACCTGTCTGGAGGTTCGCGCCGCAACCGTTCGAGGGAAAATGTTCGCCCCACGATCCCAAGCGCCCAGATGTCGATGGGAATGGCCAGTAAGAACAGCAACGGAATGCCGATACCTTCACCGATGTGCGAATCCAGCCCCAGGGTAATTGTCGGGAGCGCGAACACCGTGACCGGACTCGCCAGGAGCATCAAGAAGGCGAGCCCAATTCTGTCTTCAAACTGTATAATCCCAAACGACAGGAACAACACGGCGAACGCGAGCTTGAACGGCAAGCCGGTCCAGAAGGCGGGCCAGAGAATACCGAATCCGAGTTTTGTGGGAGAGATGTGATCGTTCATGCCAGCACCCGGCACTCTGGGAAGCACCCACCCTTGCCGTTCGTGAAAGATGATCCGTCACACGTGAGATGTCCGGTTGAATGTGGAAGCGAACGACGCTTCACGAGACACGCTTCACGGATTTTGAGCACGCCGCTGGCGGACTGTTTCAGCATCCTGCTAGTCCAAAAAATCTCGATTGATAATGGCCGACACTGTGAACAGCAGGATCGACGCCGTAAGCACGACCCATCCGATCAGGGCAAGAGGGCGTTTGAAAATGTTCCGCTCTGAGTCACGGTCGAAAAATGGCAACAACACCAGCATGATCCCGAGAGCGCTGGGCAACCCTATTGAACCGAGGAACTGTCCGAACTCACCGGAAAACATCTTCAGCCGCAGGTGTTGAAACATGAACAAAAAGTACCATTCCGGTTCCGGGTGATAATCACCTGGGTCAGGTGTCGCCTCATCCAACAAAACCACTGGCTCCCAGAAGGCCATCGCGCTGATGCAGGCAAAGACCACCGCCATCCCGACCACATCCTTCCAAATCTGCCGTGGAAAAAAATAGTCGGTCTTCGCCTTGAGCTCTGTCGGCGTACCTCGAAATGGACCAGCCGGTCCCGCGCATCGAAAGAGGAAGAGATGCAACCCGGCCAATGCGATCAGAGATGCAGGGAGCACCATGACATGAATGACGAAGAACCGGCTCAAGGTCATCTGCCCGGGGGTCGCGCCTCCCTTGAGAAAACGCGCCATAAAGTCCCCCAACACCGGCATCTTATCCATAATCTCGACGCCGACAGTCGTGGCCCAATAGGCTCGCTGGTCCCATGGGAGCAAATAGCCGGTAAAGCCGAATCCCATCACGATGGCAAACAGGAGCAACCCCACCAACCATATAAGTTCACGAGGCTTTTTATACGCACCCCAAAGAAAGACTTGGGACATATGCGCAAACACGCAGAGGACCATAGCTGAGGAGCCCCAGAAATGATAACTCAGTAAAAACCAGCCATAATCGACGTCGTGAAGAATGAATTGGGTACTGGCGTATGCATGATCGGCAGTGGGCACATAGTAAAACATCAACAGCACGCCGGTGAGCGCCTGCATGCCGAAGAGGAACAATAGAATTGACCCGAAGACATACGCCCATCGAGAGCCACCAGGGACTGCCTCATTGAGCATCTTGGCGGCAAGCAGCTTCAGCCCGACTCGTTCATCGACAAAGGTGAAGACCTTTTCTGCAACCGTGGGCTGTGCGCCGGAGGAAGGAGTGTCGTTCATCTACACGATCCGCGTTTGGGACTTCGTCCCGGCTTTGAATTCCATATCGATGATCTGTACATCGCCGTTTGCAGACACTTGAATCGGCAGCAAGTCGAGAGGACGTGGGGCGGGGCCATCCAGCACCTTGCCGGATGCATCATAGATACTCAGGTGGCAGGGACAGAGAAAGACTTGTCCCAGCACCTTGTGTTTTCGCCATTTAAAGGCGCAACCGAGATGGGGGCATTTACCGGAAAATGCAAGGTAGGGCATGTCCTTCTTATTGGTCCAGACGGCTCTCCCAGTGGCATCCCGGAATTCCATATCCTTCCCCTGATACACTTTCTCCAACACCGATGACGTCGCCTTGACGAGCCACACATTCTTTTCGATCTCCGCTTCAGGCAAATAGGCTTCTTTGACTGTGCGTTTGTATTGGAACTGGACCCCGACATCGTCGGTCTTCACCTTTCCGGTGTTGCCGATCTTGAGCCATCTGTTGTCGAGCGACGCATACATCGGCTTCATTAAAAACTTCATCACGGGGAAGACCAATGGCAATCCGATAAACAGCCCCGTGGCGTAGGTCAACTTCGCAAAAAATGTTCGCCGCTTCACGTTCCGCTCCAGGTCCGGAAACGGCACGAGAACTTCGCCCGGCGTCACATGAATTTGTCTCTCGAGTCCCGGGATTTCCACCTCATGCAGTGTGACATAATCCTCACGCATGAAGGGCGGCAGGCGCAGGATTTCAGACGAGGACGACCGCAATTCCACCACATCGTTCGCGACGGTCAGCACGGCACCCATCGGTACTTGCCGCTCCCCCTCGCCGTTCATCGACACGACGAGATGGCTGACATCATGGGAGAGCGGGTCCATGATGACCTTGGACACCTCTCCGACTTCTCCGTCAGTACAGCGAACTTTCGATTTCAGCTGAGGCTGCATGCTACGTCTTCTTAATTGGCTTGGGCGTGTTCACAGAGGTATTCTTGAACGTACTCAGCCAGGTGGCAAGTGCCGTGGCCTCGCTGTCTTCCATGACATCTTTAAACTTGTCCGGCATCTTGCCCTTCTCCCACTCCTTTTCAAATCCCTCGGCCATATAGCTCTTGGGATAGAAAATTTTCTGCTTAATCTCGGCAGCTGTGAGATAAGAGCCAATGTTGTCCAATTCCGGACCGCGCTTCTTTCCTCCCTCGCCCTTCAACTTGTGGCAGTTGTAGCATTCATGCAGTTGCCACTGCTCTTCACCTATCTTCATAAAGTCTCCGGTTGCCGCCTTAGCCACGACCGGGGGAGCGCCGCTGACAGGCCCCTCTTTCGCCATTTGCTGATCACCGCCCAATGCCTTAAGCCGCACTTCTAAGGCCTTCACCTGTTCATCGAGCGCCTTCGTTCTTGCAATCAGCTCCTCAGCCTTTCCCTGTTCAGTTGCAGCTCGTTTGGGCGCCAATATCTTAGAGATCTTCCCTTTTTCATCTTCGGGATCGAATTGTGGCCACATCGACGCGCCGGCAATGCACACCGTGCACAGCACGATGTAGAACACCACAATGGCGGCCCCAGACTTCATTCCACTCATGGTTTTGAGCGATGGCGCATCCAGCAACATAAAGACAGCAGCTCCGAACAGCGCCTGACCGAAGAACATCATCTGAAACACGAATGGAAAATCGAGCGCTCTTGCCAGACCGACAAGCGCACCACCCACCACCAGGCCGATCGATAGTTTCTTAATTACATTCCGCATACAGGCTCGTGTTCTTGAATAGACGTCCGCCCTCGATTACTTAGCTCTGGCAGGGACGGGACTACCCTCGGCTACGCGTCCCTTCGAATCGGAGGGCCGAAGGGCCACGATCACGGCGAAACTTACCACGGTGAAAAAGACGACGGTAATCCCCGTAATCCACCAGGCGGAATACGACAACGTCGGCGTGAACGACTCCGCGGAGAAATCGGGCATCAAATTATACGTGTGGAAGTATTTCCGTACCAGCGAGCGGACAGCGCCCATCAAGCCCATTGTCCAGATTGAGGTGAAGGCAAGGAAGATCAACACGAACTGTGCGGTGAAATCGATTTTCCCCCAGATAATCGTGCCCTGCCTGATGGCCCGGTTATAGACGACATAGTTGACGACCGTGACAAACACCAGCGTAAATATCGCAGAAAGCTTGGCCGGCATTCCCCCCAAAAAGCTCCAAGCCTCCGGCATCTCCAGCTCCGCCACCATCTTGGCGCCGGTGGCTGCGAACCCGTGGGGCGTAACCCAAATGGCATCGCCCACAATGACCATCAAGAAGCCGATTTTGATTACCGTCAGTGCTGATACCGTGATCGGGATGAATCGGCCGAAAAGAAACGGCGCGAGAGCCAACGGCAGGAGGAATGCCAGCGACATCGGATCAGGAATCCAATAGTAGTTCATCACCACCATCATCACAAAGGGGAAGGCCACCATCACGATGGGAGCCAGGATCGTCATCCGAACCTTTTCAATCCCCTCAATGCGTTTCAGGCTGAGCCAGACGTAATAGTTACTGGCTAAGAACATGAGTCCAACCATGGCTCCCTGCATTTCGAAAAACATCGAGAGCTGATCAGCCATCATGTACGGACAGAATGAAAAATCGTAATCGCACATCTCGTAGGCCAGCAGTAATCCCGTAATGGGCTGGAACAACATCGCACCCACGCCGATCAGGTTTCCAACAAAGCCCATCCAATCGTAGTAGGCCCGTTCTTCTTGGGTTTTTGCTCTCATATACATGTAGGCAGCGATCATGCCCGTTACAAATCCCCCGAACGCCACGTTACCGTCAATCCGATGAAGATTCAGCGGCATCCACGTTTGGTTCGCAATCTTGTCCCACAACGTTGCGGCGACAAGGAAATCCTGTGGCGAGATACCTTCCGTCTTCGGCGGCGTATTCATGAACGACGTCGGACCGTTGATCACAAACATCGTGGCCATACAGATGAGGTTCAAGAGCACGCCGAGAGCGATATGCCGCCCTTTCTTTTCACCCTTCCAGACATCCCACATGTAGAAATACATGTACAATACGATGGTTCCGCTGATGAACATCAGCGGATAGATGACCGCGAACACAAGATAGAATTGATTAATGAACCACGTGGTAAACTGTGGGTACGCTGCGAGGAGCACAAAAATAAACAGGCCACCGGTGAGTGCCGTCATGCTGAAGAGGATGACGGTCACCTTCGTCAATTCTTTGGCTAAACGATCATACCGAAGGTCCTGCTTCCGATACCCCAACCATTCTGAGATGACGATAAAGATCGGGGCACCGAGAATGAATGCCCCAAATAGCGTGTGAAGTTGGGCGACGATCCATACGGCCGTCCGATTCCCCGTATAGGAAAACTCCACCGAAGGCGCCTCAGAGGTTTGGGCATAGGCCACTCCTCCGAACAACACCAGGAATGCACAAGTCGCCACCAGACTGCGCTGCCACATTTTCATCATATTGCGACGCCTCTCTTGGCTAGGAGGCTGTCCGGCATTGATAGATCGGCATCATACGTTCTCTTTATTAGATTCAGATAGAGCCAGCGTATTACAAGACAGCCAAGGCCTATCCTCTTTTCCGATTCCCTGCCATAGACTCTTCACTCCACGCATAGCCTGTCATCAGAGGCCTCGGCAGCAGGAGGTTGTGCGTCACACAGGATAGCGTCATTTTACCGTGAACCGTGCGATGACTTCGCGAAAAGAACTGACGGAGGCAATGAGAAGATATGGTCATGACCGTGGCCGAAAGCCATTCGTTCAGGCATCGCATGTTAGGTCATCATTACGCGAACATGGTAATTAACCGCCAAGAAAATCCGTGCGGAGGGAGTTTTTCTGGGTTACTACCGCACAAAGTCTTGAACTGATCCCCGTCTACTTTCCCGCCGGCTCCGGAGCAGCCGAGACGCTCGCAGCATCGATCCAAGACTTCTTCTCGGTATCCCATCTCTTCCCAGGCATCCCGAAACTTGCCTCAAACAACACCAGTTTCCAGACATCTTCGTCTGACAGCTTGCTCTTCCACCCCTTCATCTTCGTATTGGGAACCCCGTCAGCAATCCGCCAAGCCCATACAGAATCGGAGTAGAGCTTCATCCGTTCGCCGACTCGGAAATCACGGGCCCCAGCCTTTGTTGGCTTGCCGTCCTTGCCATGACAACTGCCACAATTCACATCTGGGTTGGTTTCACCAACGTAGAGTTTCCGCCCCGCTTCCAGTTTAGCTGCATCAGTCCACCAACCAGCCGGCATATGTTTATCGGCCCATTCGGCAGGAGCTTGAGGCGGCGGAACGATCGGCCCCTCCCCTCCTCCTTCTCCTCCGCATGCCACCACGAAAAGCCCCATTCCCAGCACCATCGCCAACTGTAAAACTTTCGTCTGCTTCATAACCTTTTGCATACCCCTCACTTTTCGCCATCTCAACAATGTTTCACTCTCACACTAGCCCTCACCTCACTCACGCAAGCTTCTACTGCACGCCGATACCCTGCTGCGACAGACCTGACGGTGAAATGAACCCGCCATCACCCTTCTCGCCTTCTCGGCTGTTTCGCCACAAATTTTAACGAATACTGTGGAGTCAGGCAAAAAAAACGCTATTACAGAGGCGATCGTCATTCCTGTAAAAGCGTCGATGTTAAACAATACTGTGAGGCCACGCGCACTCCCCCACCACCTTGAGTAACCGATCCAGCGAGGTGCACATCAGCCCCACGGACCGCTTCAGTTACTGCTTTCGCTTCCCCTGCGATCGTCCTCGTTTTTGCTCCTGCTTCCGCGATGAACGGATCAGCTTGAGTCCGATGAACCCACCGACTGTCGCCGCTACAGCCCCCAGTCCTAGATAGACCCACAACGGCGTGCTGCGCCTGTCCTCGATGCAACCGGTTCCAAAATTGATCTGAATAATTCGTTCTGCTTCCAGATCTTTCGGATCAAACGAGACTTTCTGTTGTTGCTGCTGCCCATTGGCTTCAATCAACAGTGGATCGCCAAGATTGTCGTTATGAAGATGAAATGCCGCCTTGTAGTATCCGTCTCCATCGGTCTTGACGATCTGCCCGGAGGAAATCTTTGTATCCTTGACAAGCACATCTATGTTCGGGCTGCCTTTCCCATCTGCCCCGCAGACAAACCCTTCGACCGTAAACCGGTGGTCCGCTTCATGTGTTGCAAAAACAACCGAGGGGAAGCTACCCAGGATGATGGTAATGGCAATGATCCATTCCCGCCATCGCGACTGAGTCTGCACAATCTGTCTCTGCCTCACGTGCTCAGAGCTGAGCCTTTTTCCGGCGCAGGGCGCTGGCCCCGCCTCACACAACAGAACGTAATGAATACCAATAAGCCCTACGATATCAAGGGTCCGATTTTTAACATAGGCCCTACACGTTGTCAACGAAACGACGGAAGATAGGACGGGAAGACAAGCCCGTTTTCAAGCACTTGGAGAAGTTCATTCTCGATGAAATCGCGTAGATGTAAAGAGAGATGATCGGCAGGCGGAGCGCTTACAGAATCCCTCGGGTTTTTGCCTCAGCTGCGACCCGTTCCACTTCGATTCGCCGCTCTGAATCCTTCTTGGCAACCCACGTCTCCCAGGATTTTCCCGTGGCCGTATCCTCACCAGTGAAAGCAATCGCGGCAATCTGGTCATAGCGAATACGCCGCGTCTCAGCGCTATCGGAAGGGAATATCTCAAGATAGGAATCGGAACCGTTGACCTGGCGATTGAAGAGATACCCACTGATCGACTCGCCGGACTTCAATGACACCGTCACATCGCCACGATAATCGAACGCCAGCTCCACCGCTTCTATGAGCTCATTGAGCGAACCAGGCTGAAATATACGGCCTTCTGGCGATCCGTTCACTCCGCTCGTATTTTTGTTCTTGGTGTCGGTCATTGAAGAATCGATACACGTGAAACGCCTAATACGAAGATGGCTGGCAGCTTCTGCAAACAGCGAGAGACAAGCGACGCATCACACGCTATCATCGCGAGGTCGGGAGCATCGTCAACTTGACGGTGCGACCAAACCCTGACAGCGTACCGAATGTGTCCTCAACGGCAGACGGCTCATAGCCGCAATGCACCATACAATCTGCACATTTCTCATTCCGCCCTGTTCCGTAGCGATCCCACTCCGTACTGTCCATCAGTTCACGGAATGTCTTTGCATAGCCCTCTTGGAGCAAATAACAGGGCTTCTGCCACCCGAACACGTTATAGGTCGGATTACCCCACGGTGTGCACTCATACTCCCGACGCCCCATCAAGAAGTCTAAGAACAGCGGCGACTGGTTGAACTGCCATCCCTTCTTAGGATTTCCCAAGATGCGGGAAAACAATTCCGTCGTGCGTTCTCGCTTCAGAAAATGCTGCTGGTCCGGCGCTTTCTGATAGCTATACCCAGGAGAGATCATCATGCCTTCAACCCCGAGTTCCATCATCGCATCGAAAAATTTCCGCACGCGCTCCGGGTTAGCATCGTCGAAGAGAGTCGTATTGGTCGTGACCCGGTGCCCCCGCTTCAACGCCGCCTTGATCGCCTTCACGGCCACATCGTACACACCATCCCGGCAGACCGCCAAATCATGCTCGTCTTTCAGGCCGTCCATGTGGACACTAAACGTCAGAAACTTCGATGGCTGATACTCATCGAGTTTTCGCTCCATCAAAATCGCATTGGTGCAGAGATAAATATACCGCTCCTGCTCCACCAGTCCACGGACAATCGCGGGCATCTCAGGATGGATCATCGGTTCACCACCGGGAATGCTGACGATCGGAGCACCACATTCCTCTGCCGCAGCCAAGCACTGCTCGACCGTGAGCCGTTTATCCAACACATGATCAGGGTATTGAATCTTTCCGCAGCCAGCGCAGGCTAAATTGCAGCGGAAGAGGGGCTCCAACATCAACACGAGCGGATATCGCTTCACCCCGCTCAGCTTCTGAGTGAGCACGTACTTCGTAACAGTCGCCATCTGGGAAAGTGGAACGGCCATCCCTCTCTCTCCTTTTCTTCTCTACCTATGTGATGAGCAGCTGCGAACAGCAGCTAGACGTGTAGACCCATAACATCGCGGATTCTAACACTCTCTACCACAGTCGTCAATTCTCTTTTCCTATAAATCCTGACATACAATTTCTGAAAGGCTCCATCGTCAACCTACATCGGCCAACATCGATATTGAAATATCCCTGCGCGTATTTGACGGGCAGGGTCGAGCAATCTCTGTTTGGAGGCGCCGAGCGGGGTCGAACCGCTGCATCGCAGTTTTGCAGTGCGCCCGACGACTCAACGACCACTGACGATCCAGAACGACAGATTACGATGCCAGAAGAGTGAAATCAAGGGGTTCGGTATTTTTGTTGCGACTGACTGCGACTGAAGCAGATTCTGAACCGGGAGTAAAATCGGGAATCGAACCGGGAGTGAAACCGTGATCAGGGTTTCTTGGTAGATAGATGTGAGGCTCTCGTTGTAGTTCGAGTCCTGGTTCGCTCATCAGTCTAGACGAAACAGAGAACATTTTGCCTGGCTTTTAGTGTGGAGTATTGAGCACAACCAACAGATGCTCGTGCATTTTTCCTGTCTTCTTGGACGACATGCTCTGCCCTCTCCGAACTTGATAAGTCTCCCACCCGATTATTCCAAACACGTGGTCTTAATGTCCTTCACTTTGGTTAAAATGACGGCTTCGAATTCCGCGTTGCTGATACGATGCTGCAGATAGGTGAGCACGTTGGGAAGGCAGCGGTAAACTGGAGGGTCTGCATGATGCGGGAGCGGGGCCGGTCGCCGGTTTCGAGTAACAGGTACAGATGGTTGGGCATGAGGACGTAGGCGTAGAGTGTCAGCCCATCGCGCTGGCGATAGCGCGCCAGGCGCGCCAGATACGCGCGGTAATCCGCGTCGTCATGAAAGATCGTCGCGCGGCGATTCCCGCGGGCGAGCACGTGGTAGAACGCGCCGGTAACATCGAGGCGTGGTGAACGGGCCATGCGGAGGAGCATACGCGTCGACGGTCTCATAATTAATAAGTCAATACTCAGGCCTGATCCTATCACCCTTAGGGAGGGCCCTATGCAGTCCCCAAGGGCAGGGCAGTCTTTGGCAGAGTTCTTCGTTGCTCCGTCCAAGGAATTCCTTGGATGGAGCGCTCAATCTCTGCACAGTCGGCAACTTGCATATCTTGATTCCTTCTACTACCTGGCACGGAAGGAAGTGATATGCGTCCGCCAGATATTGCTGTCACCGTCGGACCCGACGTATTCATTGGCTGACCAGAAGGTCTTGCCATCGGACGGATCGACCACTATCGTGCTGTAATCACCTATCCGGAAACTGAAGAAGAAAAAGCCGAGGCCAGGAGCGGCTTGTTGGGCGGAGAAGTTACCATTGGTATACACGTTGCCTACCCACATCGACAGATACTCGGCATTAGAGGACTCTATCCAGGTCAAGCCCAGGTTGCCTTGTTGGTCCTCAACCACGGACGGCATCTGGACCGCCACGCCCGGACCTGGATCGATCACGCCTTCCTTGATTAGCCTCGGCGTATTACCATTCACTTTGATCTGGTAGTAGAGCCCCTTTGGATAGACGAACCCGTCTGCCGCGGTGCTGGAGGCCATGGCCGTCACCAAGCGTCCATTGTCGTAGTGGACTTGAGTGGTTGTCGTATTTGGAAAGGTGGTGACGGTGCCGCCAGGTTGATCGGCTGTTTGGGCAGATCTGTACTCCTTGACTGGCAGTGACGTGTATGTGAAGTTCGGCGTGTTGCTGAGATAGTTGGTCATCCTGGTGACACGGATGGTGTTACCACCTGCATCCGTACCGTCGGTCGAGACGAACCACTCGACGCCTCCCTTACGATCCTTGTGCATCTGGGCCGGCGGCATTGCTCGGAACTGGAACGCTGGTTTTGAGACAAAATAGGTCAGAGTCCCTGACAAGGCTGCCGCCTTGTCGATCGAGGCAATCGTAGCGGCAGCTCCGCCGGAACCGAAGTCATTATAGGAGATAAAGATGGCATCCTTGTTAAAGCCAAGCTTCTGGTAGTCGGGGAACCCGCCAACGTTTGTGAGCTGGTAGGTCTGAAATCCTTGGAGCGGATTGCCGCCCAACGACACCGCCAGAAACAGCCCTTCTCTAGTGCTGTCAAAGGCCGAAACGTACCAGCGGTCGGCGTTGTCGTCGTACACCACGTAGGGGTCGCCGCCCGAGGACGCCCCGAAAAACTGTGCGAGCGGCTCGTCGAGCAGGAGGGATCCCGTGGTCTTATCAAAAACGCGGATGTGTACGTTGACCGTCTCGACGACAAAGTTGTTGCCCACGGCCGCGTTAGTATCGGGCGGGAGGTAGCCCGAGTCGAGGAAGTTAATACCATCGTAGCTCTGGCCGAGTTGCACCCCGCCATGCTTCGGGTGCTTAGGGCTTACGGGCGGCAAGTGGGCCTTCGGCAACGTCATTTTATTGAACTGGACCGGCCCCGGGGGCCCAACCGGCACAAAGGGCCTGACAGGATCCGAGGCCATGAGGGCAACTTCCGAGGCGAGGATAAGCGCGCACGCCACCGCGAAAGCCATGAAGTTGTGCATGATTGTTTTTTTCATAGTAGCTCCCCCGCTAATTATTAAGTCCTATAGCTAGATGATATTCACACCTGACCAGAATGGCTTAGTAGGATTCGTCGTATTAGGGCCCTTCTATTCATTTCCATCTCTACATCAGTTGTTTATCTGATTTGGCTGTAAAACTAGAGGTGCATTGTCTTTGAGCTTCACGAAGACGACCCGATCAGTTGCGGTCTCATAGAGGACCACGAAGTTTCCCAGGTAACCGACGTAACCTGCAGGCTTCTTATCCGTAACAGACAATTCAATGTTAGATCTGAGGGCATCAACATTTAAGTCACCTCGTCCGTTTTTAATCTTATGCGCTGCGGTTTCACCGGAGTCAAACGCTAATATCGGCGCAATAAACAGCAGAGTTAGAATTGTTCTTCTGGCAACTGGATTCGGAATATAAACCATGGCGATATTCAAATGAGTAGACGCTATGGATAACGGAACAACGAGCTGTAATAGCAAAAGGAAACGAATCGGATAGGGAACAAAGTTTATGACCACAAGGGTCAAGACAATGTTTAAACCCAAAAGAATGCGCCAGTGCTTGAGGCCAAATTGGCCGATCCTCGTTCCCGCACCTCCACCTGGTGGGAACGCGTCATCAGTGAAAGCCTGACCAATGACAAAGCCCAAAAGGAACACCGGGAAAGAGTAGAGCAGTGGATATATCGCAAGCTTAGCAATGTCGGCAAGGCTAATAAATTCCAGGACATTCTT